>NZ_JBQSVY010000019.1:0-38679 GCF_052446175.1 Halomonas sp. AOP43-D1-4
AACATTACCGTGGGGTTATAAAAAAACTCCAGCTCATATGAGCTGGAGTTTTCATAGTGCCTGACACCTTTTAAAAAGCGCCTAGCGAACGATCATGACGGACACCTTTGAATGATGCACAACATGCTCAGCATTCGGGCCCAGTACATAGTCGACAAACTTATGCCGAGTATGAGAAGCCATCACGATCAGGTCCACGTCCAGCTTTTTGCCCACCTTAATGATGGCCTCCCAGGGGGAGCCATCGACAATAATGCTTTGGGTTTTAACATCCTGCGGAATATTGTCCTGAATAAACGTATGCTGCGCCTCTTTCATGGCCTCATGCGCTTTTGCAGAAAAATTCTTGGGGAAGTAAGCCCCTACCATCGGCATTTTGAGTTCTGGCAGCACAGTGACAATGTGCAACGACGCACCGAAGGTCTGGCAAAGCGTTACCGCCGTGGGCAACGCTTTCTTCCAGGAACCCTCTTCATTCAAGTCCACGGGCAGTAATATTTTTTGGTACATGACAACCTCCCTAGGCCACTGCCGCGCCATCATGATCAGACTTTTTACTACGCCGGCGACGCTGCATGAGTACAACAAAACCAAATATTGCCAACGCCGGTAGCCACATCCACTCTTTCGTCCAGCGGTCTACAGGGGCCAGTACTTCGATAATCTCCTGGTCGAAGTCAAACCCCAGGTCGGCGGCCTGGCTGCCGAAGGCGACGAAATCGACTAGCGTTTGATCACCGTCTACATACAGCTCCATACCGAGGTTTTCCAGGCGCTCCTGGCCCGTATCACCACGAGGTACCGGGACCAGTACGTAGGTCGTCATTGGCGAGCCAAAAGCATCTTCACCAGCGATTTGTACCCGCAGATTACTGCCATCCTCGACACGCTCAAGGGCATCAGCAAACTGAGCAGGCGGCACTGACGCATACGGGTCATGTATCTTGTCCATCCAGAAGCCTGGGCGGAAGAGCGTGAAAGCGACCAACAGCAGCAGCAGCGACTCATACCAGCGATTGCGCGTCAGCATGTAACCTTGCGTGCCCGCGGCGAAAATCAGCATCGCCACAGTGGCCACAATAAACACCACCACGCCCTGCATCGGGGTAACATCAATGAGCAGCAGGTCCGTATTAAAGATAAACAGAAACGGAAGCGCTGCCGTACGCAGACTGTAGTAGAACGCCTGGAAGCCTGTCCGAATCGGGTCCCCTCCGGACACAGCAGCAGCCGCAAAAGAGGCCAGCCCCACGGGCGGCGTAACGTCCGCCATAATGCCGAAATAGAACACGAACAGGTGGACAGCGATCAGCGGCACAATCAGGCCATTTTGCTGACCCAGCATCACAATCACCGGCGCCATCAAGGCCGAAACCACAATATAGTTAGCGGTCGTGGGCAAGCCCATGCCTAAAATCAAGCTCAGCAAAGCGGTTAAAAACAAAATCATCATCAGGTTACCGCCTGACAGGATTTCAACCACATCTGCAAGTACCAGGCCCACACCGGTTTGCGACACCGCACCCACCACGATACCCGCTGTGGCCGTCGCGATACCGATACCGATCATGTTACGCGCGCCAGTCACCAGGCCGTCCCATAGGTCTAAAAAGCCCTCTTTGATATCGGCGGCCATTTTGCTGCGCCCACGGAAGACGGCAATAATGGGACGCTGCGTCACCATAATAAAGATCATGAACACCGTGGCCCAAAAAGCGGAAAGCCCAGGCGAGAGCCGCTCGACCATCAAGCACCAAACCAGCACAACAACCGGCAAGATATAGTGCAAACCGACCATTACGGTGGGTCGTGTCTGCGGCAGTTTAATAACCTTGGCGTTAGGGTCATCCATTTCCAGTTCAGGATAGTGAGACCCTATTTTCAAAAGCCCTACATAAATAATCGCCAGGCCGATTGAAATGACCCACGGCGTTGCCTCACCCAGCACGGGCTTGAGCCACCCAAGGCCGTAATAGACCACCACCGACAGCCCCATTAACAGCAACAGGCCGGTTAAAAACCCTATGATTTTGTTAAGTAATGGACGGGCTGGGTTGTTGGAAGGCAGCCCTTGCATATTGGCTTTAAGGGCTTCCAGGTGAACGATATAAATCAACGCAATATAGGAAATAATCGCAGGCAAGAAGGCATGTTTAATCACGTCCACATACGGGATGCCGACATACTCAACCATCAAAAACGCAGCCGCGCCCATTACCGGCGGCATGATTTGCCCATTCACCGATGAGGAGACTTCAATGGCACCGGCTTTCTCGGCGCTAAATCCCACCCGTTTCATCATCGGGATAGTAAAGGTGCCCGTTGTTACCGTATTGGCAATCGACGAGCCGGAAATTAGCCCAGTCATGCCTGATGCCACAACGGCCGCTTTTGCAGGGCCGCCTTTCAGATGGCCTAACATCGAGAATGCGACTTTTATAAAATAGTTACCGGCACCGGCCTTATCGAGCAACGCACCAAACAACACAAACAGAAAGACAAAGCTGGTAGATACACCTAGCGCGATACCAAAGACGCCTTGGGTACCCAGCCACTGGTGGTTAATCAACCCTCCCAGGCTGACGCCACGGTGGGCAAGAATGCCCGGCATGTACGGGCCAAACAGGGAGTAGCCAATAAATATCGCGGCAACCACCATCAGGGGTGGGCCAAGCGCACGCCGAGTAGCTTCCAGCAGCATGATAATGCCGACGATGCCCACCACGATGTCCTGCGTGATAGGGCGCCCGGGGCGCTGCGCTAACTCTGAATAGAAAAGAAACAGATACCCACCGCAAAAGGCCGCCACCGCTGCAAACATCCAGTCTTGTAGCGGAATACGGTCGCGCGGTGAGCGCTTTAACGCGGGATAGGCCATATAGGCCAAAAACAGCGCAAACGCCAAGTGAATAGAGCGTGCTTCAGTGGCACTAAAAACACCGAAGCCGATCATATAAGGGAGTGGAGATGCAATCCATAGCTGGAACAGCGACCACGCTGCTGCAATACTTACCAGCAACTTACCGGGTACGCCGTGAGGCTTCCTTGCCCCTGTGTCACTGGCGGCGACCATATCCTCCAGGTCGCTCTCAGTGGCGTTAGAGGGTTGTTTGTCATCACGCATACGCTTGCCCTGCCTAATGGTCAGCGCTGACAATCAGCGCTTTCAACAAGAAGCGCGGACACCCGAGGTGCCCGCGCTTAAACTTCAAAAGCAATCACTATTGATCCTGGCTAATAGCGTCACACTAGGGTCTTATTCGATCCAGCCACGCTCGCGGTAGTAACGTGCAGCGCCATCGTGCAGCGGTGCAGTTAGACCGTCAGAAATCATGTCTTCTTCGTTAAGGTTTTCGAACGCCGGGTGCAGGCGCTTGAAGCGATCAAAGTTATCAAATACCGCTTTAACCGTTTCGTAAATAACCTCTTCATCCACGTCAGTCGATGAAACGAAAGTGGCTGCTACACCGAAGGTTTCAACGTCTTCGTCGTTACCACGGTACAAACCTCCGGGGATCACAGAACGCGTGTAGTAAGGATACTCTTCGATCAGCGTATCGATTTCATCACCAGTGACCGATACCAGGTTCGCATCAATCGTGGTGGTGGCTTCCTGGATGGAGCCATTCGGGTGGCCTACCACATAGACCATCGCATCGATGTTGTTATCAGACAGAGCTGAAGCCTGTTCCGCCGCATCCAACTGAGATGCCAACGCGAACGTATCTTCGTCCCAACCAAACGCTTCCATGACGACATCCATGGTGTTGCGCTGGCCAGAGCCTGGGTTACCGATGTTAACGCGCTTGCCTAGGAAATCGCTGATATTGTCGATACCCGCATCCGCACGCGCGACAACGGTAAGAGGTTCACCATGCATGGTGAATACCGCACGCATGTCACCCCAGGGGCCTTCTTCTTCAAAGTTGGCTTCGCCGTTGTAAGCACGGTATTGAACGTCAGACTGGACAACGCCCATATCCAACTCACCGCTTTTCATGCCATTCACGTTGGCAACAGAGCCGCCTGTAGAAGGCGCATTACAGCGAATACTGTGCTCTTCGCTGCCACGGTTAACCATACGGCAGACCGACTGGCCTACGACGTAGTAAACACCGGTCTGGCCGCCTGTGCCGATTGTAATATAGCGCTCTTGAGCAACAGCGGGGGCAGCAAACGTAGCTGCTGCGATCAACGCGCCAGAAAAAGTGGCGGTAGAAAACACATGGCGATTCATGGATACACCTCTATCTTGATGTTGTGAGCGTTATGCGTTTTGGAACCACCGATGATCTGTTCCCTCGGGTGATTTTTCGTCCAAAACGTTTTCAAGACAAACTGTTATAGTTCGACATCCTGAAGTGCCGACCTTAACTACTTTAGCGAAAAAACCGCTAATTAGCGAAGCCAATACGTGGCTTCAAGGATACGAGCGGCGCCTATTGAAACACGACTCTAACGCTGCGTAACGTTTAGTCACCGTTAATTGCTATGCCTCTTTTGCATAGGGGGTATGAGATAAGCAACCAAACTTCCCGAAAGCCTGCCTGGCCCGTCAAAGGGTTGGTTGCTTAATAAGGTATAGCTCAATAGGCAGGGGTAGCCAAGCCCGCATGGAGGTTCCCTGAGGTTCGCAACCTACACGCCGGCAACAACAACCAGAACCACACCACGCCCTAAGCGTGGTGTGGTTCCTTTTTACCGATTCTTATGGCGATACAAGCGCCGTCGCGCCTTGAAGAGACCTACTGATCGATGGGCTTGCAGAAGCCGGCTTGATCCGGAATCGAAATACAGTCGCCCACTTTAATGCCGCGTTCGGCGAAGTAGCCGCCATTGACTTCAAGGGCCGCCCAAAATGCGGCACCTGCCGGATAGGAGGGACAATTGGCCGGAACACTGGACTCACAGGGAGGCATGGTGTTAATCGCTACGATACGCCCCTCCTGATCGATAAACGCGATATCCAGCACAATGCGCGTGCGGTACATCCAAAAAGTGTTGCCAGCAGGCTGCTCGCTCTCGAAACGAAACAGCATGCCGCGGTTTTCAGGCAGCGATTCACGCTCCATCAACCCTCGCTGACGCTGCGCCGCGCTTTTGGCCACTTCCACTTCCAGCCGGTGTGGGCCTCCGTCACTATGAATAGCCAGAGGCAGTAAATCGCTCTCTGGGTCAGCGCCCTCAGCCCAGGCGAGCGCGCCCCAAACCGTACCGGGAAGCAACGCGACCAAAGGCAAGCCTAACGCAGCTTTTAGCATAAGACGACGAGTCGGGTTCATGGAGGCAGGTCCTTTAATCGGTAAGCTGGTCAATCGTCATGACTTTCATCGTATTGGTACCACCATGAGCATTCATGTGATCACCCCGTGTCAGGATGACATGATCCCCCGGCTCGGCAAGCTTATGTTGCACCAGCAGTTCCAGCGCACGACGATTAAGCTCGGTCGCGCTCATTTCTGAGGTATCAAACGGTAGCGACACGACGCCACGATATAGCGCCATACGCCGCTGCGCGATGGGGTTATGGGCAAGGCCGACAATCGGCAAACCAGAACGGATGCGCGAGGCAATCAAGGGGGTATAACCGGAGGCGGTCATGCAGGCAATCGCGGCCACACCGGTCATATGGTTGGCGGCGTACATAGCAGAAAGGGCAATGGTTTCATCGGGGCGAGTAAAGCCTTCATGAATCCGGTGGCCCGACTCTTGTGCCACCTTTTCACGCTCAGCGCCCAAACAGACACGCGCCATGGCTTCCACGGTTTCCACCGGATAGTCGCCTGCGGCAGTTTCCGCTGAAAGCATCACGGCGTCACTGCTATCCAGCACGGCATTGGCCACATCAAACACTTCAGCGCGGGTAGGCAGCGGCGCCGAGATCATGCTTTCCATCATTTGAGTGGCGGTAATCACCGCACGGTTGAGCGAGCGGGCGCGTTTGATCATGCGCTTTTGCACGCCCACCAGTTTGGCGTCGCCAATCTCAACCCCCAGGTCGCCTCGGGCCACCATCACCGCTTCAGAGGCTTCGATAATGCCGTCAAGCGTTGCCTCATCGGCCACAGCCTCGGCACGCTCAACCTTGGCCACTAGGCCAATCTCCTTGCCCTCTTCACCCAGCAGACGGCGCGCTTCCAGCATGTCTTCGGCATGGCGCGGGAAAGAAATCGCCAGGTAATCAACGCCAATCTCAACGGCGGTTTTTAAATCCTGTTTATCTTTATCCGTTAGCGCCGGGGCAGAAAGCCCACCGCCCTGTTTGTTGATGCCTTTATGATTGGAGAGTTTGCCCCCCACTACCACGTGGGTATGAACCTGCTGGCCTTCTACACGGGTAACGTCCAGCACCACACGGCCATCATCCAGCAACAGGCGGTCGCCAGCGCCCACATCCTGAGCAAGGGTTTTGTAGTCGCAGCCCACTTGATGAACGTCGCCTGCATCACTGTCCATCGCCATATCCAGCACAAACGGCTGCCCCTCTTTCAGGGTCACCATGCCCTCTTTAAAGCGGGCAATGCGAATTTTGGGGCCCTGGAGGTCCCCCAGTGCTGCCACGCTGCGCCCCAGCTTGGCAGCAATTTCGCGCACCCGTAAAAGACGCTGACGATGATCATCGGGCGTGCCGTGGGAGAAGTTCAAACGTACGACATCTACCCCCGCTTTCAGCATTGCCTCCAAAACGCCCTCACGGTCACTGGCGGGCCCCAGGGTGGCAACAATTTTGGTACGGCGAAGCGGGATATGTGTCTGTGCGTTCATAGTTTTCCTAAACAATCACGGGGTTTGTCATTAGCCTATCAGTATAAGACCACCAGGATGACAACCGTAAGGCGTGTGCACAAGTTATTCGCGTAAATCGACCGTAATTTCGAGCGAATACTCTTCGCAGTTATTACCTTCGCCACCGCGATCCACCACTAAAAACTCGCCTTCACGCTCAAGCACCGACTGTATTGCATGCCAAGTGCCTGCTCGGTAGTTAACGCCCTGACGGCCGTCGGTAACAAACGCACGCACTGTCTTTGGATCAATCGTCTCGCCTGGCGGTGCGACCACCACAATAAAGCGTTCCTGATGCAGCGGCATAAATGCTTGGCTGCCCAGTGGATGGCGCTCTAAAAAGGTTAATTCAAGCGGTAAGGAAACGGGCTGACTCACAAACAGATTGATCAGCGTATGGGCGTTTTCACCCAGGGTTTGCACCTTCGCCAGGTCGTGATGGCGCTGGGTACGCCCGGCGTTAATGGCAAACGAGGGTGACTCGCGCGCGTCGATGACCTCGCCAAAAGGCACGAAGGCCTCACGCGTCAACGGCTCGGCGGTGAGTGTCAGCATGTTGGCCTCCTCATGGCTTTCTTCATTTCAACGAAAGCTTCATTTCAGCGAAAGAGCTTGAGCTTTACGTGGCGATTGACGTCCTTGTAAAGCAGGTAGCGAAACGGTCCCGGGCCGCCGGCATAGCAAGCCTGAGGGCAGAAAGCGCGCAACCACATGAAATCCCCCGCTTCCACTTCCACCCACTGCTGGTTCAGGTGATACACCGCCTTGCCTTCCAGCACGTAAAGGCCGTGCTCCATGACGTGGGTTTCATCAAACGGAATGACGCCGCCAGGCTGGAAGTTGACGATGGTGACGTGCATGTCATGGCGCACATCGTTAGGGTCGACAAAACGGGTGGTCGACCAGCGCCCTTCCGTGCCGGGCATCTCGCTGGGCGTGATCGCCTGCTCGTTGGTGACGAAGGCTTCCGGTACATCAAGGCCGTCCACGTACTCAAAGGCCTTGCGAATCCAGTGAAAGCGAACGGCTTCGCGGGATTCATTGCGCACTCGCCACTCCACACCCGGCGGAATAAACGCATAGCCGCCCGGGGCCATGGCATGGCGCACGCCGTCCAGACTCAGCGACAGTTCGCCCTCGACCACGAATAGCACACCTTCGGCATCCTCCTCAGGCTCAGGCTTGTCGCTTCCGCCGCCGGGCTGCACTTCCATGATGTACTGGGAGAAGGTCTCGGCGAAGCCGGAGAGCGGTCGCGCCAGCACCCAAGCGCGGGTACCCTGCCAAAACGGCAGATTGCTGGTGACGATATCGCGCATGACGCCTTTCGGGATTAGCGCGTAGGCTTCAGTAAAAACGGCCCGATCCGCCGTTATTTGGGTTTGCGGTGGATGCCCGCCTTGAGGGGCATAGTAAACCGGATTGTTCATTGAATGGCCTTTTATGAGGTAACGGGCGGATGGTGTTTCGCCCAGTGGCGGGCGATATCGACGCGTCGAGCGACCCACACGCGATCATGGGTCTCTATATAGTCTAAAAAGCGCTGTAGGGCGCGGAAACGTCCCGGGCGTCCCAGCAAGCGACAGTGCATGCCGATAGAGAGCATCTTGGGCGCTTCTTCCCCCTCTTCATACAGCACATCAAAGGCATCGCGCAGATACGTAAAGAAGTGATCCGCCGTATTGAAGCCCTGCGGCGCAGCAAAGCGCATATCGTTGGTGTCCAGCGTATAGGGCACAATCAGATGAGAGTGATCACTCCCCTGGCTGTCGGTAACGGTCGTCCAAAAGGGCAGATCGTCGCCGTAATAGTCACTATCGTAAAGAAAACCGCCTTCATCCATAATCAGCTTACGGGTGTTGGGGCTATCGCGCCCGGTGTACCACCCCGCTGGCTTCTCCCCGTATAAGCGCTGAAATATCTCCACGGCTTTTTGCAGGTGTTCACGTTCAATGTGTTCGGCTACTTCCTGGTAGTGAATCCAGCGGTAGCCGTGGCACGCGACCTCATGCCCCAACTCCTTGAATGCCTGGGCGACATCAGGGTTTCGCTCTAGCGCCATCGCCACACCGAATACCGTTAAAGGCAGCCCCCGCCGCTCAAATTCGCGAAGGATCCGCCACACGCCTGCCCGAGAGCCGTACTCGTAGATCGACTCCATGCTCAAGTGGCGGTCGGCGTAACTGGCCGCGCCGATGATCTCGGATAAAAACTGCTCAGAGCCATTATCTCCGTGCAGCACGCAGTTCTCCCCACCCTCTTCATAGTTGAGGACAAACTGTACGGCGATTTTGGCCTTGCCTGGCCAGTTGGCATGCGGCGGTGTACGCCCATAGCCTTTTAAGTCACGCGGATAGCAGAGGTCAGTGGTTAGCGTCATCAGCGGGCCCTTCGGTTATCACCAAGCGTATAAATTCAATTAATTGACCATTGTTGTATACAAAATAAACATATTAATAGCCCACGGCAATATGCCCAGGAATGGCTGATCAACCCATCGTATCTCTTGTAACTTAAAAAGCGCCAAACCTGAGCGTGTAGACGAATCTATTAGCCTTTTTAATGAGAGTAAAGGCCTTGCTCTTGGCGATAAAGCCCCCTATTTTTGTATACAAGATACATCGGATCGTTTACCTACAGGATCGCGTGCTGTGCACATACATATTATTAACCCCAATACGACAGCATCCATGACCCAAGCCATTGGGCAGGCTGCTGAGCTTTACGCCTCCCCGGGGACCCGCATAAGCGCGTCTCAACCTGAATCAGGTCCGGTTTCCATTGAGAGCCATTTTGATGAAGTGGTAAGCGCGGTAGGCGTGGCCGAAGAAGTACTTAAAGGTGAGCAACAAGGCGGTATTGATGCCTATATTGTGGCCTGCTTTGGCGACCCTGGTCTGCTTGCCGCGCGTGAAGTAACCCGCGCCCCGGTGATTGGCATTGCTGAGGCAGCCTTCCATTTAGCCACGCTAATCAGCACGCGCTTCTCCATTGTTACCACCCTGGGGCGTACCGGCATTATTGCCGAGCACCTGCTTGAGCAGTACGGCTTTCGCCACCACTGCCGACGCATTCGCGCCGCTGAAATTCCGGTACTAGACCTTGAGCACCACCCCGATGCGGCGTTTACCCGAATTGTCGAGGAGTGCTGCCGCGCCAGGGATGAAGATGATATCGGCGCCATCGTGCTGGGCTGTGGTGGTATGGCGAACCTCACCCAACAGATCAGCCACGAAGTAGGTATTCCCGTCGTTGAAGGTGTAAGCGCAGCCTTGAAGCTTGCAGAATCCCTGGTCGGCTTGGGACTGCATACCAGCAAGCACGGCGACCTTGCTTACCCACGACCCAAACCCTTTACCGGTAAGTTTGCCGCCCTATCAAACCTTCCATTGCCGCTTAAATAGCACGCTCATCAGAAGGTCAGTAATTCGTTAATCAGTGCATTCGTAAAAGAACCAGAACGTCCAGTAGTACGCCATGCCGCAAGCATCTTTCAGGCTACAACCTGAGAAACCAACAATACTCATAATCTTGCGAGGACGACATCATGAGCATTTCAAATGCTGCTCTTGCGTCAGAAGACCCTTCTACAGCGCGCACCAAAGCCCTGGGGGAGGAAAGCCTGGCTCCCCAGGGTACCCGAATTATGGGGCGAGGCTCCTACTTTCTGGCCTGGTTTGGTGGGTGCGTTTCTATCGGCACCTTTGCCATGGGCTCAAGCGTTGTCGGTACGTTAAACCTGCTACAGGCAACGCTTGCCATCGCCATCGGGTGCTTTGTCATCGGCATTGCACTGGCGATTAACGGTGCAGCGGGCTACAAATACGGCATTCCGTTTATGGTGCAGGCGCGCAGCGCATTTGGGTTTACCGGTACGCGTATTCCCGGCCTGGTTCGCGCGTTGCCTGCCGTGGTGTGGTACGGCTTTCAAAGCTGGATTGGTGCAGGGGCACTCAACATGGTGTCAGCAACCCTGTTCGGCTTTGATAACCTGGTGTTTTACTTTATTACCTTCCAATTCCTGCAAATCGGCCTTTCGGTGATGGGCTTTCAAGGTATCAAGTGGCTGGAAAATATCGGCAGCGCGTTTATTTTGGCCTCGCTGATGTACATGTTTTACGCCACGGTGCAGCGCTATGGCGATGAATTATCCGCCAGCCTGTTCACCATGGAAGGCTCTTGGGGTATGCCATTCTGGGGCGCCACCATGCTCTTTTTAGGCATCTACAGCACCATGATGCTTAACGTCAGCGACTACTCGCGTGAGCATAAAAAAGGCACGGCCCAGAGCCTGCTTACCACCATTTATGCCATGTCGATTCTACCCTGTACGCTGTTTATGGGCCTGATCGGCTACATGGTGTCGGAAGCCACGGGCACCGCAGACCCCATTCAGGTGTTTGCCAATGCCGTGGATAACACGCCGCTACTAATGACCACTCTGCTGTTTATCGCCTTTGCCCAGGTCACGACCAATGCACTGAACAACGTGGTGCCGCCTACCTATGTACTAATGGACATCTTCAAGATCAAGTTCCCGGTCGCGACCGTCATTGTCGGCCTATTAGCGTTTGCCACCTTCCCCTGGAAGCTGGTTCAACCGGGCTCGGCCGCCGGTTTACAGCTGTTTGTCCAAACCTACTCGGCCTTTCTGGGCCCCATCTTTGCCATTCTGGTGGTGGATTACTACATCATCCGCCGCCGCACGTTGGATATCAGCAAGCTCTACGATCCCACCGGCCCTTATCAAGGCGTCAATAAAGCGGCTCTCGTTGCAACCGCGGTGGGCATCCTGGCAGCACTCTTTTTCTCTGCGGTCTCCTGGTACGCCAGTTTAATTCCCGCCGGGCTGACCTATTACCTGCTGATGAAGCACTGGCCCGCCTGCCAGCGTTTTACACGCTAACCCCTCCCAATCCGACGGCTGCCTACGTGCAGCCGTGCTGACGATTAATGCAGAGAGAGCCTGCCATGCATGAGCAACCGCCTAACAGCGATCTTGATATCAAGCAGTTCGATCCCTCGCTTTATAATGAAGATCTGGCCCCCTTAAAGCCCCAGGCACGCACTTGGGGCGCATTTGAAATCTTTAACGTGTGGTCCAACGATATCCAAAGCCTGTTTGGCTATACCCTCGCGGCATCGCTATTCCTCACCTATGGCTTGAACGGCTGGGCAGTGATGGCAGCGATTATTCTAGCCGGTGTTATTGTCATGTTTCTGGTGAACCTAACGGGCAAACCAAGCGTTAAATACGGCATCCCTTTCCCAGTGATGGTGCGCGCTAGTATGGGGGTGCGCGGTGCCAACCTTCCCGCCATGCTACGCGCGATTGTGGGTATCTTTTGGTACGGCGTGCAGACCTATTTCGCATCAACGGCAGTCGCCCTGCTGATTACCGCCTTTATCGGGGCGGGCAGCGGCACGACCTTCCTGGGCCTTTCTGGCGTCGCATGGGTGTCATTTGTGATCGTGTGGCTTTTTCAAATCGCGATCTTCTGGCAAGGCATCGAGCGGATTAAGCACTTTTTGAACTGGGCAGGCCCGCTGGTGTACGTGGTTATGGTCGTGCTGATGGGAATTGTCTGGTTCCAGGCAGGAGACGAGTTGCTACCCGCCATTGGAACCATCTTTAGCGGCAGCGGTGAGCAAAACGTGGGCGCCGTGGGCGCGTTTCTTGCCATTGTAGGCACCATGGTGGCTTACTTTGCGGCCGTGGTGATCAACTTTGGCGACTTTACCCGCTTTGTAAAAACCGAGCGCCAAATGAAGCTGGGCAACCTGCTTGGATTACCGCTTAACGTGGCGTTTTTCTCGTTTATCGCACTTATTATTACTGCCGGTACGCTGGTACTGTTTGGCGAAGCGCTCACCAACCCCGCCGATATTGTTGAGCGCGTTGATTCATTACCGCTGACCATCATCGCCGCCCTCACTTTTTTTGCCGCTACCGTGGGCATTAACCTGGTCGCCAACTTTATTCCACCGGCTTATGACCTGGCCAACCTCTTTCCCAGCAAAATCAGCTTTAAGGTGGGTGGCTTGATTACCGCCGTTATCGCCTTCTTTGTGGGAGCGCTGTGGATCTCGGTGATTAGTCAGATTGGCATCCCCGGCTTTGTCAATGCCCTTGGCGCTATTGTCGCGCCGTTCTATGGCATTATTGTGGTGGACTACTACCTGATTAAGCGCCAACACCTCAATATGCAGGAGCTATTCTCCTCAGCCCCTGGCAGCGCGTACTACTACACAAACGGATGGAACCGCCGCGCCCTACTTGCGTTTGGCTGCGCAGCGCTGTTCTCGCTCTCCACGGTGCTAGTCCCTGCCCTTTCAAGCCTGGACGGCTACGGCTGGCTCATTGGTGCAGGATTAGGAGGCGCGTTCTACTTTGGCTTGATGCGACAGTTTAAGGCAGCACCCACCCTTACCCAGCAGAGGGCAAGTTGAGGTGAGTGAGCTTTAACGAATGTTTCAGGAACTGGTGATTTAAAAACTGGTGATTTAAAAACTGGTAATTTAAAACTGACAGTTTAGGCAATTTGAAAGCGCCATCGGCTTTGTGCCGATGGCGCTTTTTTAGAGTGCAGGCAGCAACGAAAACGTCAGCGCCTAGTGGTTTTTCTCAAGCGTTAAATGGTTGTCTATTTCCTTTATCCTGTCTTCCGTGTGGTGATTGACGTAGAGCACCGTGGTTTCCTTGCCTTCACAGATTTTCTCGATGAGCGCAAGAACGAGCTGGCGGTTCATGTCATCAAGGCCCAGGCAGGGCTCGTCGAGTATTAGAAGCGGCGGGTGCTTCACCATGGCACGGGCAATCAGTAGCAACCGCTGGTCGCCGTAGGAAAGCTTATTGAACGGCTGGTCGGCACGCGTTTTCATACCCAGTAAATCAAGCCATTGGTCGGCAATCTTTTGCTGATTATCGGTAGATTTTGTGTAAACGCCGATACTATCAAAAAAGCCCGAGATGATGACGTTCCTGCAGCTAGTGCTGACACGATACTCCCATTGCAGGGCCGTGGAGACATAGCCAATAAACTGCTTGATCTGCCAGATACTTTCGCCGTTACCGCGCTGGAAGCCAAACACGAAAATATCGTTGGTATAGCATTGCGGGTGGTCTCCCGTGATCAAGGACAATACGCAGGTTTTACCGCTGCCGTTAGGACCACTCAGTTGCCAGTGTTGCCCGCGTTCGATCGTCCAGTCGAGCGAGTCCACAATGACGGTATCGCCGTATTTAATCGTCGCTTGCTTGAGCTTCACTAACGGCTGGTTGGGGTCGAGCGCGGGCAACTGATGGGCAGGGTCGGCCTCGGGCACGCTTAGGTCAGTCGTTTTCAAATGCAGCAGTTGGTAAAGCTCGTTGAAGGCGGCCTCATCCTGGCGGTCTACTGTGAACGCCAGTCGCCCACCTTCCCTACGCGCTCTATTGCCTTGCTTTTTATTCTCTTGCGCCGGGTCTGGCCGGTCTTTATCCAGGTAAGCCACGTGAGTGATGAAGTCCGGCATTTCGTCGAAGCGATTGAGCACCATCACCATGGGGACGCTTTCGATAATAGAGGCAAGATGGGCTTGCAGCATGGCGAGCGTGTCGACGTCCAGGCCATCGAACGGCTCATCTAGAATGAGCAGATCGGGCTTGTTAGCCAGCGCTCGGATCAGCATAACTTTGCGGGTTTCACCCGTGGAGAGTTTGCGAAAGGCGCGGTCGAGGAGTGTCGTTAGGCCGAATTTTTCAACCAGCTCGCCAGCGAGTTCGGCATCTTGGCAGTGCTCGAAAATCATTTCACTGACCGGCGTGCCAAGCGACACGACATCCATGATGTCGGCATCGTCTTTTTTCAGCTCTTCTGCGATAAGCTCGGCCTGCACTTCAAAAGAGACCAGCCCGACGCGCTCGGGAAGCCCTTGAACAGTGCCCGCTTCAATCTTGCCAACGCCAGCCAGTGCCGCCGCCAGGGCCGACTTACCGGAACCGTTAGCGCCGGTGATGACCCAATGCTGGTGAGGTTCGATGGTCCAGTCAATCTCGCTTAGGGTGAAGCGATCATCAAAACTGATCGTCGCATTGTTTAGCTGAATGCTCGCCAAGCGGGTTGAAGGCTCCATGAACATGTTCCTTACATTGGTAAAAAATCAGGGTTCGGAAAGTCTTTATCCAGGGACAAAAAAGCCGAGCATATCGTGGTGGATATCTCGGCTTTCCATTGACTAGCTAACGGTTAACCCGTGGGTTAAACGATCTTCTTCATATCCGCCATGTGGCCACGCAGCACGGCGCCAACAGCTTCCACCGGGTGAGCGCGAAGCGCATCGTTGACCTCGATCAATCGTGCGTTATCGACACCGTTGTCGTCCAGATCAAGGCCTTTACCGATGACATCGGATTTAATGCCTTTCATGAAGTCTGCCAACAGCGGCACACAGGCGTGGTTGTACAGGTAGCAACCGTACTCTGCGGTATCAGAGATCGTCGCGTTCATTTCGTACAATTTCTTGCGCGCGATGGTGTTCGCGATGAGCGGCGTTTCGTGTAGCGACTCGTAGTAGGCAGACTCATCGATAATGCCCGCAGCGGTCATGGTTTCGAACGCAAGCTCAACGCCCGCTTTCACCATGGCGACCATCAAGATGCCGTTGTCGAAGAATTCCTGCTCGGAAATTTCAACGTCGCCAGCAGGCGTTTTCTCGAAGTTGGTTTCGGCAGTGTCTGCACGCCATTTCAGAAGGTTAGCATCATCGTTTGCCCAGTCTTCCATCATCGTGCGGGAGAAGTGGCCGCTCATGATGTCGTCCTGGTGCTTGTTGTACAGCGGACGCATGATGTCTTTCAGCTCTTCCGCCAGATCAAAGGCCTTGATCTTGGCCGGGTTGGAAAGACGGTCCAGCATGTTGGTCACGCCGCCGTACTTAAGCGCCTCGGTGATGTTTTCCCAGCCGTACTGAATCAGTTTGGAGGCATAACCTGGCTCAATACCCTCTTCGATCATTTTATCAAAGCAGAGGATAGAGCCTGTTTGCAGCATACCGCAAAGAATCGTCTGCTCGCCCATCAGGTCGGATTTAACTTCCGCGATGAAAGAGGACATCAACACGCCCGCTTTGTGGCCGCCAGTGCCCACTGCGTAGGCTTTCGCTAGCGCAAGCCCTTCTCCTTTAGGATCATTGGCTTCGTGCACAGCGATCAAGGTAGGAACGCCGAAACCACGAACGTATTCAGCACGCACCTCAGAACCCGGGCACTTGGGCGCCACCATGATGACGGTCAGGTCATCACGCACCTGCATGCCCTCTTCTACGATGTTGAAACCGTGGGAATAAGACAGGCAAGCGCCTTCTTTCATAAGCGGCATGACAGCGTTCACCACTGCGGTATGCTGCTTGTCCGGGGTCAGGTTTAAAACGACATCTGCCGTGGGAATCAGCTCTTCATAGGTGCCCACCACAAAACCGTTTTCAGAGGCGTTCTTCCAGGACTGGCGCTTTTGCGCAATGGCTTCAGGACGCAGTGCGTAGGAAACGTCCAGGCCGCTGTCGCGCAGGTTCAATCCCTGGTTGAGACCTTGCGCGCCACAGCCGATCACTACCATTTTTTTGCCTTTCAGCGCGTCGACACCATCAGCAAATTCTGAGCTGTACATGAAACGACATTTTGCCAGCTGAGCCAGCTGTTCGCGTAGCGGCAAGGTATTGAAATAGTTAGCCATCGTTTACATCCTGATTAAGTATCATCACGCTATCGATGCACGACACACCGACACGAAAAAAAGTGACACAGCCGCTCAATACGGGATCCAGCGCTATGTAAGTGAATCCAATCTAACCAAAAACGACTATTTCTTAAATTGATATATTTGCAACAACACGTCCCTATTTTCACAAAACGCTATTATCATAGCGCTTATGAACTTTAAACTTTTGAAACAATTCCTCGCGCTGGCCGAAACGCTGCATTTCGGCCGTGCAAGCGATGAGTGCTACGTCAGCATTTCTGCGCTTTCGCGCAACATCCGCCATTTGGAAGACGAACTGGGCGTGTCGCTGTTCAACCGTGACAACCGGACCGTGGTGTTGACTCAGGAAGGGCAAAAATTCCTCAAATATGCCCGCGATGCCAGCAGCCAATGGAATTTGATTCGTCATGAGTTAACCGACAATCTTGACCAATTAAGCGGTGAAATCAGTTTGTATGGCTCGGTGACGGCAAGCTACAGCTTTTTGCACGAGCTGCTTCGCCGCTTTCGTATCGCCTACCCGGCCATTGAAATCAAACTGCGCACCGGTGACCCGGAACACGCCATTGCGCACGTACTGGATGGTAAAGAAGACCTTAGCATTGCAGCAAAGCCTGCCCATCTACCGCGAGGCTTGGCCTTTAAGCCCATCGCTACGTCGCCGTTGCTGTTTATTGCCCCGCTGGAACAGCAAGTGCCGAATGCGCCAACCGGCACACCATTCACACCGGCAGAATGGGCGAACACGCCCATGATTCTATCGGAAAGCGGAGTCTCCAGAGCGCGTGTAGATGAATGGTTTCGCAAGCTGGACATCGCGCCACGTATTTATGCCCAGGTCACCGGTAATGAAGCCATTGTCAGCATGGTGAGCTTGGGCTTTGGCATTGGCGTGGTGCCTAAAATCGTCCTCGACAACAGTCCATTGGTGGGTCGCATTCGAGTACTCGACGTAGCGCCAGAACTAGCGCCCTACGATATTGGCTTGTTTACCCTGAAGAAGAACCTGAAAAACCCGCTGGTCGAGGCGTTCTGGAGCTTGATGTAAGCCCTGCTCGCGGCGTTAGCGATTAAGCTCGCCTCAGCCCCCAAATATCTGCTGTAGATCCGGGGCGCTCTCCTCTTCTTCGACCATGGAGAGCGAGGCTTCAATCGCTTTTAGGTGGCGGCTCATAAAGGCTTTGGCGCGTTCGCCGTTGCCGGATTCCAGATAGCCGATCAGGTCGTCATGGTCGTGGGATTCGCAGCCCAGGTGGCCACGGTGGCCATATACCGCAAGAATAAGCGATGAGCGCGAGCAGAGGCGTTCTACAAATTCGGCAAGCGTGGCGTTGCCAGAAAGCTGGGCGAGGCGCACATGAAAATCTGCTGACAGGCGAATGGCGGTGCTCTGTTGACCACTACGCAGCGCGTGACGCTCCTCGCGGGCCATCTCGCGCAGTTCAGCAGCTTCTTTTTCACCGATTCGCTTTGCCACATCGGGCATTAATCCGCACTCGACAAGCTGGCGGGCATCGAAAACATCCCTGGCTTCATCGGCGGTGGGTCGGGTAACACTGGCACCGCGGCGGGGCGTTAGGGTTACCAATTGCTCCAGCGCAAGACGCTGTAAAATCTTGCGTATGCCGGTACGGCTAATGCTAAACACGTCAGCAAGCGCATCTTCACGCAGCCTGGCACCGGGTTTTAGGCGCTGTTCAACAATCGCATCACTTACCGCACGATATATAGCATCGTGACGTTCATCGCCCTCTTTTTCTGGAGCAACCCGCTTCGCGGTCGCCTGCGCATCACTCATGTGGCTCTCCTATCGCCTCCTTACATTTGCATCGCGTCATGATATCGCGCTTGGCCTTGCCTGGGTGGGCGATATTACATGACGTTCGGCTAATGATGAGCAATAAAAAAGCGCTGCGTCCAGAGGACCGCAGCGCTTTCAGCGCCATGCAAATGGCTTAACAGGGATCTACTTTTTTGCCGACTCTGCTGACTTCTGAACGTTATCAGCCGCTTTCTGCGTGGTATTGCTCGCCTTCTGGACATTTTCTTCGGCCATTTTGGCGCTGTCCTGCATAAAGCTCTGGCTGATAGAGGTGACTTTTTCAGAATCCCCTTTCACCCGCTCCATGAAGTCACTGGCAACGCGCTGCTGGCTTTCCATGGCTTTCTTAAAGCCATCGGCATCTTTAACTTCCAGCCAGGTGCGTGCTTGGGAAATGGTCATATCTGAGTAAGCGCGGGCAGCATCAAGTTGAGCACCCATCAGCTTTTCATAGTAATCAAGCGCTGCATGCGTGTAAGAACGCATGGGTGATACAAAGGCAGACTCGAACTGTTGGGTGTTATTCTCTGCAGTCTTCATCATCACGACATCTCCTTGAGTTAGCTAGCAGGCCGCCGCCCGTTAGTCGTGGAGGCGCTGCTGATGCGTTGGCATTTGCCGCTGCTGTACGTAAACCTAGCAGCGCCTTTTGTGCATCGCAACATGGTTTTTTATATTCTCGTGCGCCACATGCCTCTACAGCTCTCAATATGATTTTAAATCAGCAGGTTATTCGATTTTTAATTTAAATCACGAATCGTGATTGCCTGGCGCGCAACCCCATTATGAGCATCCAACATACGCGTAAACCACTCGGTGACCGGATCATCGGGTTCGGTCATCGGCTCGAGCGAGACGGTGTGTGCCCACATCATGCTTCCAAACAGTAAGTAATCGATACCGCTGGGTGTTTCGCCATCCAGAAAAGGACTGCCATGTAACTGCTCACGTACCGGCGCCAGCACTTGGTAAAGCTGCTGCTTGCCCTGCTCGGGGTTATGCACATCTTCCAGGCGTGCCCCAAAGCGCGCTTCACGGGTTTTACGAAAGTAATCACGGTCATCAGGGTGAATGGCGGCCAATAAATCCAGTGCAACGCTACGAAACAGGGCAGGCGTTACGCTGCGCTCGACATAGTATTTAAAAAACAGCGCGCGTTGGTACGCCACTCCTTCACCCAAAACAGGGGCATCGGGATAGGCTTTATCCAGGTAGCGCATTATCTTAAAACTATCGGTAATGACCTGACCCCCATCGCACAGCACCGGGACTTTATCGTAGTCGGCGAACGCCAGCGCCTGCTTGTCCTCAAACCGCCAAGCGATGGTGTTATAGGCCAGACCTTTATGAGCAAGCGCCATACGCACACGCCAGCAATAGGGAGAAAAACGCAGTCGTTCGTCACGGCCACACAGGTCATAGAGCGTACGTGTCATGTTTTTGCCCTTACCGTTAATGAAAAGAGGAAATTTAAAAATGGCGCATTCATCGCCATTGAGCTTAAAGCACTGGCTGGAGAAGTAGCGAGTCTCAGCACTGTCTTTTAGTCTAATAACGACCCTCTTCAATGAAGCTTAAAAACAATTAACAACACATATAAAACAATCATTTATAATTCACGCAAGGGCTTATATAGACCTTACAAACTTGCCCCTTTTGGCAAGACCTGTTTCGTAATAGTGTTATTATTTGCTCTGAGCCGTATCTTTTCAATGTTGCGCTTAGGAAGCCTCTGATTAACGTAATGAGCACAGGTCAGACAAGGCAAAAATCAACGAAAAAGCGGAATTTACAATTTGTAAATGAGCATTTTGATCGGACTCGCGCACGAGATGATTTTTAACGCAGTATGACCAAGCGCAATAGTTAATCAGAGGCTTCTTAGCACTTAAACCATTAGACAGAGATAGCGCATACCCATAAATAAAAAGGCAGTTTTCTTATGAACGAAACAACACTTGCTCTTCTGGCTTTTTTGCCATTACTGCTGGCAGGTATTTTACTCGTTGGTTTTAAAATACCGGCCAAAATAGCGATGCCGATTGTATTCCTCACCGCAGCCACTATTGGGCTGACGGTTTGGGATATGTCATTTAGCCGCGTGGCCGCCTCGACTATCCAAGGCCTTATCCAAACAGCAGGCCTGCTGTGGATTATTTTTGGCGCCATTTTGCTGCTCAACACCTTGAAGCATTCAGGGGGCATTACCGCTATTCGCAATGGTTTTTCAGGCATCAGTCCAGACCGTCGCGTTCAGGCACTGATCGTTGCCTGGCTGTTTGGTTGCTTTATTGAAGGCGCTTCTGGCTTCGGCACCCCCGCTGCCGTGGCCGCACCGCTAATGGTTGCCTTGGGCTTCCCGGCACTTGCCGCTGTCGTGGTGGGCATGATGATCCAATCTACCCCGGTGTCGTTCGGCGCCGTGGGCACGCCTATTATCGTGGGCGTGGGCAGCGGGCTGGACCGTGCGGGCATAACGACACAACTGGAAGCGGATGGCTCCACCTGGGGCACATTTTTCCAACTGATCACCAGCGAAGTGGCTATTACGCATGGCATCATCGGCATCTGCATGCCGCTGATTTTGGTACTGGTGATGGTGCGTTTCTTCGGCGCCAACCGCTCCTGGAAAGAGGGGCTTTCGATTGTACCGTTTGCCCTTTTCACCGGCATTTCATTTGTGATTCCTTATATGCTGGTGG
Source organism: Halomonas sp. AOP43-D1-4 (assembly GCF_052446175.1). Lineage (NCBI taxonomy): Bacteria > Pseudomonadati > Pseudomonadota > Gammaproteobacteria > Oceanospirillales > Halomonadaceae > Halomonas > Halomonas sp. AOP43-D1-4. The sequence goes on from NZ_JBQSVY010000019.1 coordinate 21,051, forward strand.
GCGTTTTCCTAGGCCCGGAATTTCCCTCCATGATTGGCGCCATGGTCGGCCTGGCGATTGTTGTACCGGCAGCGCGCAAAGGCTTTTTACTTCCCAAAGATACCTGGGACTTTCCAGAATCAACCTCTTGGCCGGATGAGTGGATCGGCAACCTGCAAATCAAGCTTGAAGATGTGGCCGGAAAAGCCCCGATGTCTACCTTTATGGGTTGGGTTCCCTACGTATTGCTGGCGCTGTTCCTGGTAGCTTCACGAACCATTGAACCGTTGCGGGTGGCGCTAACCTCTATCAGCTTGAACTGGAACAATATTCTAGGCGAAACGGGCGTTAGCGGGGGGGTACAGCCGCTTTACCTGCCAGGCGGGATTATTTTGGCGGTAGTGATCGTGACCTACTTCCTGCACAAGATGAACCCGAGCAAAATAAGCGCGGCGGTATCAGAATCCACCAAAACGATATTGGGCGCGGGCTTTGTACTGATTTTCACCGTACCCATGGTACGTATTTTGATCAATTCAGGGGTTAACGGGGCGGACCTGGTGTCAATGCCGGTAATGATGGCGCAGGCAGTTGCTCATGGCATGGGCAACATTTATCCCTTCTTCGCCCCCACAGTGGGCGCCATGGGTGCCTTTATTGCAGGTTCCAATGCGGTTTCTAACCTGATGCTGGCAGAGTTTCAATTTAACGTCGCCCAAACGCTGGGTGTTTCAACTGCCATGATGGTGGCTCTGCAGGCAGTCGGTGCCGCTGCGGGTAACATGATTGCGATTCACAATGTTGTGGCGGCTTCTGCGACCGTTGGCCTGTTGGGCCGTGAAGGTACGACCATTCGTAAGACTATTATCCCCACCATCTACTATCTTGTCTTCGCGGGCATTATTGCGATGGTAGCGTTCTATGTGCTTGGCGTTACGGACCCACTTATGTAGAACATCTGACTAGCGTCACCCTTTACGACACCCCAAGCCTGCCTTGGGGTGTCGTGCTTTAAACGCAAGGAACGTCGTTAGAAAGCCGCGCATTCGTTGATGTGATCGCTAATGTAATAGTTGACGTGCTAATCGATGCGTTTTAGCGAGGTGGCATGCTGCTGGCCGCGTATGACATAGCTTTGCGCGTTCAGCTTAAGCCCTTCTATGGCATCAGCAGAAAGCGTGCGTACTACCCGCGCAGGTGAGCCCACAATCAGCGAGTTGGGCGGAAACACAGCGCCCTCTTTAATAAATGCCCCCGCACCTACCAGGCTGTTTTCGCCGATCACCGCGCCGTTAAGCACCACGGCTTGAATACCGATCAAACAGCCATCGCCTACGCTACAACCATGCAGCATGGCCTGGTGGCCCACCGTGACACCGCGCCCCACTTTGAGCGGATATCCTGGGTCGGCATGCAATACCGCGCCATCCTGAATATTGCTCTCTTCGCCTATTTCCAAAAGGTCGCTGTCACCGCGCAACACCGCTTGATACCAGACGCTGGAGCGCGCTTTTAAGGTTACCTGCCCTATCACGTCTGCGGTTTCAGCAACGTACACGTCGTCATGAATATCAGGCTGGTGCTCACCGAACTGGTAAATAGCCACATCGCTCTCCTTTGATTATTGTCATCGCCTAGGCTAGCGTCTGTGTCAGCCGCTGAGCAACGTGAATCTTTTAGCCAGGTATTTTCATCAGCAAAGCATTACCACGGCTCCATACGCATGGCTGAGCGCTCCAGACGTTCGCTCTCTACTTCCAGCTCCCGTAGCAGCTCGGTAATGCTGGTGAGATGCTCCAGCGCCACCCGCCTGGCCTGTTCGGCGTCGCCGGCGACAACCGCATCATGCAGCCAGGCATGCTGGCGGTTGATCATTTCACGCGGGCCCGTACGGTGGTAAAGATGCTTAACCGAGGCAAATACCGAACTTAGCAGCAGGTCGGTCAGGCTTTGCAGTGTATGTACCAGCACCGGGTTGTGCGATGCCTGGGAGACGGCGAGATGAAAGGCGTGGTCAAGCCGCGCCAGCCGCTCAACGTCAATGCACTCGGCGTGCTCGGCATAATCCGCCAGCTCCTGGTAGCGCCGGGTAATCAACACGCGGTCCATGGAGGTACCTCTCGTCGCCGCCAAAAAAGCCGACTCTCCTTCCAGCAGAGCGCGCACTTCGAGCAGATCAAACAGCGTGCGTGGGTGATCATGGAACAGGTGCATCAACGGGCTTTTATCCTGCATGGGGAGAAGCGATGCCACGGTTGAGCCATGCCCTTGGCGAGTTTCAATCACGCCTCTGCTACGCAGAATGCGCAGACCTTCACGCAGCGAAGCTCTGGATACTTTAAGCCGCTCGCAGAGGCGCCGTTCAGAAGGCAGCAGTTGGCCTGGCCGAAAGACGCCATCCAGAATCAAGCGCTCCAAACGGGCGGCAACATGGTCAGGCGTACGCAGGCCAAGCACAGGTTCTTGATTGGAAAAGGACATCTGTTTTCTCTCATCCAGGCGCTGGTTGGTTGCCCATGGCAAGGTAAGATTTACCCGTTGGCAAGCAGTCGGCAGCGCGTTTCAACATCGACTAATTACTGGTCTGACCATTGCACCACACCCTGGACAGCCGCACAAAAAAAGCTCAGACTGATGCCATAGCGAATTGACCGTGCGGTTACCTTTAACGATAAAAAAACCAGAGAAGTTGTGATGAATATTCTCTTTGATGAGCGCCTTGACGGCGAGTTGGTCCACCGCGATAAAGCCGAGGTTTTAAGCGAGATACAGCAGGCAGTGCCCTCCATGACCCTGCTGCACCGGGAAGAAGACCTGCGTCCTTTTGAGTGCGATGGCTTGGCGGCGTACCGGGTGCTACCCATGCTGGTGGCGCTGCCCGAGAACCTTGAGCAGGTTGAAGCCCTGCTAAAGCGCTGCCACGCACTGGATGTGCCCGTAGTGACGCGCGGAGCGGGCACTGGCCTTTCTGGCGGCGCACTTCCGCTTGAACAAGGTGTGCTGCTAGTAATGTCGCGTTTTAATCGTATTTTAAGCGTTGACCCGGACGCCCGTCTGGCGCGTGTGCAGCCGGGGGTACGCAACCTGGCTATTTCTGAAGCGGCCGCACCTTACGGGCTTTACTACGCCCCTGACCCGTCATCTCAAATCGCCTGCTCAATTGGTGGCAACGTGGCGGAAAACGCAGGCGGCGTGCACTGTTTAAAGTACGGGCTCACGGTGCATAACGTACTTCGTGTTGACGTACTTACTATTGAAGGCGAGCACATGACGCTGGGCGCCGAGTCGCTGGATGCGCCGGGGTTTGATCTTCTGGCACTGATGAATGGTTCAGAGGGCATGCTCGGTGTGGTGACTGAAATTACCGTTAAGCTGCTGCCCAAGCCGGAAACCGCCAAGGTCTTGATGGCAAGCTTCAACGATATTGAAAAAGCGGGCCGAGCAGTGGGCGACATTATTGCCGCAGGCATCATTCCAGGCGGTCTGGAAATGATGGACAGGCTAGCCATTAAAGCGGCTGAAGATTTTGTTAAAGCGGGCTACCCGATGGATGCTGAAGCCATTTTGCTGTGTGAGCTGGATGGCGTTGAGGCAGATGTAGATGACGACTGTGAAACGGTACGTCGGGTACTCGAAAAGGCAGGCGCCACACAGATTCAACAGGCCCGCGATGAGGCTGAGCGAGCCATGTTTTGGGCCGGACGTAAAAATGCCTTCCCAGCGGTTGGCCGTATGTCGCCTGACTACTACTGCATGGACGGCACGATCCCGCGCCGCGAATTGCCGCGCGTACTCAAGGGCATCGCCGCACTTTCTGAACAGAGTGGTCTGGCCGTGGCCAACGTGTTTCACGCAGGCGATGGCAACATGCACCCGCTAATTCTGTTTGATGCCAACAAAGAGGGGCAGCTTGCGCTTGCCGAGGACGTTGGCGGCAAGATTCTGGAGCTTTGCGTGGAAGCGGGCGGGTCCATTACCGGCGAGCACGGCGTGGGGCGCGAAAAAATCAATCAGATGTGCAGCCAGTTCCAGGCCGATGAGATTCGCATTTTTCATGCGCTAAAAGCCGCGTTTGATGCAAAGCGCCTGCTCAACCCCGGTAAAAACATCCCTACGCTTGCTCGCTGTGCCGAATTTGGCGCCATGCATGTGCATAACAATGAATTGCCGCACCCGGAGCTTCCGCGTTTTTGATGGCATAAGGAACACTCATGACCGATCTAGCGATTAACGCCGCAGACCGCGATATCTCTGAGCGCCTGTGTGACCAGGTGCGTAACGCCTATGAAACGCGCACGCCACTGCGTATTGCAGGGGGGAACACTCGTGCGTTTTATGGCCGCCCTGTGGAAGGCCAGCCGCTGCACATGGCAGAGCACAGCGGCATTGTCTCTTACGACCCGGTAGAGCTGGTGGTCACCGTGCGGGCGGGCACACGATTAAGCGTGCTTCAGGCAGCGCTTGCCGAACACCATCAAATGCTCCCCTTTGAGCCGCCCTCCTTTGGTGAGAACAGCACCATTGGCGGCGCCGTAGCCACCGGGCTTTCTGGCCCCCGGCGCCCCTGGGCGGGTGCCGCACGCGACTTTGTGCTCGGCACACGTATTATTACCCAGGAGGGCAAACTGCTGCGCTTTGGTGGCGAGGTGATGAAAAACGTGGCGGGGTATGATCTTTCCCGCTTAATGACCGGTGCCCAAGGCACGCTTGGCGTACTGGCCGATATCTCCTTTAAGGTGCTGCCTGTCCCCACAGCAAGCCACTGTCTGCGCCTGTCACTAAGCCTTGAAGAGGCCTTACACAAACTGGCTGAACTTGGCCGCGAGCCGCTACCCATCACTGCCGCAGCCTGGCACGCAGGCGAGTTATTCATTCGCCTGGAGGGGGGCGAAAGCTCGGTAAAAGCGACCCGTGAGCGCTTGGGTGGCGAACCACTGGAGGCCAGCTTTTGGGCCTCGCTTCGTGATCATACCCATGACTTCTTTAAGCGCCGCGATGACCCACCGCTGTGGCGCCTTTCTCTCCCCCCGAACACTGCCCCGCTTGCATTGGATATTCCCCAGCAAGATATCTTTTACGACTGGGGCGGCAGCCAGCGCTGGGTAAAAACCACACTCGATGCAGCAACGTTACGCAAGGCATGCCAGGCCGCAGGCGGGCACGCTACCTGCTACACCCCGCAGGCGCAAGGCGGAGCCGCTGAGCCCTTTACGCCGTTAAACAGCGTGGTTGAAAAGTATCACCGTAGGCTGAAAGCGGAGCTGGATACTCACGCTATTTTTAATCCCGGTCGTCTTTATGCGGCGCTTTAATCAGGAGAGCTGATATGCAAACGCATTTTACCGATGCGGATCTTCAAAAGCCGCATATTCAGGAGGCGGAGCGCATTTTGCGCACTTGCGTACACTGCGGTTTCTGTAACGCGACCTGCCCCACTTACCAGTTGCTGGGCGATGAGCGTGACGGCCCCCGCGGGCGCATCTACCTGATGAAGGAGCTGCTGGAAAGCCGCGACGACGATGACCAGGTCACCGCAGAAACCCGGCTGCACCTGGACCGCTGCCTAACCTGCCAGAACTGTGAAACGACCTGCCCTTCCGGGGTCGAGTATCACAAGCTGTTAAATATCGGCCGCGCTGAAATTGAGCGTCGAGTACCACGCCCGCCAGCCGAGCGTGCCCAGCGCTATGCGCTGCGTAAAATGATGGTGGAGCCAACGCGCTTCAAGGCGCTGCTTAAACTGGGCCAAACCTTCAAGCCGCTGGTGCCAGGCAAGCTACGCAATAAAATACCAGCCGCGCCCGTTGATGCTGGCAAACGGCCGGGCAGTACGCAGCATACTCGGAAAATGCTGATGCTAGAGGGATGCGTGCAGCCTGGATTATCGCCCAACACCAACGCCGCCACAGCGCGGCTGCTGGACCGACTGGATATTAGCTTAACGCCCGTCACAGAAGCTGGCTGCTGCGGGGCCATTGACTTTCACCTCAATGCCCAGGGCGACGGCCGAGCACGCATGCGCGCCAACATTGATGCATGGTGGCCACATATTGAGCAAGGAGCGGAAGCCATTGTTCAAACGGCCAGTGGCTGCGGGGCATTTATCAAAGAGTATGGCTATATGCTCAAGGATGACCCGCGCTATGCTGAAAAGGCCCAGAGAGTCAGTGCGCTGGCAAAAGACATTGTTGAGATACTTCGCGAGGAACCCCTGGACGCCCTTCAGGTAAAAGAGACTCAGCGGCTGGCCTTTCACTGCCCCTGCACGCTACAACACGCCCAGAAGCTTAACGGCGCGGTTGAAGGCGTATTAACCACGTTAGGGTTTACGCTGACCCCGGTGCAGGATGCTCATCTCTGCTGCGGTTCAGCGGGCACCTACTCGGTCACCCAGCCGGAACTGGCCACACAGCTGCGCGACAATAAGCTCAATGCCCTGGAGGCAGGCAACCCAGCGCTTATCGTAACGGCTAATATTGGCTGCCAAACGCACCTGGCAGGCGCGAACCGGACGCCGGTTCGTCACTGGGTCGAAGTGGTAGACGCCGCACTTGCTCAATAACATCCATTAACCAACCAACAGGAAATGCCATGCAAACCAAAGCCGTACTGACGCTTACCGATATCAACAAGATACTTGATGCCGCGCAACAAGAAGCGGACAACAACCGCTGGCCGGTGACGATTGTGGTCACTGACGATGGCGGCCACCTGCTGGCGCTACGTCGCCTGGATGGAGCCGCGCCCTTTAGCGCGGAAATCGCCTCTCATAAAGCGCGTAATGCCGCTATTGGCCGCAAGGAAACGCAGGTGTTTGAAGAGATGATTAACGGTGGCCGCACTGCATTTGTTTCCGCGCCCTTCCCTGGCTTATTGTCAGGTGGCGTTCCGGTGATCGTCGATGGGCAAGTGATCGGCGCGGTAGGTATTTCCGGTGTAAAACCTGAGCAGGACGTCCAGATTGCCAAGGCAGGTGTTAGCGCGGTTGCCTGACTGGCGTAACCAACCAGCGCACATACGAAAAACCCCGGATCAATGATCCGGGGTTTTAGAATTCGTTCGGTATAAACCGAAGGTGCTTAATGGCGGACCGGACGAGACTCGAACTCGCGACCTCCGGCGTGACAGGCCGGCATTCTAACCAACTGAACTACCGGTCCACATATAAGGCACTTAACGCGGTATTACAATGACAACCATTTAAAAGGACTTTAAATGGTGGGTGGTACTGGGTTCGAACCAGTGACCCCCAGCTTGTAAGGCTGGTGCTCTCCCAACTGAGCTAACCACCCAAGGTGTTGATCTTCATCAACGAATCTGCAAGTTATCGTGGCGGACCGGACGAGACTCGAACTCGCGACCTCCGGCGTGACAGGCCGGCATTCTAACCAACTGAACTACCGGTCCGAATAGCGATAACTGCTACAAAGTAAACCGTATGATGATGGCGGACCGGACGAGACTCGAACTCGCGACCTCCGGCGTGACAGGCCGGCATTCTAACCAACTGAACTACCGGTCCGCATTACATCATGCTGATATTACTTTGGTACTGCTTTACGTTTCCAGGCCATCTTTCGATGGTGGGTGGTACTGGGTTCGAACCAGTGACCCCCAGCTTGTAAGGCTGGTGCTCTCCCAACTGAGCTAACCACCCGCTGGTCACGTGGCGCTGCATTCTACAGAAGCCTCGCTGAATGTCAACACGTTATGTTTAAACTTTGTGATTTAAACCAGCGCGTTGCTCACATTCCCGAAGGCGTTCCATGAGCGCGGACGAAGGATGCCGCAAGTGAGGCCGCCTCGTCAATCAAAAACTCATGTTTTAATCCAGAAGCGCGCCGTGGCTTAAAGTCATGGTCACCATCAGTTAGCCAGTCAAGCCTGGTTTGAGGCGTTAATGGATAGCCAATTACTTCTTCACGCGTACCAAACGGGTCACGCTCGCCTTGCAGTACCAGTACCGGACAGTGAATATCAGGCCAGTGACTTAACCGACGTTTTTCAGGCGCTTTCGGCGGATGAAACGGATAGCCCGCGGCGATAACACCAGGGCAAGCCTGCTGGCTGGCCAACATCGTCGCAATTCGTCCGCCCATTGACTTTCCGCCCACCCACAGTGGCGATGCCGCCAATGGCGCAAGTAGACGATACCAGGCAGTAAAATGCGCTACCGTGTGAGCAACCGGCGGTGGCGGGCGGCGTTTACCCTGTTGATTAATCTGCTGCATATAGGGAAAGTCAATCGCAAACACCTGAAGCCCCTGGGCTGCCAGCCCATTGATCATGCGCTGCATAAAAGATGACTGATGCCCAGCGCCTGCGCCATGCGCCCATAAAATTCGCCCGATATGCGCCCGCCCCACCACTGCCAGCGGCCCAAGCCCCTCCACCAAAAAGAAGCCGGGGGCTTCAGTTTGCGCCAAGGCATCTTCCAGCGCGTCTGGCGGAAGGGGCAAATATCCTGCATAAGCGTCTGGCATCACTGTTTTCTTTCTCCTGGCATTTTAATCCGTTAAACCATCACTATTCATTCAAGAGTTTTCCGATGGCTGCTACCTTAAGGAAACACTCTTACCTGATAAAGCGTTGATGATACGGTTATTTAAAGCACGGGCAGCGAAGCCATGACAACGTTACCGGCCTCCTCTTGTTACCACTGTGGCAGCCCTGTTCCGAGCAATGCGCCTTGGCATATAACGCTGGATGCCACCACGTACCCGTTGTGCTGCCCAGGCTGCGAGGCCGTTGCCCATGCCATTGTACAGGGCGGCCTGGCGCGCTATTACCAGCAGCGCACTGAGCTGCCCGAAACGCCTGCCGGAGAGTCTCTCGATAGCGATGCCTGGGCGTATTTCGACAGCCCTGAATTTGAAACAAAATTCCGGAAAACGTTGCCCCTTGGCGTCGACAGTGACCAGTTAAGCGCTACGCTCGCGGTAGAAGGTATTACCTGCAATGCCTGTGGCTGGTTAATTGAACATCGCTTAAATGCGCTGAAGGGCATCGCCTCAAGTGCCGTCGATTTATCACGGCATCGCCTTCACGTTAGCTGGCACCCCAGCAAGCTTAAGCTTTCCCAGCTACTGGCCGAGCTTGCCGGTATTGGCTACAGCGCCCTGCCTTTTGAGCCAGACCCTGCACAGGAACGCGGGCGCTATAAAAAGCGCCTGTGTGCTTGGCGGCTGGGAGTATCGGGGGCGTGCCTTCTCGGTATCACGCTGCTCATGCTTTTTTTGCCGAGTGAAGTACGAGGGGATCTCAATACGCGTACTACTACGCTGCTTCACTGGCTTCCCATGGTACTGGCAACGCTTGTCATGCTGTTTGCCACGCCGCCTTTTTTTCGACAAGCGCTTGCCGATATAAAGCGTGGCTTGTTGGGTCCGGCCGTGCCTATTGCCCTGGCACTGGGCTGCGCTTACCTGGCCAGCGGCTACGCATCGTTTTTTCACACAGGGGAGCACTACGTTGGCATGTACGTTGGCATGATTGCGCTGCTCACAACGCTGTTACTCCTTTTTGGCTGCGCTCGATCATTACCCATTTTAAGAAGCCCTCAAGACACATTTAAAGGAGCCCTACCCGCCACGACCATTCGACGTACCCCCGATGAAAGCGAACGAATTTTACCCGCGAGTGAGCTTTGCCCAGGTGATCGTATCGTAGTGAACGCGGGGCAGCGGATACCTGCTGACGGCATTATCGAGCAAGGCGCATCAAGCCTGAACACCTCACAGCTCACAGGCGAACCGCTCCCGGTGAGTTACGCGAAAGGAGATAGCGTGCTGGCAGGCTGCCAAAACCTCGAAAACCCGCTGGTGATTAACGTAGTCCAACCGCCTGCCCGCGCCCGTATTACAGCGCTAGGCGCCCTGGTTGGCGCTGCTTTTACTGGAAAGCACCTGGCCAGCATTAACGCACGCGGCGTGCACAAATGGGCCGTTGGCCTGCTTATCATAGCGCTGGGGGTGACAGCCCTCTGGTGGTGGTTTAAACCGCTAATGGCATTGGATGTACTGCTTTCGCTGCTAATAGCAGGCAGCCCGTGCGCACTGGCGTTGGCAACCCCAGCGGCGCTAACGGTCGCTTACCAGCAGTTACGTGCACGAGGCGTGGTGATAACGAATCCTCGCGCCCTGCTTTCATTGGCCACAACAACGCAGCCTGCAGATGAGGCGATAGCGTCTTGCTCAGACGTGGTCATACTCAGCCCACAAAGCGGGCGCGCCGTAGAAACTCTAACCATTGCCCGCGCCGCGCAGCGCTGCATACAACACTCAATGGGCATGGCGGCCTCCATCAGCGTGATAGCGCTTATCTTGGCAGCAGTGGGCGTTCTATCGCCGTTTGGCGCCATTGCGAGCGCAGGCGTCAGTGTGCTTGCCGTCATTGCCAATACGCTACGCTTTTCACACAGGCTATCTACTTCCAACGTATCCACCTCCCATTTATCCACTTCAGCAGTCAAAGGCGTGCCATGAACCCGACCGGGCTTGACCTTCCTCCGCTTATCGCCGCGTTCGTGTTTGGATTGATGGGCGGGGCCCACTGCATCGGCATGTGCGGAGGCGTCATGAGCGCATTAACCTTTGCCATCCCGCCCAGCATGCGTAGCTCGGCGCGTATGGGCGGCCTACTGCTAAGCTACAACTTGGGCCGAATATTAAGCTACATGACGGCAGGCGCGCTGGTAGCCGCGTTGGGCACCGTGCTTTCGCCCTCACTGCTGGCGCGCCAGCTGTTGCAAGGCGTTGCAGCGCTCATGCTGATTCTCATGGCGCTGTATATTGCTAACTGGTGGAAAGGGCTTTTACGCGTGGAAGCCGTGGGCAAACGATTATGGCGTCACCTTGAGCCCTGGGGCCGACGCTTGATGCCGGTGGTTCATTTCCCCCAGGCATGCGCGCTAGGCGCCATTTGGGGCTGGCTGCCCTGTGGGCTGGTGTATTCAATGCTGGCTTGGAGCCTGGCGACGGCCCGGCCGCTTCAAGGGGCTTTATTAATGGGCGCTTTTGGCCTGGGCACCCTGCCTGCGCTACTGGCCACAGGACTTGCCGCACGCAAGCTTAATCATCTTATTCGTCACCCCGCGACAAGAACCATCGCCGCGCTCGTCATTATCGTCTTTGCCGTATGGCAGCTTTGGGCACTCAACATGCACTCAGGTGGGCATTCAGGCGGACACTCACACACCAATCATTGACCTGGCGCAACGCACTACAGCGCTATGTTCTCTAGCCTATCGATAGCTTTTTAAAACGAATTTTCAGCTACCGGAGCGCCTCTTCATGCCTGTATGTGCCACGGCTGTCCCTTCATCCGTTACTGCTACCGCGTCATCCAGCACCCGCTGGGATGACGCATTGCTGCGCCGTTATGATAAAAGCGGCCCACGCTACACCTCCTACCCGACGGCGCTGGCCTTTCACGAAGGGTTTACCGCCGAAGATGCGACCCAGGCCATTGAGCGCAGCAACGCAAGTCAGCGCCCGCTTTCCATCTATGTCCATATCCCGTTTTGTCGCAAAATCTGCTTTTATTGCGCGTGCAATAAAATTGCGACGAAAAACACCGCCCTGGCCGAGTCGTATCTCTATCGGCTAGATCGTGAGATGGTCCTGACGGCCCGCCATCTGGATACAAAGCGCCCTGTCAATCAGTTGCACTGGGGCGGAGGCACCCCTACGTTTCTTTCACTGGAGCAGATGGGCGACTTGATTGACCGCCTGGACGCACGCTTCGGTCTTTCAAACGCACCAGAGCGTGACTACGCCATTGAGATCGACCCGCGCGAAGCCGATGTTTTAACCCTGCGCCACCTGCAGTCTTTGGGCTTCAACCGCCTGAGCCTTGGCGTACAGGACCTGGACCCACGCGTTCAAAAGGCGATTAACCGTCATCAGCCTCGCGTGCTTACCGAAACACTAATGGATGAAGCACACCGGTTGGGCTTTCTCTCGCTGAATCTGGATTTAATCTACGGTCTGCCCTTTCAAACGGAAAGGAGCTTCGCCAAGACGCTTGAACAGGTGATCGCGTTAAATCCGGCGCGTTTATCCGTGTTTAATTACGCGCATTTGCCTGAACGCTTCAAGCCTCAGCGACGTATCAGCGTGGATGACCTGCCAGGTGCGGATGAAAAGCTTTCGATTCTGCGTACGACCATCGACATGCTGACCGCTGCGGGCTATCAACATATTGGGATGGATCACTTTGCCAAACCCAATGACAGCCTGGCGGTTGCCCAAGCCAACGGCACCCTACAGCGCAATTTTCAGGGCTACTCCAGCCATGCCAGATGCGATCTTATCGGTCTGGGCGTGTCAGCTATTTCCCGAATAGGCGATAGCTATGCGCAAAACCCTACTGACCTGGCTAGCTACGAAGAGAACCTGGATCAAGGTCGACTGGCTACCGTGAAAGGCGTACGATTAAATCAGGATGACCTAATACGAGCCGACGTTATCGAACGTTTAATGTGCGATATGCGCCTGGATTTAGCAGCGGTTAGCCGGCAATGGCAGGTTAACGCCACCGACTACTTTGCCAGTGCGCTGGAAAGCCTACGCACTGCTGAGCAGGACGGGCTAATCGTTCGCTTGGGTGATACGCTTGAGGCGACGCCAATGGGCCGTTTACTGATTCGCCAGTTGGCCATGGCGTTTGATGCTTACCTTCCGGGGCACTCAGGCCAACGCTACTCAAGAATCGTTTAACCAACGGCATCAACGCCTGCGGTAGATAGCCATTTAGGCAAAAGAGAAACAGGGAGATAGTCATGCCACCCTCGACAAGCCAACGACGCTCGCTTCTTCAAGAAGCACGCTGCCAGACCTGCAGCCTAAGCTCGCTTTGCCTTCCGCTAGCGCTTGAGCTTGAAGACATGGGGCAGTTTGATGCCATGATCAGACGCCGGGCACCGCTGAAAAAGGGCGAAACACTGTTTCGTCAAGGCGACCGTTTTACCAGCGTGTATGCCGTTCGCTCAGGCAGCCTAAAACAGGTAACCAGCGAAGGTAATGGCAACGACCAGCTCACTAACTTCTTTTTGCCCAGCGAGCTTGTCGGATTGGACGGCATTGACGAAGAGCACTACCCAGGCAGCGTGATTGCCCTTGAAACTACCACCATCTGCGAAATTCCATTTGACCGGCTGGACCTGCTTTCAGAGGAGCTGCCAGAGCTTCGTGGTCAGCTGTACCGCAGTATGAGCAAGGAGCTTCGCGATGACCGACGCATGATGCGCCTGTTGTCGCGCAAAACCGCCGACCAGCGGCTAGCCAGTTTCCTACTGACGCTTTCAGAGCGTTTTCGGCGTCGGGGTTACTCGCCTTACAGCTTTAGGCTTTCAATGGCGCGTGCGGATATCGGCAATTATCTGGGGCTGGCGGTTGAGACGGTCAGCCGTATCTTGAGCCGTTTTCAGCAGCAAGACGTGGTGGCCGTCTCAGGGCGCGAGGTTAACATCCTCGATATGCAGCGGCTTATAGCGCTTGCTGAAGAGGAAGAGCCGGTGATTAGCCCACGTTAAATGCTTCAATACGCCCCGCCATTAGCGCTTCCTGTTTGGCTTCCAGCCCCGCAAAGTCAAACAGGTCGCGGTCAGCTAGCTGCGAAGGCGCGACGTTAGTGACCGCTTTAAACATGCTTTCCAAACGCCCCGGGTGCTTTTTGTCCCACTCGGCCAGCATTTCCTTAACGACCTGACGCTGCATGTTCGGCTGCGAACCGCACAGGTTGCAAGGAATAATCGGGAACTCCATCAGGCGCGAAAACTCCGCAATATCCGCCTCTTTACAGTAGGCCAGCGGACGAATCACGACATTCTTGCCGTCATCGGAAAGCAGCTTGGGCGGCATTGCCTTCAGGCTGCCGCCAAAGAACATATTGAGAAACAGCGTTTCCAGAATATCTTCACGATGATGACCAAGGGCGATCTTGTTGGCGCCAATTTCTTCGGCAAACCCGTAAAGCGACCCACGCCTTAACCGCGAACAAAGCGCGCAGGTCGTTTTGCCTTCCGGCGTTTTCTCCTTCACTACCGAGTACGTATCACGCTCCAGAATGCGGTACTCCACGCCGAGCTTTTCCAGATACCGGGGCAGTATATGCTCGGGAAAACCAGGCTGCTTTTGGTCCATATTGACCGCCACCAGTGAAAAATTCACCGGCGCATTGCGCTGCAGGTTGCGTAAAATCTCAAGCATGGTGTAGCTGTCTTTACCCCCCGACAGGCAGACCATGATCCGATCACCTTCATTGATCATTTGGTAATCGATAATCGCATTACCTACCTCGCGCCGCAGTCGCTTTTGCAACTTGTTGAATTCGCGTTTCTGTTTGGCATCCTCAAGCGCCGGCTGGCCTTGCAGGTCAGGCGTCGGTGCAACGGTTGCCGCGGCGGGGTCAAAATGATCAAGGTGTTGCATGATATAAGCACTGCCAATGGTAGAAGGAGCAGCCGCTATTCTAACAATACTCCCGCCGTTCACCCAACTGGCAAAACCACGTAGTTACTATGATCATAACTACGGTCATAACTACGGTTATCAAGACGGCCATCGGCACAGGCGCCACTACGCTAGAAGCTAACCCGATTGCGCCATATCACGCTGTAAGCGCATATACAGCAAGGCGCTTGCGGTGGCTTTACCTAACAACCTCTGGGTCGAGATAGCAGGCACTTGCCAGCAGGCCAGCGCCTCGGAAAACGGTTGGGAAGACTCCACTAACGGGTGTAAACGGCGCAATTGGCGTTGATGCAGTTTGGCCACATCGACCTGAACATTAGGTAGCCCAAACCCGAGGTGCGCTCTAAAGGCTCTATTAAGCATGCAAAACTGCTGGTCCAGTTGCCACCCGACCAGCGGCCGGTTGCCAATAAAATCGGTAAACGCATGCAGTGTCTCGGCACAGAGGGGTACCGCCGTGGCGGGATTGTAAAGCCGCTGATGCTGGCGCAGCGCCGTCTGGTCAACCGTTTGTGGGTCGGCAAACGTTGCCACCCACGCCTGACTTGTGTGCACTTGCTGTTGATTAAGTACCACAGCAGCCACGCTTAATACCGGCGTTTCACCGGGTAGTGATTCACAAGCCAGCGCCACTAGCTCTTCCCCCATATAGGGCTGGAAAAGCCAGGCGTAAGGCGAATTCGCATAGCGGCGCCGATCTCGCTCACGCTTAAACGTTCTGCGCAGCGTTTGCCCCAGCAGTGCCATGCCTTTTTTACTGCCTTGCATAGCGCTGCTCATGAATACTCTAAATGGTAACGATAGGAGAGGCGCTGTTTAAAGTCTTTAACGATATGTAGCGACTCGCGCAATAAATCGCGCTCAAGCGACGAGAGTTCTTGCACCACCACGTGATTGGAGCGCGCATCGTCCATATCCTGCCCGCTAAGTTGCTGTTTAAGACGCAGCTCGGTCAACAGTGAAAGTGCCTCTCCTAAATCATCAGCTGCGCGCCGTTCAAGGCGGCCATCATCAACCAGTGCCTCCAACCTGCCCAGCGTCGAGGTTACGCTGATACGCCGCTCAAGCGCCATGGTACGTACACCGTGGACAATCGGAAAAATGCCGCCTTTTTTGATATCGATACCGTGTTGAGGCTTTTTAAGCGAACCAAAAAGCGTCAGCGGTGTTGAAAAACGCAGAGCCGCACGCGCAAAGTAGGAAAGCAGAATTTCATCATGGGCACAGCGCGCAAATAGCGCCTCGCGCACGCTTTCAAGTAAACATGGATTACCTGCCATTGAATGGGCGTCCAGCATAATGGCAAGTTTCATTAAACTATCGCCATCGCGCACGTTGGCCCATTGAGCAATACGCTTCTTCCACTGAGAAACGCTGGCAACCCACTCGGGGTTAGAGACCATAATATTACCAGGGCACGGCGGGTAACCCAGTTTTATGAGCGTCTCGGTTAAGGCCTGCATATCACCGGCGACACTTGGCCACTGGGCGTCGTCGTCTAAAATCAGACCGTTATCCTGATCCGTTTTCAAAATTTGCTCGCCGCGCCCTTCACTCCCCATCACCATCAGGCAGCTATGCTGATGATGCTCCTCATTGATAACAAAATCCCAGGCCTTGCTCATAATCCGGCCATTCAAGGCCGCCAGCAGGTCCATAGCAAAATTAAGCTTAACGCCTTGTGCCATAAGGGCTGTGACGAGTTCAGGGGTACGATGACTAGCAACTGCCAACGTTTCCAAGTCATCAGCCTGCTCCACCTGCAGACTAACAACGTAACTTCGGCTGGAAAAATAACTCAGCACATCCGTCAGCTCGACCACGCCTTTTAACGCGGCCTGCTCCATCACCACAACGCGGGTAACCTTGTGCCGAGTCATTAACACCAGGGCTTCAAACAGGTACTGCTCAGGCGTTACCGTGACAAGGGAGAAGTGCGCCACCTGCCCCACCAGAGTGGCTGACGTGAAGCCGCTCACGACCAGGCCATTGAGCAAATCGGTTTTCGTCACCATGCCAAGCTTGCCTTGGGTTTCCACAAGCAGGCTGTCTGCATGGCTTTCGTTAAGCTTTTCAACCGCCCCGGCAATAGTGGTAGAAGCATCCATCAGTAGGGGCGCTCGCATACATTCACTAATGCGGGCCAGCATAAAGCCTGCCATGGTGACGCCACCGTCGGCGCGCTTTTCTGTCAACAAGCGCGCCTTGTGAGCAAGTGACTGCCTAAAGAACTGCTCAAAAGGAGGGTACTGGCGACACAGCTGGCTAAACAGAAGGCTGGGCATGGTGTAGCAAAGGCACTCCTGCTCAGCCTGAAAGCGGTAGCGGCTTTTTCCGTTCAAGATGCTAATGGCGCCAAACAAGTCCCCTGCCGTGTAGTGCCCAATGTGAGCACTTGCCGCAGGCAAGGAGGGGTCTATCTCAGCGACGTCTCCCTTATGAATAAGAAAAACGTAAGCACCCTGCTCGCCCATTTCCAGGATAATGTCATCGCGGTCAAAATAGGCAAGGTCCATGCCTCGACGAACATGCTCGCGCCCCGTGTCATCAAGCAGCGTAAATGGCAGTTGGGACAGATCAACATCAACCATGGGCATGTCCTTACACGACAAAAGAAAAAAGCAACGTCCGTAAAATTGGAAGTACGTCAATCAACGGGTGAAGTACTTCTTTCTGGTTTACGGTGCTTAAGAGCCAGCCTACTACTTTTTATTAATAACGGTAGCGTCAGACGACTGCCTAGCATAAGCCCTTCTCAATAAAACAAGCCAATTAACCCAAATAAGCCTGTACAAAAACCTGCCACTAAAAACCTTCCACCAAGAAACTCATACTACTCTATATACCTTTATCTATTATTCCAACGTCGCCCCGACGTTGGTTTAAACGACTAAAGTAGCACCTCCCCAGCAACTAACCGTTAGAATTTATCGCTATTTTAAAGTAGCAAATATTATCTTTTAACCAAACCCTAGACCATCGTTCAACTAACGGGTAGCCTGCTGAAAAAATATACGTAAAAACGCTAATATTCAGCCATTTGAAACACTTTATTTAGTCTACAATAGATAGTGATACCAAAGTCTGGGATTATTTTTTAGCGATTATTGTTCAGTATTGACAATGCATCATTCAGGGTAATTGCACAGCGCTAACCAAAACTTACCAAAACCTTA
>NZ_JBQSVY010000020.1:0-37427 GCF_052446175.1 Halomonas sp. AOP43-D1-4
ACTCAGTCTACTATACTTGTGAACATCATATTGGCCTGACCCGTGCTGGGATTGGCTTTACTGCCTTCGCGTTGACCTGTCGGCCAGTATTGATGTTCCCCGAGGCTTCCCGGGCTCAGCGTTTGTGACCTAATAGGAGCTTTGTTCTGCGCCGTGAGTGTCCTGTCCTGCGATTGAGATTGGGAATACGCCACCACTAAGGAGTGTATCCCATGAAACTTGAATCGCCACAGGAAGTTATTCTAGGTGTAGATACACACCTGGATGTCCATGCAGGTGCTGTAATCAGCGAGATAGGTCAGTTACTTGGAACTCGATCCGTTTCCGCAAGTTCGGCAGGTTACCTTGACTTGCTAAGCTGGGCTTCGTCTTTTGGCACCCTGACTCGTGCAGGTATCGAAGGGACAGGAACCTATGGTGCAGGACTTTGCCGTTTCCTGATCGATAATGGAATCACGGTTCTTGAAGTGAATCGGCCTGATAGAGCCAAGCGACGACAGCAGGGCAAGTCCGACCCGACGGATGCCGAAAGTGCAGCTAGAGCGGTGTTGTCAGGTATAGCGACCGCCATACCTAAACAGCAATCAGGTGCCTGTGAGGCGATGCGCATCATATCCGTCGCCAGGCGCAGCGCCGTAAAGGCGAAGACGCAAGCGATCAATCAATTACGCGCCTTGCTGGTGAGTGCGCCCCAGGACATCCGCGAGAAGCTATGGAGACCGAAAACAGGCGACTGCGTGAAGGCTTGTGCAAAGATCCGTCACCTAGGAGATAGTGTTCTCTTGCAGGCGTTGACCTCAACGCTCAGGTCACTTGCCAAGCGATGGCTGACGTTAGCTGCCGAATTAGAAAAATTTGATAAGCAACTGGAGGCACTTACCCAAAAGCATGCGCAACAGCTGCGGAGTCGCTTTGGCGTAGGTCCTCATACTGCGGCTATTCTTTTGTCCGTTGCCGGAGACAACCCTGAACGCCTGAAGAATGAAGCAGCCTTAGCTTCGCTCTGCGGTGTAAACCCTCTACCCGCCTCCTCAGGCAAGACGACAAGGCATCGACTAAACCGAGGTGGCAGCCGAGCGGCTAACAATGCGTTATGGACGATAGCTATGGTTAGGATGCGAAGCGATCCCCGAACCCGTGCCTATGTAGACCGACGAACAGCGGAAGGACTTACGTCCAAGGAAATTCATCGCTGCCTGAAACGATATATTGTTCGAGAATTATTCCCACTGATAATGAGGGATCTTGGAAAATTACGGGAGAATATTTGACATAGGAGCGTCAACGCGGTTGTTGAGCGATTTTTCGGCAGTCTGAAACACGATTGGCTACTTAAAGTACACCAGCCAACACGGGCTCACATGAAACGGGATGTCGAGGCCTACATGAAGTATTACAACCTGGAGCGACTGCATTCATCGAATGGTGATCAGGCTCCAGCAGAGTATGAGAAATTAGCAAATTAATGTGTCCGGTTTTATTGACCAGAACAACTTCTAGCATCCTCTCAAAAAAGAAGACACGTCTTTGGGCATGTGATGCGTGCAAATCAATGGGAGTTCGGGACGATCAGGATCAGGCCAAGCCACCATTTAAAGAGCGCGGCAAGATGTTGAAATAGCCTCTCCCAAAAGAACTGTTAGCCCCTGATTGCGTGATGCAGCCAGTATTTTTGGCTGCTGTACGCAAAATGTTCAGGGGTAGGTATGCCCAAAAAGACAGATTTTAAGTACAGAGTCTCATAAAAACTAAGAAATACATTTAAAGCAATGATTATATTCATAATTATTGAAGTTTTTACTTAATCGAGTGACTGTTTTTTTGAGGCCATGAGCGCATTTTCTTACCTGTGGCGTGGGCAGTAGCTTAGCTAGACCGCAACACGTAAAAGCAAGGGTATTATAAAAGACCGTTTTCTAAATAGAGCATCAAAGCAGAAGTTTCGCCAGGTAGTAGCAGGCCGTTTGCCCTTTTCTAATTCATTAACTACCTTTAAGATATATTAAATGCAATTATGACAGGAGCATCAGCATGGGTTTTTTTGTGCTGACTTGAATAGGGCTAAATCCATTTCAGCTTTGAGCCTCAATGTTGATTACGGTCTTATAGCATAGCGGTTATTGCATACTCGGATCAGCCAACGTATTTCTATGGGATACCACCATGCAAAATGACAACAAACACATTATCGTCACATCGCAGCACTCAATGACGACAATCACACCTTCATTTCCGGCAACGGGTGTGATGGATTACGAGGAACCGCCCGTTCGGGTGATATTTGACCTTAGCCAACCATTCCCTCGCGGAAGCAATGCTGCTCACCGGCATTTGCGTAACCAGGAATCCGTTGCCAGCGTCACTTCAAAGCGGAGTCTCATTAACGAAATTGCCACCAAAGCTCTCGGCGCACCCAAGCCACCAAAGTTAAGCGCACCCAACAATGACGGTCGGGCTCAACATCCCAACCAGGCATTCCCCTATGATTATGTAGACTGGTCAACCCTGACGCCTGATGTGGTCAGCGAGATACTGGCAACCTACCGTGATTCCGGCCAATCCCCAGCCAAACGGAATGCCGTTCGTGCGGTAATTCGCGGTATAGCCACAGAAGCCTGGATGCTAGATCAGATCAGCCATGCCACCCTGGATCGTATTAAGCAGATCAAGGCGGCCCGTTATTCTCACGCTAAACGCGCCGGGACTGCCCATAGTGCAGGCACAATTAGGGCACTACTTGATTTGTGTGACCAAGAGCCCACTGCTAGGGCATTTCGTGATGGCTTGATGATTGCGATGATGGCATCCATTGGGCTTCGGCGTGCCGAAACAGTTAGCATCCAGCTCAAGGACATTGATTTCATCAGCCATGAGATCACGGTCGTAGGTAAAGGCCAAAAGCAGCGCTCGCTGACGTTACCAGACTGTGTAGTATGGCGCTTAAATGAATATCTGGATAAGTACCGTGGCCGTACTCCAGGTTATTTATTTAATCCCATTTGGGTAAAACAGAAGGCACCTTCAAACGACTATCTTAAAACCCCGTTAAGCCTTCGTAGCGTCAATAATCGTCTGGAACGCCTACGGCTGATGTTGCCCGATGAACTGAAGTTGGCCCCCCATGACTTGCGGCGCACCTGCGCGACGGATTTGCGGGAAGCCGGTATGTCGATACGGGAAATTCAGGTAATACTAGGCCATGCGTCTGTTGTGACAACCGAGCGTTATGTCTTCGATGAAACCAAGAGTCACCGTCAAAAAGCGGCGCGTTTACAGTCTGGCCGGTTCGGCTACCGCCCTGAATAACGCTGCTAACTTGGTGGTCAATAATGGTGACATATCCAATTAAATCAAACGAATATGTTTACAAAATATTTATCCAAACATGGGAAATAATATATGAGCGGGTTTTCAAAGGAATATCTAGCCCAGGTCGAAATAGGCATGAAACTTGAGGCCGCCACTAGCGATCGTCTTTTTGCCACAGAGGAACTGCTTCGCCATAAACCTACGTCAGCCGCGGTAAGGCACATGGTAAAACATCTCGGATTGTGTGCTGCGTCTGTCAGAGAATGCGAGAACTTTGATGCGATTATGCCCCACGACTGCGACGATCTTCGGAATCATTTCATGATGCTCGTTCAGCAGGCTGGGGAGTGGATTGATAGTAGCTTTTAAAAGGATAAGTTTCGAGGCACTTTTGTGACTTATGAAACTGCATGATATGCCGCAATACACTAAAAACACTATATATGATTATATATAGAGTATTAAAAACGAACATTAGTGTTAACTTGCTATCCTGATATAGGTATACGCACTGCTTTAGCGGAGACACTTCATGACAACTGACACCCTGGATAAAGACTACCGACGCTTCAGGCTCATTCATCAAGCGGGTGAGTGTTTTGGTCGATTGGTGAAGGCCATTGACGACGTGTGTGCACAGTACGAGAGAGAACGTCCGCAGGCCTGGGCCATGACGGCTGCGCATGCCAATTCCGATTGGCTACGGTGTGTCCTGATGGATATGTGGCATGAGGCAGGCACATCGGGTGTGTTGACATCCAAGCATGCAGGCGTCATTGCAGCTTCCGAAACACTGAGAGAAAAATTCGGTGGGTTGAATAAGCAAAAGGCTATGTTTCGGGCGATTGCCGATGAGATCAAGCAGACTGAGCCGCAACACAACTCGCAATCGTTACTCAAAGCAGAAGTTGGCAGCCAGTTCCAGTATTTGCGCCAGCACTTGAACACAGCAGGGCTTGCCAGGTTGAGCCTGAAGAAGACGATACGAGCGGTGCATGTTCTCGATCATCCGATCCGGCATATCGGCGTTGGGTGGCAGGTTTCTGGGCGTTCGATTGTAAAAATTAGCATCGCGGAGGCCGAAAAGCGGCTAATTAAGCTCGGCGCCGATCAGCCACACATCGCGATTCAGTTGAAAAAGCTGGCCAGTCTTCCAGCGAGTGAGCCGCTGGCGCTGGTACGCAAGCAAACCCCTCAGCTTCGGGCGAACGTTTACTTTGCTTCTGTTGAGGAACAACCTACCCCCCGCCCGCTCGCGTTCAATTCGTCTGTGCCTATTATTGTGCCACCCGATCCACGAACAGGATTGCTACCTGCGCTTCGAACACCGCCCTCAGAACCGGATATGGAACAACGTCGCAAGCGACGTAAAGATGCGAGAATAGACGTAGAGCCTTATTTACCGTCCATCGGTGTGCATCGCTACTGCATTGGCGCAGAATCAGTCGCGTAAGCCCCGTCACTCATGTATTTGGTCTTCCAGGGGTAAGCAGTTAGTGGCATCTGGCCTGCATTTCGTGCCATCCCAGAAATGAGTTTGGCTAGGTGGCTTATGGTTTGGATCATTGGGAATCCAAGCACCCTTCCGGTGTGCTGCCAACCGGCTGTCAGAAGCCTGTCGCTTTGCCGTTAAAGACCGCTTTAGTGGGAGCGCCATCAGGCCAATGTTCAGGCTGCTTGAACGTGCTTGGTATATGTGTCCAACTTGGGCGAATTTTTTCACTCTTTCTTTTACTTGTTTATGTCAGGATAATTGTTTTAATTCATATAGTTGTATAACGGTAATGTCCCTTTTCTCGGGTGCTACCCACAGGCTGTTCTGGAATTCGAGTTGATCTGTAGTCTCGGTTTGTGGCTTAAAGTCCAAATATCCCAACTTACGGGTAAGTGTCACAGGCCTATGTGAGGGTTGGCAGACAAACGTGAAAAATTCCCCAAAAACGGTCCTAACTTACTGACGAATATAATTTTAGACTAAGCATTTTTAGCTTGAACCGCTGATTTCTTACGCGAATGCTGTAGTATTTTGGGCAGAGAGCAAATATCGTTCAAATAGAGATGCTTATTTTCACTCACCTGTTAATAACTATCTCGCTTGAGGGGGAGGCAGGCGGGGATAAGCCTCAACAATTGCCTGAGCTGCCAGACACTGGCACAAGTGTTTCTTGGTAAATATTCAGGGACATTAGACACGGCAGATGCTGCACTTATTGGTTGAACTCAGGATGCCTGTCCAAGCATTTGTATCGTGCTAAATACAGGTAGAGGGTGGCCGACACGAAAGCCGCGTGTGACTCATCGTACGATTCACGCCGTTTCGTGAGTTGACTCCTTTCAGCGTCGTCATCATGCTGTGGTAGGTATAGCTACCATCCGGTAGTAGAGAATCATCGTTACAGACTGACGAAGATGTTTATCTCACGGGTTAGTGTGAGCAAACGTATTTTAAACAGGCATAACTCGGATAGGTGACATGCCGGAAACATGTTGGTACACGCGAGACATCAAGTCCTTGCAGCCGGTTGCAGCCACGATCTCGGCGGTAGTCGAGGGTGGTGCCGTTTTGCTAGTCCGGCGGCTCAATCCCCCAGATGCGGGCCGCTGGGGGTTTCCAGGCGGTAAGATCGAGACCGGCGAGCCAATACACGAAGCTGCTGTGCGTGAACTCTATGAGGAAACTGGGCTGCGGGCGACCGCAGAGCGTATCTTCACGGCGGTCGACGTTATCGACCGCGATCCGCAGGAGGTTCTACACCATCACTTTATCTTGATCGCGGTGCTGTGCCGTGATCCCACCGGGGTTCTCACACCGGGAAGTGACGCAGGTGATGCTCGGTGGTTCCAGCTTGACGAAATTGAAAATGCCTCTTTGGCAACAAGCTTCCAGGTTGCGGAGGTAGCGCGCGAAGCTGTAGCGCTGGCATCAATCAAGAAAGACGGCGAAACACTATGATTGCGAATGTTCTCAGCATTGCTGGCACCGACCCCTCCGGCGGGGCTGGTATTCAAGCAGACCTGAAGACCTTCTCCGCGCTCGGGGCTTACGGGATGAGCGTTATAACAGCCGTAGTGGCTCAGAATACGCGTGGTGTTCGATCATTTAAGGCGCTCGATGCGGATTTTGTTGGCGAGCAAATCGACGCCGTACTTGACGATGTGCGCGTTGACGCCATCAAGATCGGCATGGTCGCTAACGCAGAGATCGCGCAGGTCATCGCTCATCGAATTGACCACTACAAGTTACGTAACATTGTGGTCGACCCAGTGATGGCAGCAAAAAGCAGCGATCCGCTGCTGGCTGCTGACGCCATTGCAACCGTTCGTGACGAATTGGTGCCGCGTGCTACCGTGATTACTCCGAACCTGCCCGAAGCTGGTCTGCTTTTGGACCGATCGCCAGCGCACTCGCTCGAGGCGATGGATGGCTGCTCAGCCGAGCTCCACCGCCTTGGCCCTGCTTGGGTGGTGTTGACGGGCGGCCATCTTGATAGCGCGGAGAGTGTGGATATTCTCTACGGCGGCGACATTCCGCAGCACATCAGCGCCCCACGCATTAGTACGAAGAACGATCACGGCACGGGTTGCACGCTTTCCTCCGCGATTGCTGCGCTCCTGCCGCACAGCTCAGTGCCAAATGCCGTAGCGGACGCGAAGCATTATCTATCTGGGGCGTTAGCCGCCTCAGAGCAACTCCAAGTTGGCGGTGGCCACGGTCCAGTTCACCACTTTTACGCCCTGTGGTAGAGTTTTCAGGCCGCTACGGACTTACAAACTCGAAACTTTGTATCCAAGCATCGATTGCTCCGAGTATGCGGCGAATCACATTTTCGCAAGTCTCTGATTATTTTTACAATTCGTGAGCTTACTTGGCGCTAGCTCTCCATATTTGCAAAACAATCAGGCTAAAATGAGGTATTTCAGCTTTCCAATCGAGGGGAGTAATAAATGAAACGGTTATTTCTAGCGGGGCCATTTAAATCGCTCGTGGACCCAACTACTGGGAGAATGTCTGATAAAGATATTGACTTATTCAACCGAATTATTCTCTTTTTCGAAGATAGAAACTGGGAGGTGCATTCGGCACACCGACGCGAAAAATGGGGGCAAGAATTCATGTCTCCAGACGAATGTACAAAAAAGGACTATGAGGAAATCAGTCGTTGCGACGTATTTGTTGCGTTTCCGGGCTCACCCGCCTCTCCTGGAACGCATATCGAATTAGGATGGGCATCTGCCTTGAATAAGCAAGTTATCCTACTGCTCGAGGAAAAAGCTGAATATGCCTTTCTAGTTCAAGGACTGAACCAAGTTGGAAATACGACATCGATTTTCTATTGCAATTACGATCTAGATCCCAAGTGGATTGAACACGCAATAGAGAGTTTTTTCGGGAGGAGCCAACATTGAATCACTTCGAAAACTTTGACTGCCTCTACCATGCGACGCTTCGTAATGTTCACTCAGAATTTGAGCATGAAAATTCTCCCAGAGGCCAATCAGAATATGAGGTCGTCGGGTATTCGGCGCGACTGCAGAATCCACGGTCGCGTTATAGCCTCAGTATTGAGCGAAAGCAGAATATTGTCTTCAATTTTGCTGAAGCCTTATGGTATCTGTCAGGGCGTAATGATTTAGCCTTTATCCAGCATTACGCCCCATCAATGGAAAAATACAGCCCAGATGGAATAACGCTACCAGGAACCGGCTATGGAAAAAGACTGAGACATTACGCTCCTAATGATTTGGATCAGATTGAACGGGCTATCGACGTCCTGAAGAATGACGATGCGGATAGTAAGCGAGTCGTTCTGCAGATCTTCAGTGCTGACGAGGATATCTACAAACATAATATCGATGTGTCATGCACCCTGGGTCTTCAACTTTTGCTACGTGACAACAGGCTCAATATGGTCTCGTTTATGCGGGCCAACGACGCGTATATCGGCTTTCTCAACGATATCTTTTCGTTCACGTTCTTACAAGAATACATAGCGGCGCGAATTCGGTGTGATCTAGGTCATTACACTCACCAGGTTGGGTCAATTCACATTTATAGCCGGATGATGGCTAAAGCAAGAGACGTAATAAGTAGTCAAAAGGTACCATTAAATAGCCAGCAACTACCCGTGATGCCTAGCTGCACTACAAAGGAAACCATAATGGTAGTTCTGAGCTATGAAGCTTCGATCCGTAACGCTCAAGAAAATTTTGACACTCTTGTCAACTGCAATTTACCGAACTATTGGAAAGACATTCTCATTATGTTCTGGATTTACGGAGAAATTAAACAAGGTTCACAAGTGCCAGAGAAAGTGCTTAACCACATTCATCCATATTACCGGCCATTTCTTGAAAATCGGTGGCCGAGAGTTTGGTGTTAACCACGAATCGGTGAGCTTATGTTTACGAATTGGACCAAGGCCACTGTGTCATCCGGTTTCGACGCATATGATGACTGGGTCGAGGATATTTTCGGCTACCAGCCTTTGATTTCGAAACTGATCTCCGACGTTGGCAGGGAATCAACTGTACTTGACTATGGCTGTGGCAGCGGGAAAGTATCCCGGCGGTTAGTGTCATCCGGGATGCATCAAGTGACTGGTGTCGACATTGCACCAGTCATGATTGATAAAGCTAAACAGATGTCTAGCGACCGCGAGCGATACTTTCAAATAGACAGCGCAATCTTGCCGTGTTCTGACAATAGCTTTGATGCTGCGATCAGTTCTTTTGTGTTTATCAACATACCAAGTAAGGAGCAGCTAGCCAACATAGCGTGTGAAATAGCTCGAGCTCTAAAGCCCGGTGGCACCTTTTACATACTCGACACCAACCCTAATGCTCTCGGCATTCAATTTCCCACGTACAAGAACGGGTATGAAGACACTTCCTATCACGACGGCGACGACAGGCCTGTCCAGCTTCGACTGCCCGGTGGATCAGTCCTAGATTTAGTGGACAAAAACTGGGCTTTATCTACGTATTATAGCATCTTAAGTTTTGCAGGGTTTTCTTCAGTAAAGGCTACTGAAATGGAGTTTCGTGAAGTACAGTATGATCAAAGACCGAACGATTATAAGTTGCTGCACGGGAAGACGCCATTCATTTTATTCGAGGCTAGAAAAGGCGCAAATCCTGTTACTTTGTCATAAGCAGGCGTTTGCAAGGCTTATCCCAGGCAACGATCTTGCGGCTGTAGATGTCCATCATCAGGCGCATACCTGTGTTGCGAATCAGCCAATCCCCACTAAATATGTCTTGGCGAGTAACCGGTAATGTCGCCGCGGTGTGTGATAGGTAGCCTTCACGTCTCCGGTGCAGCAGGTAGTAGGCGGGCCAGCATCTCGTTCTTTATCTTAAGCTCTGTTGCCAGTTGCTCGATCTGACCTTTCGACTCATTGATAACCCGTTTCTGCTCTCCAGAGGCGACCTGACCGTCACGCAGCGTTGTCACGTCCTGCTCCAGACGAGCCCTTTGGCTCGCAGTGCGCCGGTGTGCCAGGGTCTCCTTGCGAACCTGTTGCTCCAACTGATCCGAGTATTTTCGAGCTTCGGTTAACTCGGTAAACAGGCGAGTGACTTCCCGGGTGGACTGCGTCTGTTCTTCCCACTTAACGGCTAACGCTTGTTGCAATTGGCGCTGCTCCGCTTGGACTTGCTGAACTTGCTGTTCATGACGCCGCTGATCCTGCTCCCGCTGCTCTTTCACAGAAACCCGGTAGTGCTCCAGCGCCTCGCGGGCATGTCCGTGTTTTTCTTCCAGTGAATCCACCTGGCGTTGCTTGTCCAGAACTTGTTCGGTGAGATCGTCAATGCGTTGTGCTTGGGCGCGGCCGTCGCCCTGTAGGTTCGAGAGGGCTTCACGCAGCGCAGCGACTTCGGCGTGTAATTCATCCCTCTCCTGCACCAAAGCGCCATTTCGCTTCTGTTGTTGCTCGCCCTCAGCGTTCTGTACCACCAACGCTTCCCGCAGACTGACCACCTCGGCCTGGTGGCGCTGTTCGGCCTGCTCAATGGTCTCCTGCGCGTCCTGACGTAATTGCCGAGCCAGTTGACCTACCAAGTCGGTTACGTGGTTGCTCAGAAGCGCTTCGTCGTCCAGACGGGTGCTTTCACGCCCCTCAATCGCTTTCAGGTGGTTGCTGATGGTGGTCTTTGAGCCGGTGTTGCCCAACTCGGCTCGTATGGCGTCGATGGAGGGGTGAGCATTGCGAGCCAGAAGACGTTTACGAGCGTCCTCGACCAGGGGTTGGGTGATGCCGCCTCGGGCCATGATCGTGTCCTCATGTTTATTTCGTACTGTAGTACATATCATGTAATTACGTAATATATACGTCAGAAAGATAATTTAAAAGCACTGCCAAACAGACATGTGATAATCCAGAGTTATCCATTGTGATACCCAGTTTGTCGACTATACTGACCAAAGCCCGGTACGAAACGGCGTTGGTCAACTACCCGGGACCGAGGCCATACGCCCACAATGAAGGAGCCCACAAGTGCACAAACAAGCCGACCCACTTGACCAGGTGCTTGCCTTTCGGGCGTTTGATTTTCGGAACCGATTTCCAGACCCATTACCGAACTTCCGTGCCGCCCTGGAATGCCTGCAAAGCGAAGACGCCTATATGCCGGATGTTGACGAACAGATCAGGGCCTACCTCAAAGACGGCCGCTCGATTACCATTCCAAACAGTTTCTTCTGGGTGGAGCAAAAGCACTTTGCGTCATTGGCCGAGGCACAAAGCTGGGTGCAGGCCCGCCAGAAAAGAGCTGCCAAGGGGTCTCCTCTGGATAGGCTCGCCGGTTCAGTGATCGCCAACCCCGACGATCCAACTGAAAAACAAGTGCGCGATGCGGTGGCGAAGACGTTCACAAAGATGGTTTCAAAGGCAGACAATGAGGCCGTGTGCGAGTCGGCAAAAAGTTGGTTAAGGGAAGCGATACGAGCACTGCCGAAGTCGGACGACGTCGGTGCGCCCAATGACGATTGATCGGTACG
The DNA here is from genome assembly GCF_052446175.1 of Halomonas sp. AOP43-D1-4. NCBI lineage: Bacteria > Pseudomonadati > Pseudomonadota > Gammaproteobacteria > Oceanospirillales > Halomonadaceae > Halomonas > Halomonas sp. AOP43-D1-4. The sequence goes on from NZ_JBQSVY010000020.1 coordinate 11,312, forward strand.
TTCGCGCCGCCACTCGGGACAACACCCGGCGCAGCTATCGGTCAGCGGTCGAGCATTTTGAGGTGACCTGGGGCGGGTTTCTGCCCGCAACAGCCGACAGTGTGGCTCGCTATCTGGCCGACCATGCCGAACGTCTTTCTGCTGCCACTCTGAAGCAGCGCCTGGCGGCGTTGGCTCGCTGGCACCGGGACCAGGGTTTTCCAGATCCGACGAAAGCCCCTTTAGTACGCACGGTTCTGAAGGGCATTCGCGAAGAGCATCCGTACCGGCAAAAAAAGGCAAAGCCGCTGGCCATCACCCAGCTCCAGCAAATGGATCAGTGGCTGGCAGGACAGATCGCGGAGGCGCGGCAGCACGATGCCCGGCGTCTCGGAGTCTGGTTGCGCAATCGGGCCATGGTATTGCTCGGGTTCTGGCGAGCCTTTCGTAGTGACGAACTCTGCCGATTAACCATTGAAGATGTCGTGCTGACACCCGGTGCAGGCATGTCCTTTCACTTGCGCCGGAGCAAGGGGGACCGTCAAGCAGAGGGGCGAATGTACAAAGTGCCTGCCCTGAAGCAATGCTGTCCTGTCGAGGCCTGTCAGGACTGGCTGGAATTTCTGAACCAACCCAGTGGTTCACTGTTCAGGGGGTCAGCTCACGAAACGGAAAAAATCGTACGCTAAGACCTCTGCAGTGTTCGTAACGATCGGTACTTTCCTTGTTCGACCTGTTTGTCCTGCTGCCAGATATAGTCGCCGGTCAGGTTGATGTGCTCCCAGCCCAAGGGAGAAAGATGCCGCAGAAGCGTCTCGTCGATATCCCGGCCGTCTTCGCGCAGTGCTTGAACCGCCCGCTCCATATAAACCGTATTCCAAAGGATAATAGCGCTGACGACGAGATTGAGTCCGCTTGCACGGTAGCGTTGATTCTCGTAACTGCGATCGCGGAGTTCACCGAGCCGGTTCAGGAAGACGGCACGAGCCAGCGCGTTCTTAGCCTCGCCCTTATTCAAACCAACCTGCACGCGGCGACGCAGTTCGACGTTTTGCATCCAGTCGAGTGCGAATAATGTTCGCTCAATGCGGCCCAGCTCGCGCAATGCGATCGCGAGGCCATTCTGACGCGGATAGCTCCCGAGCTTGCGCAGCATCAGTGATGCGGTGACAGTGCCCTGCTTAATCGATGCCGCCAAACGAAGGATTTCGTCCCAATGCGTCCGAATGTGTTTTACGTTGATGCGACCGCCGATTAGGCCTGCGAGTGTCGGATACTGTTTTGTGTCACCATTTATGTACAGACGACGGTCGGCTAAATCACGAATACGCGGGGCGAAGCGGTACCCAAGCAAGTGCATCAAGGCGAACACATGATCGGTAAAGCCAGCCGTGTCCGTATAGTGCTCCTCTATCCGAAGGTCGGACTCGTGGTACAGCAAACCATCCAGAACATGAGTGGCATCGCGAACAGTGGCGTTAATGACCTTGGAATGAAACGGCGCGTACTGGTCCGAGATATGCGTGTAGAACTGTACGCCCGGCTCCTGACCGTATTTCAAATTTACATGGCCAGCAAATTGACCGCGACCGCCGGCTTTGAAGTTCTGGCCATCCGATGATGACGTGGTGCCATCACCCCAGTATGCGGCGAACGATTGGCGAGAATGAGCGTTGATCAGGCTCCCCAATCCCGCTGAATACGTTTCATCGCGTATGTGCCACGCCTGGAGCCACGTCAGCTTAGCGTAGGTGGTGCCAGGGCAGGACTCAGCCATCTTGGATAGCCCCAGGTTGATCGCATCAGCCAGGATCGTCGTGAGTAGTAGCTGTCGATCCCCAGCGGTTGCGCCGCTTTTGAGGTGAGTGAAGTGTTGCGTGAAGCCCGTCCAGTTATCGACTTCCAACAACAGTTCGGTGATCTTCAAGTGCGGCAACCGACTATAGGCCTGTTGCATCAGCGCTTCCGCCGCATCAGGCACGGCGTTGTCCAATGGCGTGATTCTTAGGCGGCCCGAGGGTGAGATACCTGCATCGGGTAACTGGTCGGCGAAGGCCAGGCGTTCTACGGTGATCAACTCCTGGTCCAGCGTTGCCAATCGCGATTCCAAGTAGTTATCGCAATTCGTTTCAACCGCCAATCCGAGCTTTCGATCTTCACGCTGACCCTCGAACCGTGTCGGCGGCAACAGGTAATCCTCGAAATCCTTAAACTGCCGCGAATCCTGGACCCAGATGTCCCCGGAACGTAGCGCATTTTTGAGCTCGGATAGCACGCACAGTTCATAGAAGCGCCGGTCAATTCCGTCCGGTGTGTACACCAGACTTTCCCAGCGCTTGCGGATAAAGCCAGTCGGGGCGTCATCCGGCACTTTACGAGACTGGTGCTGATTCATGTTCTTTAGCAGCTCGATCCCGGCGTGTAACTCGCGCGCCGCCGGTGCGGCCTTCATATCCAGTGCATCCAGAAGCGTCGGCGTGTAACGCCGCAGCGAGTTGAAGCCACTACCAATTAAAGCGAGGTAATCGAAGTCTTCTGACTGGGCCAGCTTTTCCGCTTCGGTGATGCTTGCACTGAATACCTCCCATGGCATGATCGCCTCAATGGCGGCATACGGATCGCTTCCGGTCTGTTTGGCATCGAGCAGTGCGCGCCCAACACGCGAGTACAGACGTACCTTATTATTAATTTCCTTGCCGGAGCGCTGGAAGCGCTCAGCATGTGTACGCTTGGCCTTGCTGAACAGCGAGCCCATAAAGCGATCATGTAGGTCAATGATCTCGTCAATCAGCGTGGCTCGTGTATCGAGTATGATTGCCACTAGTGTGGCGTAGCGACGGCTCGATTCAAGGTCCCGCAAGTGCTGGGCGGTCATTTGCCCGCCTTCACGGGCGAGCTTCAGCAGACGGTTCTGGTGGATGGTATGTTCAAGCCCAACCGGGAGGTTGAGCTCGCGCACGGTCTGTAATCGTTGGAGGTGGAACAGAATATGTTTGGGCCTCGGTGGTCCGGGAGACTGGCGCAGCCAGACGAGTGCACTACTCGACATATCCTTGCGAATCGCCAGCAACTGCTCGAAGGCGCGGCGATGCTGATTGGTCAATAGCGCGGTTAACGTTTCATACACGAGTCGGGTGCCTCGCGTGAGCGCTTCGCTGCACATGCGTTCGATGACATCCAGCGGCGGCAAAATGATGCGTTGTTGTCTAAGCAACTTGACCAGCGCTTCAGCCAGAACGATGCCGCGATCCGTTTGTTGGGCCAGGTCGACAATGGAGTCAATAAACCGCCGGTAGTCATCGCCGCTGAGCGAAGACAGGTTCAACCAGGCCTGCAATTCGACCAGATGCTCCCGTCGCGTTTCAGGCCTCTTGGCGTAGCGCGGCCAAATCTCAGGCCCAATGCTCAACTGCTGGCCGATGAGCGTTAATAAGGAGGCTGGTGGCTCGGCATTGGTGGGTAGCGCGATACCGGGATAGCGCAGATAACATAACTGGACCGCGAAACCGAATCGGTTGTGCGGGCCACGCCGCTGCCGAATCGCCGACAAGTCCGATTCGGAGAAAGTGTAGTGTTGGATGAGCGTGTCGTCCGTCTCTGGAAACGAGAGCAAGCTATCCCGCTCAGCGGCGGTCAATAGGCGACGGCGGGGCATAGTCAGTCAACCGTTTTCAGGTATTGGTACAGCGTCTCGCGGCTGATGCCGAATTCACGGGCCAGCGCCGCCTTTTGTTCACTGTTTGCAACGCGCTGCCGGAGTTCGACGATCTTTTCGGGAGAGAGGGCTTTCTTGCGACCGCGATACGCTCCACGCTTTCGAGCCAGTGCGATGCCTTCGCGCTGCCGCTCGCGTATCAATGCACGCTCGAACTCGGCAAATGCGCCCATGACGGAAAGCATGAGGTTGGCCATCGGCGACGCTTCGCCGGTGAAAGTCAGGCTTTCTTTGATGAATTCGATGCGGACACCCCGTTGGGTCAACGTGTGGACCAGGCGACGCAGGTCGTCAAGGTTGCGCGCGAGACGGTCCATGCTATGGACGACGACGGTATCGCCTTCGCGGACAAAGGTGATCAGTCGATCCAACTCGGGGCGTTGGGTATCCTTGCCGGACGCTTTGTCCGTGAACACCCGATCAACCGCGACCTGCTCAAGCTGGCGTTCCGGATTTTGATCAAGACTGCTGACTCGGATATAACCGATGCGCTGACCTTTCAAAACCCGCTCCCCCGTCGAAGTGTCAAGAGAACTCTAAGACCCCTCGCAACAAACGTCAACTATTTCTATATACCACCCTATTCTGACGCATGTACCACTCAATGCCTGACGCCTGGTTAGGGTGTAGTTCAAACTGACAGCGAATACCGGCAGGCTGCACATTAAACTCGGAGGATTTTTTTTGCGAAGACTCTGAACACGAACTAGGAGTCTGCGCGGCAGAAGCCATTGTCTGGCATAATAAACCGAAATTCTTCAGCAGCAGGAAGTCTTATGGGAACCACTTTCCGCCCGTATTCCCCCGACCAGGAATTGCTCCTTCCCCCAAGCCTGAACGAGTGGCTGCCTGAGGGCCATCTGGCCTATTTTGTCAGCGATGTCGTCGAAGAGTTGGATTTAAGTGCCTTTTACGCCCGCTACGAAGGAAGCGGTCGGCGCAACTCGCCCTTCGATCTACGAATGATGCTGAAGGTTCTGATCTACGCCTACGCCACCGGCGTTTTCTCCTCACGCAAGATCGCCCGGAAGCTGGAAGAAGACGTGGCCTTCCGGGTTCTGGCGGCGGGCAACTTCCCCAGGCATCGCACGATCTGTGATTTCCGCAAACACCATTTGGTTGCCTTCAAGGCTGTGTTTATTCAGGTGGTCCGGATTGCCCGGGAAGCGGAGCTGATCACGCTGGGAACACTGGCGATTGATGGCACCAAGGTTCGGGCTAATGCCAGCAAGCACAAGGCCATGAGCTATGGCCGCATGGGCGAGGAAGAAGATCGTTTATCGAAAGAGATCGATGCACTTTGTCGTCAGGCACGTCAGACAGACCAGTCGGAAGACCGACAGTTCGGCCCGGATAACCGGGGTGATGAACTGCCTGAAGAGCTTCAGTACCGGCAGGCGCGGCTGGAAAAGATTCGTGCTGCCAAAGAGAAATTGGAAGCAGACCAGAAAGAGCGGGACAAGGCCCGGGGCCGGTCCCCGGACGATGATCGGCGCTCACCTCGCGGGGGCCCAAACTTCAAGCGGGATTACGGGGTGCCGGATGACAAGGCTCAGAGCAATTTTACCGATCCGCAAAGCCGGATTATGAAAACGGCGGATGGGTTCCAGCAATGCTACAACGGCCAGTTGGCCGTGGATGGTGAATTCCAGCTGATTGTCGTCAACCACCTGGGCAATAATCCCAGTGACAATGGCTGTCTGATACCACTGCTGGATCAGGCAAAAGACACTCTGGAAACCTACCCGGATCAGTGCCTGGCTGACGCGGGTTACCGTAAAGAAGAAGATCTACAGACCCTGGAAGACAAAAGCATCGACGGCTATGTCTCGCTGCGTCGGGAGGGCAAGAAGAGTTCAGAGATAGACGCGAGCCGTTATCCGGCCACCGCCCGGATGGCCGGGAAGCTGGCCACGGCAACCGGGCGATCGGTTTACGCTCAGCGCAAGCATCTGGTTGAGGCGGTCAACGGCTGGATTAAGCATGTTCTGGGCTTCCGACAGTTCAGTCTGCGGGGCCTCAACGCCGTGCAGGGTGAATGGGATCTGGTCTGTCTGTCGCTCAATCTCAGGCGGATGAGTTCACTGATGAGGCTGACATAGAGGGTCCGAGGGATTCTTGGGCGTACTGAGTGATCGGACTACGATTACGCATTCGCTGATAACCGTCTTGACTGACTGAATAGAGAGAATCGAGACTCTATTCGGCTGGATATTGTGGATACGTTCTCGGGCCGAACTGTGATTCGACGCGGCGGAGGCACTTGCTCAAAACACTTCTGCCGCGCAGACTCCTAGGCTGGGATCGAAATGCCACTTGCATACTGCCGGATCATTTGGACGATTGATTCACTAAAGTTCTTCCGGGAGCTTCCGATAACTAGAAGAGTCTTTTGAAGGAGGAACAAGGATGGACATCAGTCACCTATCGCAATCGGCAAGTCAACAAGGGGTGTACTCGAATGGCTCCGCCAGGATCGTCCGCGAAACGCGAATTGATGCGGGGGTTCAGATCAGTGAGGTGCCATCGGTGGTTTACCATGGAGCGAAAGATAACCCTCTCAATACTGGCGGCCATGTTATTGATAAAATATACAAGATGCCGCAAGAAAGTCATGAGGCGACCAATGCCAGGTTGGATGAGATGATGGTGGCGTTGTCCACTGGTGTCGCCACGGCGTCAGCTGGTCTCAAGCGTACTTATGAGATGGCAATGGAGTCTCTATCACCCGATCTGCAAGAAAAGGATTGGGGGTTTTCAGTGTCAAACGGTTCATTAGTAATTTCGGAAGGCAGTGATGCCCTATCGACTGAAGACCGCGCAACCCTCAAGGACGCGCTCTCGATAGCAGATGTCGAATATCAGGCCAACCAGGTGGCTTCTACGATGATTCGGGCGCTGGAGCTGGATCGAGGGCCAGCCGGTGTGAGTAACGGTATCGGCCGATTCGATGTATCCCAGGGGAATTTTGGGGATATTGTTGATCTTCGTTCCTACCTGCAAGTGCACGAACCAGGCGGAAGCTATGACCTGAACCCGATAGATCCCACTGATTACGAGCGTCATTTCCCTTATGGCGGGCGCGCTTTGTTGGACCAGATCAGTGCGAATGCGCCCATCGGATATGCCAAGCCAGCAGACTTTGGACTGATCTCGCTGTAAGAGAAGACAAGGCCCAAGCAGTGCTTGGGCCTCAGGTATTTACTGGATGGTCTGATCGCAGATGTGCCCCAAGGTCACTGCGGGATAGTTGTCGCCTCCGACTCCGACTTCGTTCGGATCTGTATCCTTCACCCGAATCGACCACTTTCCTGCATTAAACTCTGACAGCCATGTATAGCCACCCGAATAGTCCGTGGTGGAATAATTGCCAGTGCAATCGGGCAACGAGATGATATTACCGGCGATACCGCTCGAATTGCTGATCGCTGTGTCGCCTGTCAATGGAATGTCGTCGGTATAATATTTAAAAGTCACCTCTGCTCCCTCAACAGGATTGCCACTTGAGTCCAGCACTCGTATGGACCAATCCAACTCATTATGCACTTGGTCAGTCAGAAAAGGGGAAGTGCTCATACGAACCAAATTTTCATCACTTCCGACATCGACGCTGTCAGAAGCAGTAACGCGTGATCCTACCAACAGCTCATAATCGTGCGCCGGATTCACGGCCACCGCCGGGTTTGGAGAAATTCGAACATTGAGGGTAAAGGGCGTTGGCAAACTGCCCAAATTATAGAGCATATTCGCGTCAAGAGTATTCCAGACGGTGCCTGTGAAGTACTCAATAACCCATTCGTTCTGGCCGTAGGCGTCCGTGAACTGGATCTGCAGATCCTGTCCATTTTCCGCCACGAAACTGAAATAGTCGATATCTTGGGCGCTGTCCATACTCCCAACCATCGGGGTCCGGTCATCAGGAATCGGTGTTGATAGACTTGCCGCGTCATTCAGTTCGTTGGCATCTACAGCCGTGTTCACCACTGCGCCAAATTGGAAGGCGGAGCCATCCGAGGCATTGGCGTCCATAGACCAATAGTAGTCACCCGGTTCAGTGAGAGCCAAGAGCCCCTCATCGGCATTGCCAGGTTGGTCCGATGTTCCCAGTGACGTCAGCGTATCGTCTGCCTCATGTTTGATCAGTGTCAGGGCGAAGTCCGTATTGGCATTCTGACCGGTCAGGAATACCGTGGTTTTCGCGCGCTGGGTTATTTCGAAGTGATAGCAGTAAGAGCCCCCTGTCGTGGTACTGTCCAGGGGGTAATCCCCCCGAAAAACAGCGGTGATCAAAAGTAGAATTTTCCGTAAGCTACACGCAGGGAGATTCTGCATGAAGAAGTCACGTTTTTCCGACAGCCAGATCCTGTCGATCCTGAAACAAGCCGAGAACGGTGTGCCGGTTCCGGAGCTGTGTCGTGAGCACGGCATGAGCAGCGCCAGCTTTTACAAATGGCGCGCCAAGTTCGGTGGCATGGATGCGTCCATGATGGCTCGGTTGAAGGAGCTAGAGGACGAAAACCGCCGACTCAAGAAGATGTATGCCGAGGAGCGACTGAAGGCTGACATTCTCAAGGAAGCCATCGAAAAAAAGTGGTAAAGCCGTCTCGTCGCCGTGAGATGGCGCAGAAAGCCGTCAGTCAGAAGCAGGTCAGTATTCGCTTGGCTTGCTGGATGTTCAGCATCAGCGAGACCTGCTATCGCTATCGGGCAAAGCTCAGCAGCGAGAATGCCGAGATCGCGGATTGGCTGATCCGGTTGACCCATAACCAGCGGAACTGGGGCTTTGGCCTGTGCTTTTTGCATCTGAGGAACGTCAAAGGATTTGGCTGGAATCACAAACGGGTTTATCGGATTTACCGGGAGCTGGAGCTGAACCTGCGCATTAAGCCCAAGAAGCGCCTGGTTCGTGAAAAGCCAGAGCCATTGGCTGTGCCGGAAACGATCAACGACAGTTGGTCGATGGACTTCATGCACGATCAGCTCAACGACGGGCGTAGCTATCGGCTGCTGAACGTGATTGATGACTTTAATCGTGAAGGCCTTGGCATCGAAGTGGACTTCTCGCTTCCGGCAGAGCGGGTTATCCGATCGCTGGATCAGATCATTGAGTGGCGAGGTAAACCGCGTTCTATCCGTTGTGACAACGGGCCTGAATACATCAATCAGTGGCAAGTTGTCAGCCTGGGCAGAACAACGCGACATCAAGCTGGCGTTTATCCAGCCGGGCAAGCCGCAGCAGAATGCCTATATCGAACGCTACAACCGCACGGTTCGTTATGATTGGCTGGCTCAGTATCTGTTCGAAAGCACCGAAGAAGTCCAGGATTATGCGACTCGCTGGCTCTGGCACTACAATCACGAACGACCCAATATGGGACTCGGAGGAATTACTCCTCAACAGAAGTTGGCCATGATGGCCTGAGGTCTACTTTTGACCCCCGTTAAAAATGGGGGGATTACCCTTTAGGCAAGCGCATTGCCACCGTGGCTAGACGAAATCAGGCGATTCCTAGCCAGGGATATGGAGGCGACACGGGCACATGAGCTAATGGAGCAGATGCGGGAGGCTGGGTTGCCGATCTAGCCGAGTGCTCTATTCTCAAATAATGTGGGTTCGCCTCGATGTTTGCGGGCCGCTACATCTATTCGCATTTCAGGAATTTTGTCTATGGGGGCCTAGGGAGCTACTATACTAGGTAATGATCAAAACGCCGGATGCAATCCGCTGGATAGGCTGACCGATTAGCTAAAGTTATTCCGGTAAGTCCCGATAACAAGAGTAGGGAGTATTCCGAAGGGGTTAGAGTATGGGCGTCAATTGCATACTGCAATTGGCAAACCAACAGCGTTTTTCTCGAATGGTTATCAGTGAGATGTCAACCAACTTTGGCTTTCAAAGCACGCAGAAGCGGCCATTGTCCGCCACGCTTAAAAAATGGGTGCATACCTTGATGCAAAGGTTCGTTCAAATCACGTATATGTATTTAGTGGAGGCATTGTTGTGATATCTACCATAAGCAGCCAGCCACTTGGAGTGCAAAATAAATACGCTAGTTTGGAAAAAACGGGATCTGGAGTCGAAGAGAAACCTATCAAGGACAGTGCTGGTCCTGAAAATAGTAATAACGACGTTACTATTTCAGATGCTGGCAGGAAAGCACTAGAGGCGTCCAGGGGCGGTCAATCCCCTAGCTATTACGAACAGTTTATGCCGACCTATGACGGATTTACAGCTGCTAATATTGCATTAGGTGTCAAAGAGCCTGGTCGTGATACATTTTCTGCTGGAAAAGATTTTAGCCAGGTTGCGATAGATGCACGCGCTAGTATGGATAATAATTATGAGCGCCTGGAGTCGATTGGAAAGTCATATCCGCCAAATAACGCACCTGCAGAAAGCAGAAATTCGTTACTGGGTGAGCTTGATAGGCGAGCACTCTATGCTGTTGCAAGTAATCAAGGCGAAATGTTCACAAAAGATGAGCAGGCCATAGCTCGTAATAAAATGAATCAACAACAGGGGCTTGCCATGGGACTTTACAGCGGTCCGACGAGCGAAAAGGATCAGTTTTCCGACCCTTTTGTTGGGAATATGGCGTCTAAGTTCAAAGCTGGGATAGAATTTTTAGATGCTGTAGGCAATGAGGAAAAAGGGACCTCTTTTGAATATGCGCACCAGCGCGCGGGCGTTCAAAAAGCATATGAAAGTGCGTCAATCAAAAACGGAGAGATACCAGAGGATTTTATGTCAGATAGTCCTCTTATAATGTTGTTATATGAAGCTATGGATGCAGCAGAGAAGTTTGGATCAAAAAGTATTACAGAGGGTCAAATTCTGAACGCGGAGGATATACGAAAACAGTCTTGGTTTAGTGGTTACGAGAATAGGTTGGATGATTCTATAAACGCCACCAGAGAGCTATACGTACCCAAATTCACTAAATAAATAGCCGAAAAGACAATATCTTATAAATAATTCACTGTGCAATGTATATCTACGTTACACAGTGAATTAATTTTAGTAAGATCAGTTTAAAAAAATTTATTCTACGGTAAATCGTACAGAATACTCACCAGTAATAAAGTTTTGTAGAATTACTTGTGATTCACAATCCGATGCAGGCTCAGCTCCATCTGAGAACTGGTATAGAGATCCGACTTTAATTACCGACCAGTTAAATCTGCAGCTTTGATAAGTGAAAGCACCTGCATCAACGGTGCCGGGGGTTTCTGATACAACAACGCTGGTATCGTTCGCAAATAACGGATCTGGCGCTGGAGGTGTCACAATTCCAGACGTATTCGATCTGATTAAAGTTTCATCTGAATTGCTGTCATTCACCAGCTCTATAGTCGTGGCCGCCGCGAGAGTCGGTAGTGATGTGGCAAACAATAAAGCTGCAAAGATCTAACGTAATGGTCTTATCTGTCTCATAATATTCCCCTAAGAGCTGATATTCATTCGCGTACCCGCTATTGGAATTAACGGCGGATTTCTCGCTCTGTTCGCCCAATGAGTGTAGTTGCAGAATTGAATTTTTAAAGCACAACTCATGCTGAAATGAAAATTATTTAGCAAGGGCCAGTCGTCGACTAATTACTGCGCAACTTTATGAATTGTGGAAAAAATGGTGTCGATATCATTGATGCCAAAGGCTTAGCGTACAATTTTTTCCGTTTCGTGAACTGACCCCTTCAGGGCGATTGACCGATGGGGGCACATTTCCGACGTTTCGTTGCACCCGAACAGCATCGTGCCGCTGCTGCGCCAGCTGCTGGCAGACGCGGACATTGAGGCAGCACAAGCGTTCAGCAGCCATTCGCTGCGACGCGGCTTTGCCACCTGGGCCAGTGCTTCCGGGTGGGAAATCAAAGCACTCATGGAATATGTCGGTTGGCAGGATGCCCAGACTGCCTTGCGATACATTGAAGCCAAGTCACCGTTCGAGCAGGCCCTGATGCAAATTCCAACCGTGGTTGCGTCTGCTGCCGGTCAGCCCCGCCTGACGAGCGCATCCGAGCCAAGTCACCGGGCATTGACCGTTCAGCTAACCTTAGAGCCGCAACGTCCTCGCAGCCGGAAACACCACCAGGCCCGCACGGTGATCGAAACCCATTGTCTGAAACCGTTCGAGGTGAAACACCAAGACAATGGAAACTACCACATCCAGGTTCCCGCAACGTCGGATGACCAACTGGACGAAATGATGGACGATTTGATTGATGAGATACACCGCATTGCGTCCGACAAAGCATGCTGGGTAGAGACACTGATCACGGACCCCGCCACCGGGCAGACGTGGGATTGAACCTGTCATGAGCGCCATCCAGGACACTGCCTACCCACGGTTTAGGACGGATATCCCGCAACACGAACTTGATGCAGTTTACGTGCCCACAGCCAGCGAGCAACGCTGGGCTCGTCGATGTGCCAAGCAACTTCAACATCGCTATTTTTTACTGTTGCACCTGAAGGCCTATCAGAAACAAGGCTTCTTCTGCGCAACGGGTGATCTGCCGTCCGATTTGAGTAGCTACATTGCTCAGCGCCTCGGCCTTCGAAAACGGCCGACCAAGATCCAGCAGAGGCAGTATGATCAATCCAGCGCCCGCGATCGCCACATCAATTGGATTCGGGCCTACGTCGGCAGCCGAGTCCTGGACGATGAAGACCGCATCTGGCTCGCAAACCAAGCCATAAACGCTGCCGAGTCCCGCGAGGTGCTGGCCGATATCATCAATATCCTTCTGGAGGAGTTGGTGCGTCACCGCTTTGAGATTCCCGGCTTTACGGTGCTGTTACGGTTCGCCAAGGATGCCCGGGCCACCGTCAATGACCGCTGTTACCGGTCTATCGTCAGCGAACTCGGGGGCGAAGCAAAAGCACTGATCAATGCTTTGCTGGTATCACCACCGGGGCTTGAGCTCAGCGGCTGGCAACGTCTGAAGCGTGAAATTCGTAAACCGACAAACAAGGAAATCCGATCTTACCTGCAACACCTCAGGTGGCTGAGGGACATGGTCGAGCAATTGCCAGGCGTCAAATCAATCCCGGCGACCAAGCGGCGACAGTTCGCCCAGGAAGCACGAGCACTTGATGTGGCCAAAATGGCTCGAATCCCAACGCGTAAACGCTATGCCCTGGCGGTGATCCTGATTCGGCAACAGTATGCCCAATCGCTGGATGATACCGCCGAGCTCTTGATCAAGATGATGAGGCAACTTGAAACCACAGCCCAGCAGAATCTCCTGACCTATCAAATGGAACAGACTCTGCGCACAGATCGACTGGTGTCCTGCTTTAAGGATGTGTTGACCGCAATGGCGGCAGAGCCAAATCCCTGGCAATCGCTTCAGACCGTTGTCGGAGACAAACGCCAGGAGTGGCTGGACGAATGCGAGGAGCATCTGGCCTATGCGGGCAACAACTATCTGCCTTTCATGTTGCGCCCGTTTCGCTCCAAACGCAGCCTGCTGTACAACTGTCTGGAAATACTCACGTTTCAAAGCACCTCCAGCGACTTACTGTCGATTCAACTGATCGAGTTACTCCGGAAGACCCGTTCATTGAAAGCCGAGACGCTGGATTTGCGGGTCCATGCGCCGGATCTGGTCGAAAGCATCCAGCAGACCAAGTGGACGCTCGAAAAGTGGCGCCGTCTGATTTTCATCCGGCCGGACAGTGTGACGGTTCACCGTAAATATTTTGAGTTGGCCGTTTTGAATCTGGTGAAACAGGAACTGAAGTCTGCCGATCTTGCGGTCGTTCACGGGGACCGTTTCGATGACCATCGGGATCAACTGGTGAGCTGGTCGGATTACGAGCAGGAAATTGATCAGTACGGGCTGGAAGTGGAGCTTCCCATCGAACCGAAGGCTCTCAGTCGCCATCTCAAGGATCAATTGACTCAGGTGAGCCGCTCGGTGGACTCAGCCTTCCCGGACAACACACACGCCGCGATCGAAGACGGTCGCATCGTGATCAAACGCAACCAGAAGCAGGGACTACCGACGAATTGGCAGGCCCTCGATGACGATATTACACGTCGGCTTGGCACCCGCAGCATCGTCGACGTTCTGGTCGATGCGGAGCGCTGGCTTGGGTTACATCGGGAATTCGGGCCACTGTCAGGCTATGAGGGGCGCGTGGAAAACCCCCGGTTGCGGTTCATCGCTACGCTTTTCTGCTACGGCTGCAACCTGGGGCCCTCCCAGACGGCCGATTCCATCAAGCAACTGAACCGTCGCCAGGTGGCCTGGCTCAATCTCAACCACGTCACAGAAGACAGACTGGACCGCGCGGTCGTCAAGGTCATCAACGCGTACAAAAAATACGAACTGCCCGGTTACTGGGGCACAGGCCGACGGGCTGCCGCCGACGGCACTAAATGGAACCTCTACGAGCAAAACCTGCTCAGCGAATACCACATCCGCTATGGCGGTTACGGCGGCATTGGTTACTACCACGTCTCGGACACCTATATCGCGCTGTTCAGTCATTTCATCCCCTGTGGTGTTCACGAAGCGGTGTACATCCTCGACGGACTACTTGAGAACCGGAGCGATATCCAGCCGGATACCTTGCACGGTGATACGCAGGCGCAAAGCTATCCTGTTTTCGGGCTGGCCTATCTGCTGGGGATCAAGCTGATGCCGCGTATCCGGAACATCAAGGATCTGAACTTCTACCGGCCCGACCGGCGGTTTCGTTACGCGCATATCGAAGAGCTGTTCAATGGTCAGATAGACTGGCCTCGGATTGAACGACACCTTCCGGATATGTTGCGTGTGGCCGTGTCCATCAAGCTCGGTAAAATTACTGCATCAACGATCCTGAGGCGGCTGGGAACCTACAGCCGCAAGAATAAACTGTATTTCGCGTTCCGGGAGCTGGGCAAGGTGGTACGGACCGGCTTCCTGTTGAATTACATTGACGATGTGGAGTTGCGTCAGACCATCCACGCCGCAACCAACAAGAACGAGCAGTTTAACGGCTTTGCGAAATGGAGCTTCTTTGGTGGCGAGGGCATCATTACGGCCAACCTGCGGCACGAACAACAAAAGGTGGTGAAGTACAATCATCTGGTGGCAAACATGCTGATCTTACACAACGTCGAAGCCCTCAGCCGAGTGTTGCGGGAGATGGCAGCGGAAGGAATCGCCATCACGGAGGATGTCCTGAAAGCACTATCGCCATACCGAACCCGTCATATCAATCGTTTCGGAGATTACACGTTGGACTTTAGACGTCCGGTAGGACAGCAGTTATTTGATTTAAAACTTGCTGAAATCGCCCCTCAAGGACAGCCCAAGGATCGGACAAGCTCCGAAGATGAATCAGGATAAAAACCGTGGTCTAAAAATCAATATTTCAACAGGTTGGGAGCATTTCTGGGGAATTTTTCACGTTTGTCTGCCAACCCTCTATGTGAAGAAGCGTACTGATCAGGGCCTTACAAAACTAGAAATTATCCGTTGTCTGAAGCGCTACATAGCCCGGGAGGTTTACCACATCATTCGCGCCGGAAATCGAGCGATCAATCAGGTACAAATAGACACTTGATCTTTAGAAATGCGTCAGTACCAATCCCGTTTTCATCGACGCTGCTACACGCCAACCTACGATACAGCGTGCATAAACATCGATAACGAACGCAACGTAAACGAAGCCAGACCAGGTAGCGACATACGTAAAATCGGCCACCCAAAGCTAATTAGGACGCATGGCCGTCAAGTCACGTTTCACTAAATCAGGTGCTCGTTTCTGGCCGGGATAACTGATCGTCGTGAAGGGGCGTAGGCCTCGCACCACGCCGCGAATCCCTAGGCGTCGCATGAGCCGTTCTACGGTGCAACGAGCAACATTAACGCCCTCACGGCGAAGTTGCCGCCAGACCTTACGAGCACCGTAGACGCAGAAGTTTTCCTGCCACACCCTCTGAACCTCCGCCGTAAGAATCGCACATCCTGCGGATATCGATCTGCCCGCCCCTCAGGATCGGTCTCAAGTGCCTTGTGGTGGTAATACGTCGATGGGGCGATTGGCAGCTGGCTACAAATCGACTCAACCTCGAGCTGAACACGATGCTCGTCGATAAATGACACCATCAATTGGGTTTCCGGTCGAGTTCCGCCTGGGCGAAAAAAGCAGCCGCCTTACGGAGAATTTCATTGGCGCGCTTCAATTCGACGTTTTCACGCTCTAGCTGCTTGAGTCGTTCATTTTCAGGCAGGTTAACCGAGCTATCTTCCTGTGTGAGTTCTGAGCGTTTGCACCAGGCTCTTAAGGTCTCTGGTGTACAACCAAACTTGCTGGCAATGGAGCAGATCGCCGCCCACCGCGTAACAGTGCTTAAAGAAAATCCGCAACGGCGCCATATTGTCATCATCATGCGATCATGGGTGGCTGGTCTTTTACCTTGCTGACTTAAGAAGTGGCCTTTGGATACTTGGTATATATTGAGGACAAGGAACCTGAGCTTCCAGTTCCGGCAGGTTTTGAGGTATATATTGACTGGATCCGGCAACAGGACTTCACAAGTGCAAATGCGGCCATCGGCAAGGATTATCGGCACAAACTCGCCCCGAACCTGTGCCTGGAGGACATTCTGGAAGTGGTGAGGACATCTGACTGGTCACTGGCCCAAGACATTCGCATCGCCCTTCACGCCTATGTGATCAGCGCCGACAAAGAGATCAGCTACCGTCATTGGCCGCTCCCCAAAGGGGCTGCTTCCAAAGATAAAGATCGACAGGCCATCGTCACCCACCATGCCAAGCAACTTTGGCTGCAAATGAGCGACCTGAATAACCGCAACGTCTCTATTACCCACGACGGCTATTTCAAGTTGTTCCAACTCAGTCAGCCGGATTTGTCGTCGCGTTACGATATTGTTCTGCTCGATGAAGCTCAGGACTCCAACCCCTGCGCGGAAGCGATTGTGATAGACCAGCCCAGGTGCCGCGTTCTTTTGGCCGGTGATCCGTACCAGGCCATCTATCAGTGGCGGGGAGCCTAGAACGCCATGGCGTCACATCGCGTTAAAGATGTCACCGTGATGCGCTTGGCTACGTCCTTTCGCTTTGGCGCAAAGATCAGTGACACGGCCAATGCCTTGCTGGCGCTGCAAGGCGAAACCGTCCCGCTCAAGGGACTCGCCGACCGGCAGGATTGCGTCGTGCCTGCCCAGCAGTTCAGGCTCAAACACTCGCCAGTACCGCAGGTGACGTTTTGGCAAGGGGGGCGGCCTACACTTCTCACGCCGCCAGCTCTCGGTTCACCTGGTCGGCGGCAGTGATGCTTACCCGATTAACGACATGGAAGATCTGTTCTGGCTCTCGCGTGGCAAGCGCAAAAAAATACGCAGTAAGCAATTGCTGAAGGACTTTGAAGATTTCGATATGGCGGTCTCAATGAGCAAGTGCAACACTTAACCTATCAGGTATGGTATTGCCATGACTCATTGTTATCGCCATCTTTCTGCTGAAGACCGAGCTGCCATCATGCTGATGCAGGGGCACCACTCGATTCGTGCCATCGCGCGTCAGCTGGATCGTGCACACAACACCATTTCACGAGAACTGACACGCCACACGGTCAGGTCTGACATAGCGTATGACGCTAGTCTCGCTGGATACCGAGCCTGACTGACCCACTGTCGGCCTCGACGTTCTCCGAAGCTGCACCTCGATGGTGAGCTGTTCGAACTGGTGGCCTACCTGCTGCGCAAGTACTGGTCACTAGAGCAAATAGCCCACACTGAAGCGTAAATTTCCTGATAACACTTACCTCCATGTCTTCACACGAAGTCATCTACGATGCGCTCCAACTTATAGCCAAGAAGAGCTAGATGCCATTGCTTTAGAGCTAAATATGCGGCCTCGAAAACGCTTTGATTTTAAATGTCCGATAGAAGTCATGAGCGAGCTAATGGCCAAGTATCATGAGAGCCCATCAACTATCCAATGAGGGTGTTGCACTCAGAATCTGCATCCGCCCTTATCATTTAAGTTCTCCACAAATCCATTCGGAGCAAGCCTACCCGGCTAAACAAAGGCCCAAAGATTACTGAAATTTCCGCTATCCATTATCGCCGGGTGTCTAATGGTCAATAACCGCTCAGGCTTGATCCGGTGATTCAAACCAACTCTGTCTGTATACTCTTCCTTTAACGGACACAAGTTTCCTATTAATACCCCATCAGACGTGGCAGTGTCAGCGACAGCGCAGGAAAGTAAGTTGTCAGCATGACGACAGGCATATACGCAAATAGCAAGAACACACAGGTGGGAGAAAGCATCTGTACCAACGGCACCTTACCCACTAAGGAACCAAGATAAAGTAGCGGCGCGGTAGGCGGTGTAATCAGCCCCATACCTAAGTTGGTAGTGATGATCGCAGCGAAGTGGACAGGATCAATCTCAAGATTATGCATGATGGGCATCAACATAGGCGTGGCCAACAGGATAGCGCTAGCATCGTCCATTAGCATGCCAACAACAATAAGAAACAGATTAACCATCAGCAGCAGGATGAGCGGATTATCGCTAACATGCGTAAAGCCTTCAAGCATCAGCTGCGGCACATTCTGCATCGTCAGCATGCGCGATAGCATAGAGGCAAAAAAAACCAGCACCAGAAGTACCCCGGTCATCTGCCCAGCCTTCCAAAGGGTTGTGTATAGATCCTTCCAGTCCATATCGCGATAGATCAGCACACTCAAAGGCATGGCATAAATAACCGCCACAGCGGCCGCCTCGGTTGGCGTAGTTACCCCCCCATAGATACAACCGAGAATAATCAGCGGCATGAACAGGCCAAGACTAGCTCGGCGGCCACGCCGGGCAACCTCTTGCCCCCACTCGCGCGCTGGTAACGCTGGCATCTGCTGCAATGGCATACGGCGAGTAAGCACCCAGTTCCAGAAACAGAACAGCGCGATGAGCAAGAAAGCCGGTATGATCGGCGCAAGAAACGCAGCCGTAATAGAAGTGCCAGACACCCAGCCATAAAGAATAATCGACGCACTAGGCGGCAATAGCAGCGCCAGCACGGATGAGCAAGATACCAAACTAGTCGCATAGCCACGGTCATAACCGTTCTCTACCATGCGAGGAATCATCGTAGTGCCAATCGCTGCGACTGCAGAAGAAGCCATACCCGATATTGCACCAAACACAGCCGTTGCGAGCACAACCACAATACCTAAGCCACCGCTAAACCGACCCACGATGGATTCAGCTAAATCAATAAGCCGATTGGCGATGCCGCCTTGGCTCATGATCGCCCCAGCGATTATATAGAGCGGAATAGCCAATAACACCACAGAAGACACTTGACTAAAGCCAGCACTCACCAAGAACGTCGCGTTCCCAAAATCGCCAACAGTAAACAGAAACAGCACTGCAGCCGCAAAGCACAGCGGAACCGGCAAACCAATCACTAGTAACACGCATAGAATCACTGCGTCGATAAGAATGTATTCAAGCATGGGTGCCTCGGCTCCTCGTCCAGAGGACGATGGTCTCAATCAGCTCAAAGAAAAAATATAACGTCATCAAAGCCAGGCCGACGGGGATCGCCATTTGCGCATATCCCACAGGAACATTAATTTCGGTAGACATCATATTGAATTGCAGCGACCACTTAGCCAGGCCATAAGCCCAGACTGTCATCCAACCCGATATCACCACTGACAATGCACCAACCAAAAGCTTAATCACACGCTGGGCAAGCTCACCCCGCCAGACCAATGACACTAACGAAGCAGACATATGGCCACGCTGCTCGGCGCCGATAGCGGCGCCGAGGAAATACAGCCACACGGCTATGTAACAAGCGATTTCTTCAATACCGAAGATCGCCATCGAAAATACATAGCGCGAAACCACCTGAATAAAGATCAGCAGTGTGATAGCCAATCCCGACATCACCACCAGAAAGCGCTGTAGGGCAACCTTCGCACACCATAAGCGGCACAGAAAACGAGAGACTTTTAACATATTGTTACCTCGCTAAGGCTTCGTCAGCTCAGTCTAGCGCTAGGCCTGTGCGTAGCTCGCTCATCATGTCGTCACCCAGCTCATCGCCAATGTCTGGCCACACCTGCTCGCGGGTAAAGGTTGCTAACTGTTGTAATTGCTCAGTGGATAAACGAACAACATTCACGCCCTCTGCCTCAAGCGCTTCAAGCTGTCGCTCATCGGCGGCTTCCACCTCATCAAAGCGTTGGGAAGAAACCTCTTGGGCAACATCTACCAACAATTGCTGGTCAGATTCCGGTAGCGACGCTAGGCGCTGCTGGTTCATGACAAACCAACCCAGCTCTAAGTGGTCGTTGTACTGAACCCAAGTCTTCGTGATGTCCTTGAAATTGCTGTAAGCCATTTCAGGAGAGCCACCAATCTGACCATCCACAACGCCCGTTTGCATACCGGTGTACAGCTCAGCCCACGGAATAGTAGCCACTTGGTAGCCCAAGTTCTCCATCAAAGTGCGGTGCGTGGTGCCGCCCGGCCATACACGAATTCGCAAATCCTTATCTTCGCCTGGCGTAGCCGGGTTATTCACTTCTTTCGTAAAGCCCGCGCCGCCCATGCCATCGGCAAACACACCCAGCAAGCGTAACCCCTGCTCCTCAATTAACCCATCCACGATATTGAAGGCAAAACCATCACGCTCGTAGGCCGATTCAGCTTCCGCATAAGTGGGTGCAATGTAAGGAAACCAAGCAATCGCTAAGCGCCGATCAAAATTAGTAGAAAGAGGTTGTAGGCCAATATCGACCGCACCCTGCATAAGCAGAGCGTGCGTTTCCGTCCAGTCACCAAGTTGGCTAGAAGGATACACAGAGATATCAATACGCCCATCGCTACGCGCCTCGACTTGATCAGCGAATGCCTGAGCTGCCTGCCCAGCGTCCGAGTCCGCACGATACATATGGGTTAAACGCAGCGAAACATCCCCAGCATATGCGTAGACTGAACTCATACTCACGGCCGCAAGCGTCGTAATAGCGAAGAATTTACGTAGAGGCTGCATAACCTTCTCCTGATCCATCGTTGTCTAGTTAGTATTATGTTTAATTGTATGGCGACACAATCAATACAATCATGGAAAATTGTGAATATCAATCCTCAATATCTTGGTTTTTTCATTCAAAACGCATATTATTTGTCAATACAAGCAGCACAATACATCTAAAGGCACTTCAATGTTAGATACTCTGCTTACAGAAGTAGAGAAGGAGCTTGGCTCCCTCAATCACCCTGAACCGCTCTATATCCAGCTAGCCCAAGCGCTTTCGAACGCCATACGCTCGGGCCAGATTGGGCTAGGTGAAAAACTTCCACCGCACCGTGAGCTGGCGAAGCGTTTAAAGGTCAATGTTTCCACCGTCACTCGAGCCATGGCGATTCTACAGGACGATAAACTGATCGAGACCCGGCCCGGACGCGGCACTCGTGTTTCCGCCTATCGCTCAGAGGAAGCCCAATTCCAATCAGCACCACTTAACGAAACAGGCATCATCGATCTCAGCGTTAACCGCCCGGCTACCGATGCCTATAACCATGTACTCGCAGCACTATTGCCCGAATTACCGCTAGACCCCCGCTTTTCTTCCATGAAGGACTATCACCCTTCCGAAGGGCCAACCTGGGCGCGTGAAGCTGCCGCCGCCTGGCTGTGCCAGCAAGGGCTAACAGCGAACGCCTCACAGGTCATCATGTGCGATGGGGCACAGCACGGCCTAGCGCTAGCGCTTCGCGCCATCGTCGAACCGGGTGAAACAGTGCTGGCTGATGACATTACTTACCAAGGGATTGCCGCCCTGTGCCGCACGCTGGATGTAAACCTTGAGGGCGTGCGTACTGACGAACGGGGCATGGTGCCGCAAGCGCTTCAAGACGCCTGCAACAAACACGCGCCTCGTGCTGTTTTCATCGTTAGCTCCATACAAAACCCAACGGCCGTTACCTTGGACCAAGAACGGCGTAACGAGCTGTTAACAGTGATAGAAGCAGCGGGCGTACTGCTGATAGAAGATGATGTCTACCGGCCACTGCTGGATACGCCTATTCCCCCCCTAGCCAGCAGCCTGCCTGAGCAAACGCTTTATATAACCTCGCTATCCAAATGCGTGGCTCCCGGCCTACGGATAGGCTTTATACTCGCCCCCGCCGACCTCGTTACCGATTTAAGCTCCAGCCTACGCGTAGATTGCTGGAGTACAGCGCCACTTTCTGCCTTGGTGGCAACACGACTAATGGAAAGCGGCAAAGTGCGCGATTTAATCGTCGTTCAGCGTGAGGAATTACGCGCACGGCAAGCAATACTCCGCCAAATAATGGGCGACCTAGACGTACACAGTGGCCCCACAGCGCCCCACGCCTGGCTGAAACTGCCTGACAGTTGGCAAAACCACCACTTCAGCAATGCGTGCCTCAACAAAGGGGTAGCGGTGCTCCCTGGCTCAGCATTTGTCCTCGCCCCCCAGAACACCTCTAACGCCATACGCATCAACCTCTCTGCGGCCTCCACCCGTGAACAGCTTACCCACGGGCTGACGGTCATCGCTGAGTTGTCTCGAAACGGTCCACCCCCTCAACCAAGGCTTTCTTATGACTCCAACACGCAATGAGATTATCGTCATCGGCGGTGGCGCCGTAGGTATTGCCTGCGCCCTATGGCTGCGCCGCGATGGTCACCAAGTCGTCCTGCTAGAACCTGAGGACATTGCCGGTCAATGCTCCTATGGCAACGCCAGCACACTTTCAGAGTACGGTTGCACCCCTGTTGCCAATGCCTCTGTTTGGTCGCAGTTGCCTAACCTGCTGTTCTCTAATAATTCTCCCTTCGTGGTTCAGTGGACGCGCCTTCCAGAGCTAATGCCCTGGTTGTTGCGCTTTATGGCCCAATGTAACAAACGCTGCGCAACGATAAATGCGCAGCGCCTTGCACGCTTATTAGGGCAAACTTTCAGTGGTTATGGCCCCCTGCTTGAAGCAGCACCCCAAGCACGTGAGCTGATTCGCAATGAAGGCTGCCTATACGCCTATACCACTGAAAAAGGGCTAAAAAGCGCGCAAGCGGGCATTGCTTTACGCAGCTCGCTCGGTGTCGAGCAAGAGATACTCAACGCTGCCGGCGTTGCAGCCCTAGAACCCGCCATGGCGGGGAAAAGCGTTGGGGGCGTCCTCTTCCCAAACTCGTGCCACCTCCGCGATACACAAGGCTTTATACAGGCACTCGCCCAGCCCCTACTTTCGGAAGGCAGCATTCTAAAAGGCCGCGCACGCGGATTACGCACCGCCAACGACGGTGTGCATATTGAGTGTGAGGATGGGAAAACGCTCTTGGCTGATCGCGTTGTATTAGCTGCAGGTGCCTGGTCAGCAAAACTTGCCGCCACGCTTGGCGAACGTATTCCACTAGATACGGAACGAGGCTACCACGTTGAGTTTGAGTTAGGCCGCGAAGTGCTCACGCGCCCCACCTGCCCTGTAGAAAGCGCCTTTTATATGACCCCCCTGGCCAACGGCCGCCTTCGCGCCGCAGGCACCGTAGAACTTGCCTCGCTACGCGCCCCCACCAACCCAGCACGCATCCGCTTTATCGAAGAACGGGTACGTAAGCTGATGAATATTGACGCCCCGGTTAGCCACCAATGGATGGGGATGCGCCCCACCCTACCCGACTGTGTGCCGGTGATTGGCCCCAGCCGCTACGACTCCCGGGTTATTCACGCCTTCGGGCACCAACACCTCGGCATCACCTTAGCCGGCACCACCGGTGAGCTTGTAGCGGCGTGCGTACGCGGCCAAGCTCCTGACTGGCTTAACGATTATAGCGCCGCCCGTTTCTAAAACCAAGAGCCACCAGGATCACCCATGTGCATTCAACGCCACAACACCTCCCCCCGCATGAGCCAAATTGTCGTGCATGGCAACATGCTCTATCTTATAGGCCAAGTAGGGGTAGGGAAATGTGGCGAGCGCCCCCTAACAAACCCGCCAAGCTCTAGCCGAAGTAGAGCGCCTACTAAAAGAAGCAGGCTCTTCGCCTAAACATATTCTGCAGGCCATCGTCTGGCTAGCCGACATGAAAGATTTTGAAGCAATGAATGCCGTATGGGATGCACGGGTACCCGCAGGCCACGCCCCAGCGCGCGCCCGTGGTGAATCTCGCCTGGCCGCCCCAGGCTATCTAGTCAAACTCATGATCACCGCAGCCATCATTTATCCACGTTAAGTACCTAAACGTAGCGACACGCAGTAATGTGCATGTGTTGCGTATCACCGCCGTTACCGCTCTACACAGTGTGTCATTATCTACAATCTTACCGATGAGCTGGAGCGCAAGATCATCGCCCTGTTTGCGCTCGGCAACAGCTATCAGGACATCCGGGCTCATATTGCCGAACTGTATGATATCGAACTTTCCAACGGCACCATTAATGCCGTCACCGATGTAGTGGCATAGTGAATTTGGCCACCTAATTAGAGGTGCTACTATGCACCAAGACATCACTAGGTGGCAGCATGGCAACAAGACCAAAACGTAACTTTAGCCCTGAATTCCGGCTCGAAGCAGCACAGCTAGTCGTTGATCAACACTATACGGTTCGAGAGGCGGCTGAAGCCATGAATGTGGGGTATTCGAGCATGGATAAATGGGTTCGTCAGTTACGCCAAGAGCGTGATGGCCAAAGCCCTAAAGCTACGCCCATGACACCCGATCAGCTCAGGATTCGCGAGCTTGAAAAGCGCATCCGTTACATTGAGATGGAAAAAGATATCTTAAAAAAGGCTACCACCGCTCTCTTGATGTCGGACTCCCTGAACACTTCTCGCTGATCGAGAAACTCAAGACGAGCTACCCGGTAAAAAAACTGTGTGACGTGTTTGGCGTGCATCGCAGCAGCTTTAAATACTGGAGGCAACGTTCAAAAAGACCTGTGTGTGCCACGAAAGCCAAGGAAATAGCCAAGGTCAGAGAACTATTTCGCGAGAGCGAAGGCTCGGCAGGTGCGCGCAGCATTGCAGAGATGGCGACAAGGCAGAATATTCCGTTAAGCCGCTATCGCGCTGGCCGCCTGATGGAAAAACTTGGTTTAGTGAGCTGCCAAGTTCCTGGGCACACCTACAAGAAAACAGGTGATGAGCATGTTGAGATACCGAACCACTTAGAGCGACAGTTTAACGTCGAGGCACCCAACCAGGTTTGGTGTGGCGACGTCACGTATATCTGGACTGGCAATCGCTGGGCTTATCTAGCCGTTGTCATGGACTTATTTGCTAGGAAAACGATTGGCTGATCAATGTCGTTATCACCCGATAGCAAACTCACCAGCAGTGCATTAAAAATGGCTTATGAGAGTCGTGGGCGGCCAAAAGGTGTTATGTTCCACAGCGATCAGGGCAGTCATTATACGAGCCGCAAGTTCCGTCAGACGCTCTGGAAATGTCAGATAAAACAAAGCCTAAGCCGACGTGGGAACTGCTGGGATAATGCGCCAATGGAGAGGTTCTTCAGGAGCTTAAAAGTTGAATGGGTGCCAACGTACGGCTATCGCTCATTCTTGCAGGGGCAGCATCATATCGTGAACTATTTAATCGGGTATTACAGCCAGCTTAGGCCTCACCAACATAACGGTGGTATGAGTCCAAATCAGGCAGAGGAAAAATACTGGGTTAACTATAAACCGGTGGCCAGTTTTACTTGACCACTACAGTTGAACCGAGTGTAGCGAAGCACAGTCGATTCTTCTTTGTATGATCTGTACACATTTTGCAGCATGAAACATCTCGCGGGGGATAAACCCTTTCTGATTGAAGCCTCCAAAGCGAATAAGAAGGATCGGGTCTATGTACGCTCTGTACAGATTACCCAGGACAGTAAGACAAGGCACCCACGTTCTATGTACGGAGTGAACGGGTTTCTATGTACGAATCGGACAGGTTTCTATGTATTATTTGGACGGATTTTATCGCTAAATTTCTGTAATTGATAGACTTTTTTGAGTCTTTCTTCTTTCCTTTAGTCCTTCTTCCCTTTCCATATATCCTTTAAAGATCGCAAGCCAAACCCTGAAAAGGTAATGTCCTCTACGCGGTTGTAACTCTAGCCACTGACAGTAACGAGCGCATCAAGTGATTCCCAGAGCAGACCATCGACATCGCCTCTGCTATCCTCGTATGCTGCCTCAAAATCCAAAATCCAAAAGCGTGTCAAAGCCAAAGGTGCTCACTATCAAGATTAAAGTCACCTGCCAGTATACGAGGCACACCAGGACAGGCTACCTCACCCAAACCACTGCCAATAGGCAGCCGGTCGCGCACACTGTCTCCATACAGAATATGCACGTAGGCGATTGCAAATATATCGCTCTCGCTGGTATCTCAATCGGTAAACAGCGCTGA
>NZ_JBQSVY010000021.1:0-36279 GCF_052446175.1 Halomonas sp. AOP43-D1-4
CACAAGATCGGGCTTAATGGCGAGACACTCTTCCATCACTCGTCGAGTATTATAAACGTGACCGTCAAATGTGCAGTTAGTCAAATCGACGACACGAACACGGTCCAACTTTCCTTCCGCTTTTAATGCCAACAGCGCTTGTTTGATGGTTCGTAACGGAACAGCGCCATACATCGAATACTCTTTCATGGGAAAAGCTTCGACATAATAGGGCAGTAATCCGCCTAGCACAGCGCCATAGTGATGTGACTTATGGCAATTGCGGTCAACAATAATGATGTCGCCTGGTTGGGCAACGGCCATGAGTACTATTTTGTTTGAGGTGCTGGTGCCATTCGTGATGAAGTAACAGTGATCCGCCCCAAACGCTCTTGCTGCCTTTTCTTGTGCGCGCTTAATATTACCGGTTGGCTCTAGCAAACTATCTAAACCGCCTATTGTTGCCGACGATTCAGCTAAAAACAGGTTGCGCCCATAAAACTGCCCCATGTCGCGAATCCAATCGGAGTGAAACACCGATTTACCTCGTGCAATGGGTAACGCATGGAAAGTGCTAACAGGACGTTGGGCATAACGTTTTAAATTGTCGAAAAAGGGCGTTTCATAGCGAACGCGCACGCCTTCAAGAATGGCTAGATGTAACTCAATAGGCTCTTCGACCGCATAAAGAACGCGACGTATACAGATTGAACGAGGGTCGCTTGCAATATTTTGGGGACGTTGATCCGACATCAGATAGATATCAAGCTCAGGCCGGTGTGTTGACAACGTTGTTGCTAACTGAATCGCGCCAAATGATCGTCATCCTCATGTATATTGAGGTCTGACATCATTCTTTCTAGCTGCGGTACAGGCTGGTGGCTCGCAAAATCAAACCCGTCAAAAATAGCGACTGCACAGATATTACTATTTACCGCGATAGCACAAAATGCGTCTTGAAAATTATTGACAACGAGTGGCTCGTAAATAAACTCATCTTCTTTTTGGCGCTGGCTGCGCATCAGCCTGATATTACGATTGATGAGATCGCCGTTGTCAGGCGCTACCACTAAAACTTCAAAATAGGGGCGTTCCGCTGTCGTTGTGGGCGATGTATTCCGGTCAATATCTTTTTCAGTGTGAGGTAAAACCTCCCATTCGTGGGGGTCTTCTTTGTAATATCGAGCTAAAATTGAAAAAGAGATCCGCCCGACTAACGCGTTAAATGCTTCCTTTTGGTCGGTCTCTATATAAGCCGCCAGCGCTTCTATTAATTGCGCGCCTGGGTAGGCATGGAGCATTTCGATAGCGCGCAATTGATCAAACACACCTTTCACTTGATCGACACTCGCTTTTCCTGATGACCACTTTCGTGCTACCGCGAGTAACTCGCGCCAGTGATCTGATCGCAGCCCACTCAGTGTAAAAATTTGATCAATATTTGAGTATGTAACATCAGTATGCATTTTCTAGTCCCCTTACTGGCTTTCCTTGAGGTATTGATACACTTCGTGCCTTGGGTGCACTAGAAAAGCTGTGACCCGTCAGAATAAGAAATCTTTTAACAAGACAAACACTGTCATCTAAAAACTTTACTCTAACTTATCAACCACTTAACGACCTGATAACTCTTCAAACAAGGCCAGTCTTCTTTTTGGGTACGTAAATTAATATATTCTTGTTTTTAATACGCTTCAGCTACCAGCTCATGCCATTAATAAAAATTAGAAAATTCTCACATTTATCTAAAAGTAAACGATATTTTTAATTTTCGCAAACTCTCTTAAGCACTGTAAAAAACAGTCACTGCAGTGGTTGAATAACGTCGAACATCTACTCGAATAGTAACATTACTATCCTAATAAAAGATAAGGTGATCACAACAGAATAGCTTTCAGATTGAATTTAAAAAGAAATTTTCCAGTCTGGCACTGGATCAAGACCACACTGATTATTGCTCATGTGACTCGCTGGGTGTCATAAAAGCACTGAGTAGTTAGTTCAACCCTGGGAGGCCGGTGGCCTCCTTCGCCGATGTGTCGGACCACCAGTGGAACAGGGCTCCCACAATGTTTAACCAAGCCCTGGGATTTGATGGACTGATACCTTCCATGTTTGCCCGATTTTGAGGCTTGATAAACGGGCTTCCACAGGGATGGCAAGGCATTGAGAGTTGAGGAGCCAATGAACATTGCAGGAGCAGGCTTCAGCCAGCGACGGGGTTGGTTTAACCCAGGAGGCCTAAGGCCTCCCAAGCTTTTCCTACAAGATTACGTCATGCTTCACCCAAAAGCCCCAGGCTTGCTGCAGGCGCCTGGCGGCGTAGCCCACGCGATAATGCATGGCCGATAAATCCGATCAGTAGCGCGCCTCCAATGGGTAACGCTAACCATAAGGTGAGGTGAAAGCGCGGCGGTAGCTCTAGCCAGTAGAGATAGAGTGCGGAGGTCGCGACTTCGGCCAGTGCAGCGCCCATTAAACCGCTGGTAAAACCCAACAGGGCATACTCAGCCCCTTGGACGCGGGAAATCATTCGCTGACCTGCTCCAAAGACACGCAGTAGGCCACTTTCATGGGCGCGTACCGGCTGGCTTGCGGTCAAGGCAGCATAGAGCACGCTGACACCCGCCAACAACACCAGTACCAGTACAAGCTCGATGGCACGCGTTACCTGAGTTAGCACATCACGTACCTGGCCTAAAATGGCATCAACGTTTATTAACGATACACCGGGGAAGTCGCTCACCAGTTGGCGAATTAGGTCTTGCTCCTCGTCAGGCAGATGAAACGCAGTGATATAGCTATGTCCAAACGACTCCAACACGCCCGGCGGGAAAATCAAAAAGAAGTTGGGCTTAAAAGTGTCCCAATTGAGGCTGCGCACGCTGGTGATACGTGTTATCAGCTCATCACCGCCCACAGAGAAGGTGAGCGTATCATTGAGTGATAGTCCCAGCCGGTCCGCCAGGCCTTCTTCAATGGAAACAGGCACAGTATCGGCAGATACTGCATCAACCGCGCCTAGCCAGCCTTGTGGTTTATAAACGGAAAGCTCATCAACGGGTGCTTCACTTGTGAACCACTCCCCCGCCACTATCTGGTTATCTTCCGGTAGTTCGGCCTGCCAGGTCAGGTTCAGTTCGCGGCGCAGAGAGCCGTCACCTCTGGCATCCTCAGGTACCGCTTCCATGGGAGGCTGCTGATTAATAGCGGTAATACGCCCACGCACCATGGGATACAGCGTGCTTTGAGTATCAATACGGGGCGCTACGGCTTGCTCAAAGGGGTCACGTTCATCAGGCTGGATATTAATGGCGAAGTAGTTGGGCATGTCATCGGGCAACTGGGCCTGCCAGGTTGAAAGCAGGTCACCACGCACCAGAACGATCATCGCCATGGCAAAGAACGTGACAGAGAATGCCAGTAGTTGGCCCACGCCTGCCTGACGGCGACGCGCCAGTTGGCGCCCGCCTAGGCGCAGCGCCTGCACCCACTCGCTTGTACCCGTTAGCTTTTTTATGCCGTAAAGAATGCTATTGAGTAGCAGCGCGCTGATGCCCCAAAGCGCACTAAGCATGATGCCTCCCCCCAATAGCAGGGCGACCGCCAAAGGCGCACTACCGGAATAGAGCCATAGCAGGCCGCCAAATACGACAGCGGCAACACCGGCTACCCACCAGGCGGCAGGAGGCAAAGGGTCCAACTCTCGACGCAGCACTTTCAGCGCACTGACCTGTTTGATGCGTAATAGCGTTGGCCCGGCAAACCCTACCAGCACCGCCATCGCCGTTAATACGCCTAGCCATATCGGCATAATGCCCGGCGGCGGTAGCGTAATAGGTAAAAAGCTGGCCAAAAGATGTAGCAACAGCGCCTGTCCAGCTACGCCGAGCAGTGCGCCAAGCAAGGACGCCGCCAACGCCAGCCCGATAAGCTGTAGGCTAAACAGCATGACAAGCTGTTGCTGGCTAGCGCCAAAGCAGCGGAGCAATGCTGCCGTGTCCAGATGGCGCTCAACATAGCGCTTTGCTGACATGGCGACCGCGACCCCGGCCAGCAGTACGGCGGCAAGCCCTGCCAACCCTAGGTAGCTGTCTGCGCGTTGCAGTGCGTTACCTAATTGCGGCCGGTCCACTCGAACATCACGCACCTCGCCCCCTTGCTGGCGCAACTCGGCGAGTAACGCCTGCACGTTGTCGATCGCCTGGGGAGGCCCGGCCGCCAATAATTCGAACTCGACACGCGAGCCCTCCTGAACAAGACCGGTTGCTTCCAGGTCCGCCGTATTGAGCATCAAGCGGGGATTAAAATTACTAAAGCCAGCGGATTGATCCGCTTCACGTTCGATAATCCCGCTGATGGTTAACTCGGTTCGCCCTACCTGTACACGGTCGCCAAGCTCTATCTCGATCAGCTGTGCTAAGCGCGGGTCTGCCCATGCCTGGCCCGCTGGCGGCCCGAAAGCTACCTGCTCGGCCCCCTCCCCTAAATCGACACGCGATACACCATAGTGCGGGTACACGTCATCCACAGCTTTGAGGCTAGCTGGTTGAAAACGATCCCCTAAGCTGATCATGGAGACCAGCCCAACCTGGTCGCTTAGCGTAAAGCCTGCCTCTTCCAGCGTCGTGCGTAGCGCTTCTGAAAAAGGAGTGCGCTGCTCCAATACGATATCCCCTCCCAGCATTTGCCCAGCCTGGCGCTCAAGGCCGCGCTCTAACCGGTCGAGAAAAAAAGCGATCATGGTGGAGGCAGCAACCGCCAGCACAAGGGCGACAAAGAGCGCACGAACATCCGCCGAGCGTAAGTCACGCCTTAAGCTTCTGGCGGCCAGCCGCCATGGCATATCGCTCATTGCCCCTCTCCTGCCACACTGGATTCAGCAGGTACATCAGCAGGTACAAAGGGGATTAGTTGCCCTTGGGTTAATTGCAGGCATCGATCACAGCGGCGTGCCAAAGCGTGGTCGTGGGTGACCAGGATAAGCGTTGTTCCAACCTCGTGATTTAAGGTAAACAGCAGGTCGATCACCTGAGCGCCGGTATCAGGGTCGAGGTTGCCGGTCGGCTCATCCGCAAACACCAGTTCAGGGTCGGTGACAAACGCCCGGGCAATCGCTACCCGCTGCTGCTCGCCGCCTGAAAGCTGCTTGGGTAGATGGTCTACGCGTTCACCCAACCCCACTTTAGCAAGCCATGTTTGGGCAATATGGTCTTCTCCGGCACGCGGTGAAAGCTCCAAAGGCAGTAACACATTCTCTAGCGCGCTTAAGGTGGGTAGCAGCTGAAAGTTCTGGAACACAAAGCCCACGCGCCCAGCTCTTAACGCCGCGCGGCCATCCTCATCCAAACGGCTCAGCGCCTTCCCAAACAGCGTGAGTTCGCCATCGCTGGGAGTATCCAACCCGGCGAGCAGGCCTAGCAGCGTTGATTTTCCAGCCCCGCTTTTACCTAAAATGGCGACGCTTTCCCCGGCTGCTACGCTTAACGACAGTTGATCCAGAATAGTTAGCGTGCGCTCGCCACTGGTCACTTTCTTCGATAGCATTTCTGCATGCAGCACAGGCCGACCCAATGCAGCATGGGGAACCTTGTTCTGCGCAATACCGTCAGTAATAGATTGGCTGTCTGCTTGTGGCGACGCATCAGCGCTGGGCGAGTATGCAGCTTTATCTGAGGAGTAAGGCATGAAGCGAGGCATCCCTGTGGCATGGCAAAAATGTAACGGTATGGTAAAAGGCTATCTGGTGGTTCTAATAATCACCTTAAGCATTCCTGCGCTCAACGCAAGTGAGCCTCCCACCATACTCATTATGGGGGATAGCCTGAGTGCTGCTTATGGTATTGAGCATGAACAAGGCTGGGTTCCGCTGCTGGAAGAGCGTCTAGGCGGCCAAGCGGACGTGGTCAATGCCAGTATTAGCGGCGAAACCACCTCAGGTGGATTACAGCGGTTTAGCGCCATTTTGGAGAAACAACAGCCTGATATCGTGCTATTGGAGCTGGGTGGCAACGATGGTTTGCGTGGCCTTGCGCCCAATCAGATGCGTTCTAACCTGGCCAGTATGATTGAGCAAAGCCAGGAGGTTGATGCTCAGGTGCTGCTGTTAGGTATCGATATTCCCCCCAACTATGGCCAGGCCTACCGGGATGCCTTTACCGGCGTTTACTACTCCCTGGCCGAAGAGTATGACGTGCCGCTGTTGCCGTTTTTATTAGAGGGCGTGGCACTTAACGAACAGCTTATGCAGGAGGATGGCATCCACCCTACGGCCGAGGCACAGCCAATGATTCTGGATAACGTGTGGCCTGAGCTTGAACCGCTTTTGGGCGGTGGTTATCAGGCATCGGCCAACTGATCACAAATGGTCTTCGCCGCCCAAGGTTGAGGCAAGGAAAGCTACGCTGGCCACAGAGGCTCCGACACATAGAGCGGCTTGATGGCGCATCATGCTTTTCCTGTACCCAACCCATGCGCAGCGGGCGATAAAAATGGGACTTATTGCTCGACAGCAACAGGCTTCACCTGAAGCTGCTGAAGTGCCAACCCTAATAAAATCAATCCCAATCCAATAAACGTAGAGAAAAGCAGAGGCTCATCAACCACTAAATAAAGCAGCATCAGCGAAACCGGAGGCGAAAGAAAAATCAGGGTCGAGACTTTTGCTGTGCGCGAAACCTTATGAACGGCCATTTGCCACAGGACAAACGCGATTCCCATTTCGAACAGTCCAACATAGACCCCAGCACCAACACCTTTCCAGCCATGCCATTGAAGCCCAGGCCCCATAAGCAATAAAACGGTTAACACCGGTAGTCCAACGGTGAAGTTCTGCCACTGCCCGACTATAGGCTTGCGACGATCACGTGCGTTAAGCAACCAGTAAAGCGCCCATAACAGAGTCGATGAAAGCGCGAACAGCACGCCAACAGGGTCCGCAAACGACACATTGAGTACCGCGCCCCGTGTCGCAATTACCCATACGCCCGCATAGGCCACCACACCTGCCAAAATATCCACCCGGGTTAACCGCTGCCCCAGTATGGGAACCGCCAGGAATGCCATCGCTAGCGCCCATGTATAATTAAGCGCCATCGCTTCCTGGCCAGGCAGGCGATCATAAGCAGCAAACAGCACCAGGTAGTAAGCCACGGGATTCATGATCCCCGCCCATAAGGCGGTTCTCCATCCGCTGGTTAACGCCTGCCTCATAGCACCTTGTTTAAGCACCAGAGCGCCCATTAAAAGCCAGGAAACCAACGCCGCAAGCCACATTAATTCAACCGGCCCCATCAAACCCAGGCCGACTTTAAAAGCAGTCGCCACCGTTGACCACAGCGCCACAGCACCTAGCCCGTAAAGAATAGCCTGACGATCCTGGTTCATCGGTCGATATGCCCCAGGTCACGGTGCGGTTCGATCTGGTCGCGAACGCGCTGTTTCAGCACTTTGCTGTCCGGAAAGCCACTATCACGCTTGCGTTCCCAAATTAAGGTGTCATCACACCAAATTTCAAAGGTACCGCCATGCGCAGGTGCAAGGGCCACCTCATCTAAATCCTCCCCGAAAGTGGAGAGTAGCTCCTGAGCGTACCAGGCACTGCGTAAAAGCCATTGGCATTGCGTGCAATAGCGAATCTGGATCCGTGACACTTTCGGTCTCCTTACCCATATAATGGTGGCATTCTGTCGCTGCATTTTGTCATTCCAGGAGTATAACCGCCAAGGAGCTGTCATGGCTGGACCCAATATTTCTCAAGCGCGTGTTTTTGAGTGGCTAACGGGCGATGAGGACAGCCGACTCTGTGCTGATATTCCGGAGCAGGCCTGCGCCGAACAACCACGTAATTTTTTCCTGCACTTATGGGCCTCCCTGGGGAATAAGCTTGCTGACGAGCTATCCAGCGCACGCTTGGTGCTTCCCTGGCTAATGGGGATTATCGGCGCACCCATCTGGATGGTGGGACTGTTGGTGCCTATTCGTGAGTCTGGTGCCCTGTTACCCCAGATATTCGTGGCGGGCTTTATTCGTCTAAAACCCAAACGTAAAGGCGTTTGGGTTTTAGGTGCGCTGTTCCAGGCACTTGCCGCATTTGCACTTGCTGTCTTGGCACTTGTGGGGAGCGGAAGCTTGGGTGGCGCTGCGGTGTTAGCTGTACTTGTGCTGCTCTCCTTGGCACGCGGGCTTTCATCAATTGCCAGCAAAGATGTCATGGGCAAAACCATTGCCAAACGCCGCCGAGGCGCCCTGATGGGGTGGAGCGGTAGCCTAGCGGGCGGCGCAACCCTGGCGGCGGGTGGCGTGCTGATGTTGCTGGGTAATCAACCAGGCAACCTCGCCCTGGCGGTACTCTTAAGCGTTGCCGCCTTCAGTTGGCTACTAAACGCGCTCTGTGTTGCACGTATTAAAGAAGTACCAGGTGCAGTGGAAGGCGGAGAGAGCGCTTGGGACAGCATCAAGCTTGGCTTATCGCTCTTAAAAAAGGATCGCACGTTTCTACATTTCAATGTTGCCAGAGCATTGCTACTCTCCAGCGCACTGGCGCTACCCTACATTGCGCTACTCGGCCAGCAGCAAAGCGGCTCTGATTTGGGTGGGCTTGGTCTGCTTGTAGTGGTATCGGGTCTTGCAGCAATGGTGGCAAGCCCTATCTGGGGTAAATTAGCCGACCAATCCAGCCGCCGTGTAATGCGTAATGCGGCTATTGGCACCGTTACTTGCTGTTTACTAGGCGCTGGCTTGGCCTGGCTACCCGGTGCCTGGACTCAGAGTGTTTGGCCATATGCCCTGGTGTATGCGTTGCTGGTGATCGTCCATCACGGTGTCCGCCTAGGGCGCAAAACCTATATTGTAGATATGGCGAGTCAGGATGACAGGGCTCTGTATGTTGCTCTTTCCAATACCTTAACCGGCCTGCTCATGCTCGTCGTCGGCGGCGTTATTGGCGGGCTGGCCCAATGGCTAGGTAGTGCGGCGTTGCTGTTGCTTTTGGCACTTACGGCGGCTGGGGCGGTGCTTAGCGCGCTGAAACTGCCCGAGGTGGAATAACAGACATGATTGCAATGCAACGCTCTCCACAACACCCGTTTTTGATGAAACAGACCAGCTGATGTATTTCATCGGCGTACAAAAAGATGTTCCTGAGCGCGTGGAAGCACAACTGGCTTTAGCTGAAGCTGAATGACAACGCAGTGATAACACCGCCCATAAAGCACAGGACTCATTAATTAACGCCAACACTTGACCTTCAGCCCATGTAGCGCTATATAGCGGCTAGGCGCTTCTTTCAAACGAAGCCATCGTGACGCCGGCCTGCCGGCCTGGGTTGGAGGGCATACCATGAGCCGTGACCCCTTAAATCGTGAGAACTACTCAGCAGAAAACCTTGAAGCTGACGAATTCGATAATCTTGATGCCGTAAACGATGATCAATACGGCAAGCATAAGCCAAGCAAAACCGACTCGTTACGCGCCCGCCGACAGGTGGAAGCGTGGCTTGAAGAGCGTCGTTTACAGCGTGCCATTGAAGATGATTGGGATGCGTAAATAGCTCCTTTAAGTGGGCAGCGAGCCAGTTGCCCTCTTCGTCACCATCCAACACATCACAAAATCCACGCTTTCTTTTTATAGCCATTGGATGTTGCCCGGTGGCCTCCTCTGGCCTTTCCAAGCACAGAGCACTATCATCTGAGGCTACTCAGCACGTTGCTGTCTCATTCATCAACCTAACGGATTTCCATGGCGCAATACGTATTCACCATGAACCGGGTTGGCAAAGTTGTGCCACCCAAAAAACAAATTCTCAAGGATATTTCGCTATCGTTTTTCCCGGGCGCCAAAATCGGCGTTTTGGGTTTAAACGGTGCCGGTAAATCCACACTGCTGCGCATTATGGCGGGTGTCGATAAAGAGTTTGAGGGTGAAGCTCGTCCGATGCCGGGTATCAATGTCGGTTATCTCCCCCAAGAACCGCAGCTTGATGATGAGAAAAATGTCCGCGACACCGTTGAAGAAGCACTAGGCGCTATCAAGGAAGCGCAGGAGAAGCTGGACGCTGTCTATGCTGCCTACGCTGAGCCTGATGCCGACTTCGATGCACTGGCAAGCGAGCAAGCACGCCTTGAAAACATCATTGAAGCCGCCGATGCCCACAACCTTGAGCGTAAGCTTGAGGTCGCTGCCGAAGCGCTTCGCTTGCCACCGTGGGATGCCAAAGTAGGCAACCTTTCAGGTGGTGAACGGCGCCGTGTCGCGCTTTGTCGCCTACTGCTTTCAAGCCCGGACATGCTGCTTCTGGATGAGCCAACCAACCACCTGGACGCCGAATCGGTTGCCTGGCTGGAGCGCTTCCTGCATGACTATAACGGCACCGTTGTGGCGATTACCCACGACCGTTACTTCCTGGACAACGTAGCGGGCTGGATTCTGGAGCTCGACCGTGGCCAAGGCATCCCGTTTGAAGGCAACTACTCTCAGTGGCTAGAGCAAAAAGAGCACCGCCTGACCCAGGAAGCCAAGCAGGAAGCATCGCGGCAAAAAGCCATCAAGCAAGAGCTTGAGTGGGTGCGTAGTAACGCTAAAGGTCGTCAGGCCAAAAGCAAAGCGCGCCTTAACCGCTTTGAAGAAATGCAGTCTGGCGACTTCCAGAAACGCAATGAAACCAACGAGATCTATATTCCGCCTGGCCCGCGCCTGGGTGATAAGGTCATCGAGTTTCATAATGTCTCCAAGCGCTTTGAAGACAAGCTGCTTTATGAAGATCTTTCCTTCACTATTCCCCAAGGTGCGATTGTTGGCATCGTCGGCGGAAACGGTGCGGGTAAATCGACCCTGTTTAAACTCATCACCGGCAAAGAACAGCCAGATACGGGTGAAGTGATCATAGGGGACACGGTTGAGATCGCTTACGTTGAGCAGTTACGTGATGCGCTTGATGACAAGCAGACGGTTTGGCAGGCGGTGTCTGGCGAGCAGGACATTCTCAACATCAACGGCTACGAAGTGTCCTCACGTGCCTACGTTGGTCGCTTTAACTTTAAAGGTAATGACCAGCAGAAGCGCCTGGATGAACTGTCCGGCGGTGAGCGTGGACGCTTGCAGCTTGCTCAAACGCTCAAACAGGGCGCCAACGTACTCCTGCTGGATGAGCCATCTAACGACCTTGATATTGAGACACTGCGTGCGCTTGAAGAAGCCCTTCTTGCCTTCCCGGGCTGCGCCATGGTGATTTCTCATGATCGCTGGTTCCTGGATCGTATTGCCACGCACATTCTGGCGTTTGAAGGTGATTCTGAAGTCGTCTTCTTCGACGGTAACTATACCGACTATGAAGACGATCATAAAAAGCGGGTAGGTAACGATACGCCCAAGCGCATGAAGTACAAGCGTATTGATGCCTGATTTTTAGCGTTCCATACCCGGTAACAGTACGGTTGACCCGTATGCAAAAAGCCCCAAACGGGGCTTTTTGTTTAGCTGGTTCTATCCAAAGTCTTTATAAAAAGTCTTTATGAAAAGCCTTTATGAAAGGTCTCTATAAGTAGCCCTTATGCTAACGGCGTCGCCCTGTAAAGAGCGATACCACAAACAGGATGAGAAACAGAACGAATAGAATTTGCGCGATGGTTGATGCAACCCCCGCGATCCCCGAAAAACCGAGCACACCGGCGATAATCGCAATAATCAAAAACAGCATCGCATTGCCTAGCATCGTCTTTCTCCTTTTCCCTGGTGACGCTTTTCTGCTTTAGAAAACGCACGCTACCTTACGTACGATGAGCGTTGACCTGATTAAGCGTTGGCGATAACTCGTCATTCGTCAAGAAATTAAGGCGAATTTGCTTTCCTTGCTGATGCTTTTCATTCTCGATGCCGGTATTCAGAAATAGTAGGCGCCTTTAGTGGCACCTTGAGCGATAAACCGTAGCCCCCATTTAATCGGCGCAGGGAAACGCAGTCCCCCCGCCTCTATCGCTAAATGCGCCTGGTGCGCTTCATCCGCAGCCATCTGACGAAGCAGCGCATGCGAGCGCTGATCGTCTGCCATTAGCCTGGCCTGCTGCTCTTCAAAGTGTTTACCTGAAAGCTCGCAGGTAGCGGCAATCATACCAAGGCTTAGACGCTCGCTGGTTAACCCAGAGATAGCCCCAACCCCAAATGCAGCGGTATAGAAAAAGGGCGTAAAGTAGCTGGTGCGACTATTCAGTTGCGCCAGCCGCTCTTCACACCACGCCAAGTGATCAAACGCCTCCGCAGCGGATTGCACCATTTGCGTACGCGCGTGGGGAAGCGCTGCGGTAATACTCTGGCCCTGATACAGCGCCTGATTCGATACACCAATCACATGATTAACACGCATCAGGCCTGCGGTATGACGTCGTTGGTGGCCATCAAACACTCTATCTGCAAGTTGACTGGCGGGGTGGTTACGCTGTGATGTAGCGGCGCGAGGCATTAGCGACCGTAACGCTGTATCAAACTGATGAATTAAGCAATCAGACCGACTAAGCTGGCGCTTCATGGCTTACTCCGCTTAACAGCAAACTGTCTTAAAGACTGTCTTAAAGGTATTTTGAAGGCCGTATGTTAGCCCGCAGGCCACGTAAACTGACGGCCACCTAATAAATGCATGTGTATGTGGTAGACCGTCTGACCGCCCTTTTCGTTGCAATTCATCACAACACGATAACCGTCTTCGGCAAAGCCCTGCTGCTTGGCAAGCCTAGCAGCTGTGAACTGCAAACGGCCGACCAGCTCAAGATCACCTTCTTCAATGTCATTTAAAGTGGCGATGTGCTTTTTGGGAATAATTAGCTGATGAGTGGGCGCCATAGGGCTAATGTCGTTAAAGGCGAGAACGTGCTCGTCTTCATAAACGATATCAGCCGGGATCTCACGATTGATGATTTTGCAGAATAAACACTCCATACCCACTCCTTGTTATCGTTGCAGCTTGTCGCCCGGCATTTGCAAACGCGGTTAGCGAAAGCGGCGCTGGGATAATAAATGGCGCACGAGGGGTGCCAAAATCAGTTCCATGGCTAATGACATGCGCGCGCCAGGCACGACCAACGTATGTGGCCGCGTCATAAAGGCATCCTTGATCATTGCAAGAAGCCAGGGAAAATCAACGGTTGATGGATCACGAAATCGTATCACCACAAACGACTCAGCATCCGTGGGGATATCCTGCACTTCAAAGGGGTTGGACGTATCGACGGTAGGCACCCGTTGAAAGTTGATATGGGTGCGGGAGAATTGCGGTTGAATATAGCGCACGTAATCGTTCATGCGGCCCAGAATCGTGTCGATCACCGCTTCCTGGGAGTAGCCACGCAGCTTGGTATCACGGTCAATTTTCTGAATCCATTCAAGATTCATGGTCGGCGCAACGCCTACCAACAGATCCACATGGCGAGCAATGTCGTACTCCTGGGTTACCAACCCGCCATGTAAACCTTCATAGAACAACAGGTCGGTGCCACATGGGAGCGACTGCCACTCCGTAAAGGTGCCTACGCGGTACCCCGCTTCGATTTTCTGCTTGTCTTCCGCGTGAATATAGTGCCGAAACGTGCCCGTACCGTGCTCGCCATACTCGGCAAACACCCCTTCAAGGCGGTCAAGCAGGTTGGCTTCGACTGCAAAATGCGAGAGCTCATGCTTACGCTCAGGCTCTTCACGAAACATGCGGTGAAGATCATCGCGTGTATAGCGGTGAAAAGCGTCACCGTCCACCATGGCCGCATGTACATCTTCGCGTAGAAACATGCGCTCAAAGCTTCGTCTTACGGTCGTGGTGCCCGCACCCGAAGAGCCTGTCACGGCGATAATGGGATATTCCCGCGACATTAAGCGCTCCTCGCTTGGGCCAAGGCCTGCTTGATGGGCTCAGGTATCGCAACCGGCCGCCCAGTATTGGCGTCGATGAGCAACTGGTTAACGCGGGCGGACGCCACGATATGTTCACCGTCGCGCTGCAAAATACGCTGGTAAACGGTTAATGCCTTGCCCTGCGGCTCAGGCACCGCCGTTTCA
This sequence comes from Halomonas sp. AOP43-D1-4, assembly GCF_052446175.1. Lineage (NCBI taxonomy): Bacteria > Pseudomonadati > Pseudomonadota > Gammaproteobacteria > Oceanospirillales > Halomonadaceae > Halomonas > Halomonas sp. AOP43-D1-4. Next base: position 14,017 of record NZ_JBQSVY010000021.1, read on the forward strand.
ATGATCAACGCATCAGGCCAACGCGCTTCACGTTGATACTGCACGGCCAGGTCGGCCACCACGCTTGGATAGCCGTGCATGTCCCATTCCGATAGCGCCAGGGCGGAAAAAGCGTGAACGCGGGCTTCATGTAATAGCGAAACCACTGTGTCATGACCCAAATGCCGACCGTAATTCATATCGGTTACCCGCACCGTTAGGGGGTGACGATGAATAACCGCGTTGGCGGGAAAATCCAGCGTGACACGTTCCATACCTGTTTCCTTTCGGTGGTGATAAGTGGCCCGCCCCTTGCGCTACGGTATCAACGCGCTTATTACGCTTTTTCTCTCGCAATAGCACGGTAAGCGATATCACGGCGATATTCAGCGCCCTCCCAGCGAATCTCATTGACGCCTTTGTAAGCCTGCTGCTGTGCGCTAAATACACTCTCGCCCAGTGCCGTCACACACAGTACACGACCGCCAGAGGTCGTTACCTCGTTATTCGCGTTCAGCGCAGTGCCCGCATGGAACACCTTGCTGTGCTGCTCGGCTTTTGCCAAACCATCAATGACATCGCCTTTACGGTAGCTGGCTGGATAACCGCCCGCCGCCATGACCACACCCACCGCGGCACGTGAATCCCAATGGCACGTTTTACCGGCCAACTGCCCTTTAGCACCAGCAAGGCAAAGCTCAGCAAAATCAGACGTCAGGCGCATCATGATAGGCTGAGTTTCGGGGTCACCAAAGCGACAGTTATATTCAATCACTTTGGGCTGCCCGGTCTGGTCGATCATCAACCCGGCATACAAAAATCCAGTATAGGCATTGCCTTCAGCGGCCATCCCTTTAACCGTGGGCACGATGACCTGCTCCATGATGCGGGCATCAACGTCTGGCGTAACGACCGGTGCAGGTGAGTAAGCGCCCATGCCGCCGGTATTAGGGCCTGTGTCGCCATCATAGGCGCGCTTGTGGTCTTGGCTGGTGGCCATGGGAACGATGTTTTCGCCATCGACCATGACGATAAAGCTCGCTTCTTCGCCTTCCAGAAACTCTTCAATGACAACGCGAGCACCAGCATCGCCAAAGGCATTGGCTTCGAGCATATCGCGAATAGCGGCTTCGGCCTCCACTTCGCTCATGGCAACGATCACGCCCTTACCTGCCGCCAAGCCATCCGCCTTGATGACGATAGGCGCACCGACCTTGTGTAAATATGCCAACGCAGGCGTTACCGCGGTAAACGTCTGATAAGCCGCTGTTGGAATAGCATGGCGCGCCAGGAAGTCCTTGGTAAACGACTTGGAGCCTTCAAGCTGGGCCGCGGCTTGGGTAGGGCCAAAGATAGTCAGGCCAGCCGCTTGGAAGCGGTCAACGACGCCTTCGACCAGAGGCGCTTCCGGACCGACGACGGTCAAGCCAATACGCTCCTGGAGCGCAAATGCTTCTAACCCGGCCAAGTCGGTGGCCGCAATATCGATATTGGTCAGCTTGTCTTCGGTCGCCGTACCGGCATTGCCGGGCGCTACGAATACCTGCTCAACATTATCAGATTGCGCTAATTTCCACGCCAACGCATGTTCGCGGCCGCCGCCACCTATCATCAAAACCTTCATGTTCTTCCTTCTCGAACGGGAGAGCGATTATGCGCCGCATTATGCCACAAGGTGGCCACTCGTGGCGTTAGGAGGATTTATCCTCATCCTTGTCGCTGGTGGAGGGCGACTGGTTCAAGGTGTTTTGCCAAAAGCGCATATTTTCTTCGGCCAGCTCGCGCATAAACTCCATGGGCGTATGGCGCATGGCCTGCTGCCATTGGCTTTGCAGACGCTTTTGCTGCTCCAGCATAAGCTGCGTGCCTTGCTCCAGATAACGCGCCAGCGGTAAAGGCGACGACATATCATAAACCCGGATGAGCTGCGCCAGCAGGTCGTTAGAGAATACTTCGGCTTCGTTATCCGACTGCTCCTGCTCAATAATGATGGAGAGCAGAATGGTACGCGTCAGGTCTTCACCGCTTTTGGCATCCTCAACCCGAAACGGCGCTTCTTCAATAATAAGATGGCGCAGATCTTCAAGCGTGACATAACGGCTTTGCTGAGTGTCGTACAACCGGCGATTGGCATACTTACGAATTACGCGCACAGCGCATCTCCTTAAACGCGATAGGGGTGTTCCCCAATGCTATTATTGTGCCTGCACCACGCGCCCATGCAAGCCATGTGAGTAGAATATTGCGCAACAGCGTGCCCACCCTTCGACCAATAGATGCCGATTATGAACTTGATTTTGCTTCACCCCAGCGACCTCGACCACCAGGGCCATGCGCGTATAACAGACGCACGCAGATTAGCGCATTTACGCGACATCCATCGCGCTGCCCTCGGTGACCGGTTAACGGTGGGTGTTCAGGGTGGCTTAATGGGAAAAGCACAGCTGGTCGAATTAACCACTGAGCTTGCCGTATTTGCCCTTGACCCGTTAGCAGACGTGCCTCCCCCCGCTCTTCCCGTGCATTTGGTACTCGCGCTACCTCGACCACGCATGCTGGCGCGAACGCTTGAGCATGTGACAGCGCTAGGGGTGAAGGAAATTACTTTACTGCATACCAAGCGCGTAGAGAAAAGCTATTGGCAATCACCAGAGCTTCTTCCCGAGAAAATTCATCAGCACCTGGTGCTGGGTCTGGAGCAATCACGTGATACCCAACTACCGAGCGTGACACTGACCAAAGGCTTTCGGCCCTTTCTTGAAGAGCAACTGCCTGCTTTACTTCGCGGTCGCCGTGGCCTTGTGGCTCACCCGGGCATGCCGATGGCCTGCCCACGTGGCATCAGCGACAATACGCTGCTGTTGGTCGGCCCAGAAGGTGGGTTTATCCCATGGGAAGTTGAGAAACTGCTGGACGCGGGCTGTGAGGGGATGCATCTTGGGCCGCGCATTTTACGCGTTGAAACAGCCGTCACAGCGTTGCTGTCACGGCTGTTTTAGAGCTCAATACCTAGGCTTGCTGGTCTTCTGGATCGTGAGGCACTACCTCAGCATCGTCACTGCAGGATGGCTCTTGCTGGAATGTTTCGCGCACGTCCAGCAAGCCTAAATGGCTGATGGTACGCCGGCCAAGCAGCAGTGGATAATGCATTTCTTCGCGATCACGTAGGCTAAATTGCTCTTCGTAAACCGTATCGCCCATGCACACATTCATTAATACAACGGGGCGCTCATCACGTCCGCCCGCACCGCGCACTGCCAACTCACGATAGAGCGGCCGTTCAAGACGGTCGCTAAACACTTCGTCGTTCTGCTGGTCTGTTAGCTTTAAGCGAAAGCGCACCCACTCCTCGCCCTCTTTCTCAAACACTTCGATATCACGTGCATCCAAAGATGACGTCAGGGCACCACTGTCAAGCTTGGCCTTCACCATAATGCCCCAGGGCTCTATGGTGGCATTTTCAACCCAGCCAAACACTTTATCATCATCGCTTGCCACTGCGCTGGCGGCTAATGCACTTACCAGCACACTACTTAACAGCGTTTTTGCCACAAATCCCATAGCATCATCCTTGGTGAAATAAGTGATTAATCGTTAACTACGCACCTAGCGCAGCCTTTCAAGCAGCGCCTGAGTAGCGAAGCCATCCGGCGTTAGCCCTTGGCTGCGTTGAAAGTCACGCACGCCTTGGCGTGTATTGGGTCCCATCACACCGTCAGCCCCGCCTACCGAATAGCCCGCTTCATTCAAGCGCCGCTGGAGTTCTTTGACATCGTCGCGGGTTAAAGGTGTCAGCCCTCGCGGCCATGTCTGGCGTATTCCCTCACGCCCGGCAATTTTATCAGCCAGCGTCGCCACGGCCAGGGCGTAGCTGGTGGCATTGTTATAGCGCAAAATCGCTCGAAAATTAGCGCCTACCAAAAAGGCGGGCCCCTCAGCCCCGGCCGGAATGACGATGGCCGCGCTCTCGAAATTGGGCAGTTCACCCTGCAGGGCGCGTACACCTTGACGCGCCCACTCAGCGCTACTGCGGCGCTCGGTCTGTGAATAATCAAACGATGCAGGAAGCGCTAACTCAACCCCCCAGGGTTCGCCTGCCTGCCAGCCTGCCCGCGCCAGATAGTTGGCGGTGGAGGCCATCACATCGGGGATACTGCCCCAGATATCACGGCGACCATTGTTATCACCGTCCACGGCATAAGCTTCAAAGCTACTGGGGATGAACTGGGTATGCCCCATAGCCCCCGCCCAGGAGCCTTTCATTTGCTCGGCTGCGATATCGCCCTGGTCAATAATACGTAACGCCGCAAGCAGTTCACCGCGTGCGAAATCCCGGCGACGCCCGTCGTATGCCAGGGTAGCGAGCGCTTCAAGGGTTGAGAAATCACCAAAATTGCTTCCGTAATTGCTCTCGATGCCCCAAATCGCCACGATGATTTCTGAGGGCACGCCGTAGCGTTGCTGCATTTCTAATGCCGTCTGGCGGTGGGCGTCAAGTTTCTCACGGCCTGCATTGACGCGCGTATCGGAGGCGGCGGAGTCGAGATATTCCCAAATAGGCCGCACGAATTCCGGCTGATAACGGTCCAGTTCAATCACCCGTTCACGGTAGCGCACGTTATCCAGTGCGGTGGCTAGCGTTGATTCACTGATCCCCTGAGCAGCTGCATAACGACGGAACTCATTGCGCCACTGTTCAAAGTTGGCATAGCGTAGCTCTTCGGCACCGCGGGCATCCACTTCTGTCATCAACTGCGGGTTAGCGTAGAGGCTTCCGCTAAACATTACCGATAGCACCCCGGCAGTAACTACAAGTGATGTATGACAAAAAGCGCGACGTAATGGCAAATTAATCTTGAGCAACATGGTGTCTATTCCTGGGCTGTCCTTGGCATGCCTGATGATGGCCTGGAAAACAAGCAGATACCAGAATTTGTACGAAAACAACGTGTGCTTAGCCGTTGTGGCGTAAACCCACGCCTACCAACCTTTCACCAGGTAAAGTCACGGCGCTGACATTTCCTGCTGATACATTGTGTTATAAAAAAACCACCCGAAGGTGGCTTCTTACCGATTAGTTATTTACCAACCGCTAAATTAGTGAAACACATCAATCAGGATCCGTCGCTCGTGGCTGACGTTTAGCATTTTCATTCGTTTCCATACCACTTTTTAATTCGTGGGTTAACGGGTCGTAGTTGGGACGAAGCTCATCCTTGACCGTACCACTCCAAAGTCGAGAGCCCACAAAGTAACCCGCCCGTCCTATCACATGTGCCGCAACGGGGGCTGTCATCAGGATAAACACGATAATCGCAAAGGAGCGAGCGACCACGCCTACCTCAGAAAAATGCATCGCCGATGCCAGCATGATCAAAATAACGCCCAATGCCGCCGCTTTGGTAGTGGCATGCATACGCGTTAGTAGATCCGGCAAACGTAGCAAGCCAATAGCCGCCAGGAGCATAAATAAAGAGCCTGTCAGCAATAGCGCACCTTTAATCGTTTCAATCATCGCGAGGCCCTCCCCGTTCCAAAAAGCGTGCAAAGCCAATCGCGGCCAGAAAGCCCATCAGCGCAATAACGATAGCGGCATCCAGAAAGCTGGCTACCCCGGATTGAATGGCGTAAACGCCTACCAGCCCGACCACCGTAGTAGAAAAAAGCTCAAGCGCCACCACTCGGTCAGGCAGGCTTGGCCCGCGCACCACACGCACAAATGTCAAAACTAGCGCCAGCCCCATAATGATCTGGCTAATCAAGAGAACCGTATCCATTAGCGAAATAACTCCAGGGCTCGATGCTCCATTTCTTTTAAGTTGCGTCTTAGCTCTTCTTCATCATCAAGAAACATGGCGTGGATATAAAGCACCTTGCGGTCATCAGAGACGTCCAGGCTCAGCGTTCCCGGGGTTAAAGAGATCAGGTTAGCCACCAGGGTAATTTCCATTTCAGTGCGTGCGGAAAGCGGCATGGCAATCACGCCTGGCTGCATGTGCCAAGGCGGCGTCACAATATCAAACGCAACACGCAGGTTGGCTTGAACAAGCTCCTTTAGAAAAAAGCCCAGAAAGCCAATAATGCGCGGAATCCTGGCCGGGTAGCCTTTTAATGCGCTGACTTGCGGCTCAATCAGCACCAGCGCGATATAGCCAAAAATCATGCCTACCAGCAGGTTTAAGCCTGTGAAGTCGCCGCTCAGCAGCACCCATGCCAATCCTAACAGCAGGTTCCAAATAGCACCGGTCATGGCGCGTCCTCCCCGCCTATTATGTCTACCTGCAACTCACCTGGTATCAGTAGCGCATCCTCAGCGCTCGCGGACACGCCCAACACCGCATCAATATAGCCTCTGGGGGCCAGCAATTGATCACCAATAGTGGTCATCACATGCATAATGGGTTCCGCAAAAATCCCGATGAGCACTGAAAACAGAGCCAGCACCACCACGGGTAAATACATCATCCACAGGCTGGGTTTAATCAACCGCCCATCATCCCCAGAGGGTGTATTCGATACAGGCATCTGGTTATCTTCTGGCAAGGATTTCCAGAAGACTTCGTTCCATATCTTCACCATGGAGTAGAGTGTTAATAACCCTACTCCCAAGGCAATGGCAGTAACCACATACGCCTCGGCTTCAATACCTGCCCGCACGATGACAAACTTGGCGAAGAATCCGGATAACGGAGGAACCCCCGCGAGGGAAAATGCTGAGATAAAAAATGCAACGGCAAGCCAAGGGCGCTCTTTATAAAGCCCACCCATCTTTTTTAGCTGATACGTGCCCTGCAAGCGGTGGGTGATACCGCTAATCAAAAACAGGTTCGTCTTGACAATAATATTGTGCATGATGGCAAACACGCCGCCAGCAATCGCCAAGGGGGTATACAGCGCCAAACCCAGAATCATATAGCCGATCTGGCTGACGATATGAAACGACAAAATACGCCGAAACTCATATTGAGCGGCCGCACCCAGCACCCCGGTCACCATGGTAAGCACCGCCCCCCACAACATTATCTCCTGCAGGTAGCCCATCGTCTGGTCAAAGATCAAGGTAAACACACGGAACAGTGAGTACACGCCTACTTTGGTGAGAAGGCCTGCAAAAAGCGCTGAAACGGCAACTGGCGGCGTATGGTAAGACGCAGGCAGCCAGAAAAAGAGCGGAAAGGCTGCCGCCTTGATCCCAAAGGCCACCATAAACATCACCGCGAGCACCTCGACCATCCCGTTGTGCTCAACGGCATTCATGCGCAGTGCGATATCGGCCATGTTAAGCGTACCGACCGTGCCGTACAGCAGCCCCACCGCTGTCAGAAAGATCACCGACGCCAGCAGGTTAAGCGTTACGTACTTTATTGCTCCTTCCATCTGGGCCCGCTCGCCGCCCAAAATAAGTAGCGCAAAAGAGGCCACCAGCATTACTTCAAACCATACATACAGGTTGAAGATATCGCCGGTCAAAAAGGCTCCCGCCACCCCGGCTAACAACAAGTGCATTAACGGATAATAGCCAAATTTCTCATGGCCACGGCCGGTCGTGGCCAAGGAGTAAATCCCCATGGCGAGGCCGATGATACCGGTCAGCAGCACCATCACCGCACTTAACATATCGGCGATGAGCGTAATCCCAAACGGTGCAGGCCAGCTGCCCATTTGCATGGTGACATAGCCTTCGGAAAGGGTTGTCGTAAACAGCCAAAGGCTAACGATCAGAAATGCTATATTTCCAGCAACGGCGATAAAGCGCTGCATTGGCCTTGAACGCCAAAACAGTAGTGAAATAGCCCCTGAAAGTAAGGGTAAAAGGACGGGAAGAGCAACTTCAGGCCTCACGTATCAGTATCCTTCATCTTATCCAGGTCATCCGCCTTAACCACTTCATAGGCACGACGAATCAATACAACAGCAAAGGCCAGCACACCAAACGCGATAACAATAGCCGTCAGTACAACGGCTTGGGGCAATGGGTCAGCGACATCGCCCATAGGCTGAACCATGCCTTCTGGAATCAGCGGTGGCGCGCCCCGCGTCATTCCGGCAGTAGTAAAGATCAATAAGTTAGCAGCGTTGGAAAGCAGCAGTAGCCCAATAACCAGTTTTACAATGGAGCGTCGCAGCATCATAAAAATAGCGGTGGCATACATAACCCCAATCGCTAGCGCCATTACCGGTTCCATGCGTATCCTCCTGCTATGTTAAGGCTCATCCTTATCCACCTCCATCAACGCCATCACCATGCCAATCACCGCTCCCAACACCGCCAAGTAAACGCCAATATCAAAAATCAGCGGAGTGGAGGCTTTAAAATCAATAACCGGAATGGTCCACCACTGCGCGGTTAAAAACGGCTGACCCATAAACCAGGCAGGTACAACAGAAATCATGCCTAACAACAGCCCCACGCCAATCAAGTCGCGAGGGTCGACCATCCGTAATACCTCTTTTGTGGCACTGACGCCAAACGCCAGCAGATACAAGGTAAACGCCCCCGCCGCTACTAACCCTGCAATAAACCCACCGCCGGGCTCGTCGTGTCCACGAAGCAGCAAAAATATCGAAAACATGAGCTGTAGCGGCATTAGAAAGCGGGCCGCCGTGTTTAAAATAATCGTTCCCGATTTAACCATCGTACGGCTCCCTGCTATCAGTATTCCCACTGTCATTGGTGGGCTTAGCGCTTTCTGGCTCATGGCGCAGCTTCAGCATAGCGATAACGCCAATGGCGGCTAGCGCCAGTACAAACATCTCGCCCAACGTATCCAGTGCCCGGTAATCCACCAAAATGACATTGACGATGTTGCGGCCAAAAGCGAGCGGTGCGCTGTTTTCAACCATATAGGTAGAAATGGACTCGAACTGGTTAATACTCCAGGCCGTCATGATCAGAAGGAAAATCAATATCCCCATCATCGCAGCTACCGAGCCATCGCGAATGCGCTCCAGGCTGGTCGAGAGATGCGAGAAGCGAGGCAGCCTGAACAGTACCAGCACCAGTAAAATAACTGTGAGCGTTTCAACCAGAAGCTGGGTAATCCCAAGATCAGGGGCGCTGAAAAGAATAAAGACCAGCGCGATTGAGAACCCCATAATACCCACTGACACGACGGCACCCAGCCGGGAGCGGGTGATCGTTGCATACAGGGCACCCATCACCATTGTGCCGACGACGATGGCCTCATGAAACCGTACATCAAGTTCAAAGGCTAACAGCGGAGAGTGGCGTACCAGAATGGAGTTGCCCAACAGCGTAATCAGCACGACCAGCATGACCAAAATATAGTTGCGCATATAGCCATTTTGCAGCACACGGGTTTGCCATTCCGCAAACCGAACCAGGCCATTTAACAAGCCTTCATAGCCCGCTTCCGGGCCGTAACGCATAACAGGGGCCAGCAACGTTAGCTTGCCTCGCACGCTGTCCCAGTACTTGAACAGCAAAAAGCCCAACCCCAGGCTAACAACAGACATTATCAGCGCCGCATTAACGCCGTACCAAAGTGACAGCGCCACTTCTCTCGGCTGCCCTGCCACCGCACTTGCCGCTGACGTTAAAAGAGCGTCAACGCCAAACATGGCGGGCGCCAGACCAAAAACCAGCGAGCCTACGCTTAGCAGTGCGGGCCCCATTAACATGCCGAAAGGTGCTTCATGCGGCGTTTTTGGGGTTTCGTGACGCTTGCCGTAGAAAGGCCGTAGCGCAACAATCGCCGCCACGGCGATAGTCATAATCGCGCTGACAAATGCGAACACGACGAGCAAGCCTTGAAAATCCCCTGCGCCCAGCACCGCTTCAAACTTAAGCTCTTTGCCAATAAAACCAAGCAACGGCGGCACCCCTGCAAGTGATAGCGCCGCTATCAATGCAATGGTGGCCGTCACCGGCATCAAAGACCTTAACCCGCCCATTGCAGTGACATCCTTGGTGCCCGTTTCATGATCGAGAATACCGGCCACCATGAACAGCGCTCCCTTGTACAGGGAGTGTGCGAGCAAAAAAGTTACAAACGCTGTCATGGCGTACTCGGTGCCAATGCCCAGCAGCATCGTCAATGTGCCGAGCGCCATAATGGTTGAGTAAGCCAGCAGCTTTTTAATGTTCGTGTGATGAAGCGCCAGGAAAGCGCCCAGCAGCAGCGTGATAGCACCCACCACAGAGAGGATGCTTATCCAGAGTGCCGTTCCACCCAGTTCAGGCTGAAGCCTTGCCATGAGGTAAATACCGGCTTTCACCATGGTGGCGGAGTGCAAATAAGCCGAGACAGGTGTAGGGGCTGCCATGGCGTTTGGCAGCCAGAAATGAAAGGGAAACTGCGCTGATTTAGTGAAAGCGCCCAACAGCAAACAGATGAGCATGGGCGTATAAAGGGCATGCTCTCGCAGGTCGGTTTCCATTGCGCGAATATCGGTTAACGACCACTGGTCGCTGGCGATGCCCAGCAAGATAAGCCCGGCCATCAACGCAAGCCCACCCGCAAAAGTGACAAAAAGCCCTTGGCGAGCCGACTTACGCGCCTGCATATCGGTATGGTTAAACCCGATCAGCAGGTACGAAGTAACGCTGGTTAACTCCCAAAAAATAAACAGCGTGATCAGCCCATCGGCCAACACTAGCCCCAGCATGGACACCATAAAAGCCATCAGCGCGATATGAAACCGGGCGATCTCCGGGTGGCCTTTTAAATAACTCCCCGCATACACCAACACGCACGCGCCAATAACGCTGATTAACAAGCCGAACAGTAAGGACAACCCATCCAGCATAAAGGTGAGGCTGATACCTAACGAAGGCACCCACTGCCACTCCATTAGCAACGGGCCGTCATTGATGATTGTGGGTGCTTGAGAAAACAGCCACGCAGCGATGAGCGCAGGAAAAAGGGCCAATACCAAACTCGTACGGTCTGCAAACCAGCGCTGCATAAGTGGTGCCAACGCGGCTAATACAAATCCCATCAAAACGGCGAATTGCATCTAGCGATATCTCCTGTGTATCTGCCCCATGATGAAGCGGGTTCGTTGAGCATCAATACCTCTCGCGGTGAGTAGCGATCATCATCCCTGTTCACTGCTCTCTCTTAACTGCTCTGTCTCAAGCACCCTCTCTCAAGCACCCTCTCTCAAGCACCCTCTCTCAAGCACCCTCTCTCAAGCACTCTGTCTTAAGCGCTCGGACCAGATTTTAACGAGCACGCTGAAAGCCGTAGAGTAACAGCACCTATTTTAAACACGCGAGGTGATCATAAAGTCGTAGACTCTATAACAGGCCACTGCCTGTTACCAGGCAATCATTCAAAATCAAACAGATAGCGTGCTTATCGTTACTTCATCGCCATTTATAACGCCTTGATTATCGGCTCATTACGACGATGGAAGCCAACCTAAAAGCTCGTTATTTACGATGTCCAGCAGCGCCTTTATGTGATCATTACGATCATTTAAGCAGGGAATGTAACTAAACGTTTCGCCGCCTGCTTCCATAAAGCTATCGCGGATCTCCTCCTTGATTTCTTCTAACGTTTCCACACAGTCGGAGGAGAAAGCAGGCGATAGAATCGCAATATGTTTATGGCCCTGCTTGGCAAGCGCGGCTACGTGCTCGACCGTTGCAGGCCCCACCCACTTTTCAGGACCAAACTGTGATTGAAAGGTGGTATCCACTTCCTCCTGACTAAAACCTAGCGTTTCGCCCAGGAGGCGCGTGGTTTTCTGGCACTGGCAATAGTAGGGATCGCCTTGCATCAAATAGCGCTCAGGCACGCCGTGGTAGCTGGCAACTAACTTGGTGGGCCGCGTCTCAAGCTCGGCGTAAACATCTGTTACTGAATTCGCCAGTGCCTGTAGATAAGCAGGGTGATCAAAATAGGCGGGCACCGTACGAATAGAGGGTTGCCACTTCATCTTCATTAAGGCGCGAAACGCCTCGTCATTGGCGGTTGCAGTGGTCGGCGAGGCGTACTGTGGATAGAGCGGAAAAAAAACAATCTTCTCACAGCCCTTTTCTTTCATCTGCGTGAGCACACTGCGTGTTGAAGGATTGCCGTAGCGCATACAGAAATCCACTTCAACGTTGTCGCCGTATAAGGCCTTAAGCTGCTCCGTCAGTTTTTCGGTTTGCGCCCGCGTGATCGTGAGTAGCGGGCTTTCGTTTTGTTCGGTATTCCAAATGCTTTTATACGCTTTACCCGACGAAAAAGGCCGCTTGGATAAAATAATCAGTTGCAGAAGCGGCTGCCACTTCCAATCAGGATAATCGACTACCCGCTTGTCGGAGAGAAACTCACTTAAATAACGTCGCATCGACCAATAATCAGTGGCATCGGGCGTCCCCAGGTTAGCCAGAACTACACCTACTTTTGCCCGCGGCACGGCCGGATGATCACTGGATGCATGGGCCAAGCGGCCTTCGCCCGGCTGGTCCACCACAACGCTATCGGTCATTACGCTTACTCCAAAGACGGCTTCTAATTATCAAAAATCTTAACACTTTTCGATAAGGCGCGGCATAAAGTTATACTATCAACATCATTTGTATAACCACCGGTAAAGTGGCACTCCGCCGCCCCACGCCTTACTTCAAATACGCTTTAAGCGCAGATCGAAGATACTTAAAAAATAGCCGCAAGGTGGTCAGAAGCAAAGCACTTGGAAAACACCTGGAAAGCACGGCGAATAGAGGCAAGCTAAGCGGTTAAAGCAGTGCGCTGACCAAGATGCAGCCGGGCCACTATATAAAGATTTGGGCGTCCGGCGGCTGGTAGGGCTTTGTTGCTTACCGAGCCTGCAAGAAGAGATGAATGCAGGCTGCTGTTTCTTTGCCTGTCACCGCATTAGGGTTTAGGCGAGGGTGGGAAAAACGTTACGCTAACTGTTGTGTGTGCATTCAGTAAATACACAGAGTGGTTCATCAACCGCTTTTTAAAAAACCAGCGGCATTCGTGAGGCTAGCGGCTCGCTGTAATGTGCGTCACGACCAATAACTTCGTCCTGAGGCACATGTTGAACCAGATACGCGCGATGAATACCCGCACGTTTTAGTTCCAAATACACATCATCTAACGAGCGAAACAGCATGGGCTTACCACGTTGGGTGAGCATATGCCGCGCGCCTTCTACATCTTCAAGTTCAAGCTGATAAAAACGACTACCCGAATGCGTAATAACGCGAATTTCGAAATTATCGTGGCTATCGACGAACTGTTTAAGTGCTTTCAGTTCCATGATTCCCTCCTGTTATTGGATACAACAATAGGACCCAGCATGACTGCGTCCTATTACATTCCTGTTACCTTACATTGGCACTTATTGACCAAGAGGGCAACTTTTCAGGAGGTTTCCAGGCTATCAGTCTATTAATACAGCCAAGCTACTGATATTCAGAAGGATCAATCGCCTTACCAAGCGAGTTACGATCAATCCAGTTACCGCCCTTGGTCTCTTTGTAGCGAAATACCACGTTATCGCCGATAGCGACCGGAAGCTCAGCATCTTCTGTTTGATAGCTGTACTTCTCACCATCAACGACCAGCTGATAGCGATAAAGGTCTGGCATACCCAACCACTCTTTAAAAGGCCCTTCGCGCTCTAATTCCTGAAGTTCTCCGCGCCCTTGAAGCTTGGGAAGACGCTGACGATTACCACGCCGAAAACCACCTGCCATGAATTACTCCCGTTCGTTCTCTTCTATATGATCAATATGTTAAGGGCGTCACACCCTCTTTCTAGTCACCAAAGGCTTCGCCATAGCTGTCGGGAGCCAGGTCTTCAAAACGGGTATATTTGCCGATAAACGCCATATGCACCGTTCCGATAGGCCCGTTACGCTGCTTACCGATAATGAGTTCAGCCAAGCCCTGATTATCTGGATTATCCTGGTTATACACCTCATCACGATAGACGAAGGCGATAACGTCCGCATCCTGCTCGATGGCGCCTGATTCCCGCAAGTCAGACATAACCGGGCGCTTGTTGGGGCGCTGCTCCAGCGAGCGGTTAAGCTGAGAAAGCGCCACTACCGGACATTTAAACTCTTTCGCCAAGCCTTTTAGCGAGCGCGAAATTTCCGATATCTCCCCCGTGCGGTTTTCAGAAAAACCGGGGATCTGCATCAGCTGAAGGTAGTCGATCATGATCAGCGACATATTGCCGTGCTCACGCACGACACGGCGCAAGCGCGAGCGCATTTCATTAGGTGAAAGCGCAGCGGTGTCATCGATAAAGAGCTGCTTGTCTTTAAGCAGATTGACCGCCGACGTTAGGCGCGGCCAATCCTCATCCTCCAACTGCCCCGAACGCACGCGGGTTTGGTCGATGCGCCCAAGCGATGACAGCACCCTGAGCATTAGCGATTCAGCCGGCATCTCCATGGAGAACACCATCACGGGCTTATCGCTGGAGATAACCGCGTGTTCGACCAGGTTCATCGCAAACGTGGTTTTACCCATGGAGGGACGCCCGGCAATGATGACCAGGTCCGAAGGCTGAAGCCCTGACGTCATCTCATCCAGATCACGAAAGCCGGTTGATAGCCCCGTCATTTCGCCCTTCAGGTTGAAGAGTTCATCAATGCGATCAACCGCTTTGGTGAGAAGCTCGCTCATGCCAATTGGGCCACCCGTTTTAGGGCGCTCTTCGGCAATCTGAAAAACCAACCGCTCAGCTTCATTAAGCAGCTCATCGGCTGGCCGCCCTTGGGGGGCAAAGGCGCCTTCTGCAATCTGATTCGCCGCTCGAATCAGCTTTCTAAGCGTTGCCCGCTCACGCACAATATCCGCATAGGCGCGAATATTGCTCGCCGAAGGCGTATTGCGGGCAAGCTCCGCCAGGAAAGCCAAGCCACCCACGGTATCCAGGTGATCTCGCTCTTCAAGCGCTTCAGACAAGGTGATGACATCAAGGGGTTGTCCAGACTCCGCCAGATGAATCATGACGTTAAACACCAAACGGTGCTCATAACGATAAAAGTCATCGGCTACCAGGCGCTCGGAAACCGTATCCCACGCCTGATTATCCAGCATTAGCCCGCCTAACACCGACTGCTCCGCCTCCAGCGAATGCGGCGGCAGCTTCAGCGCTGCCGTTTCCTGATCAGCAGAAGGCTGGTCCATAGCGAGCTCCTTTCAATAGTGCAGCATAGCCGACAAAGACCACTATCTTAATCGGACAAACCGTTAGCAACCACCGCTAGGTCATCGCATAAAGGGTTATTTCTAAACGCTCAGGGCTTTCAACAAACCACTAGCCGCTTGAAAATAAGCCTTCGTTAAATAGCAACGGGCTTAAATAACACAGGGTTTAAATAACACAGAGCTTAAATAACAAAGGGTTTAAATAACAAAGGGTTTAAATAACAAAGGGCGCGGGAAATCCCGCGCCCTTTTGGCGTAAATAGCAGCAGCAAAGTTTACTCTGCGACGACTACCACGCGAACAACGGCGTCCACTTCTGCATGCAGGTGGAGGTCGATGTCGTATTCGCCAGTTTGACGAATCGGGCCTTGCGGCATACGCACTTCGCTCTTGGCAACCTCGATGCCAGCAGAGGAAATAGCGTCGGCCAGATCACGAGGACCGATAGAACCAAACAGCTTGCCTTCGTCGCCAGCTTTAGACACAAGCGAAAGCTCGATGTCGTTCAGCTGCTCAGCGCGGGCTTGGGCTTCTGCTTTACGCTCAGCCGCTTGAGCTTCAAGCTCAGCACGCTGTGCCTGGAACGCGTCAACGTTCTCTTTGGTGGCCGGTACGGCTAAACCGTAAGGCACCAGGTAGTTACGACCATAACCAGGCTTAACAGTGACCTTGTCACCCAAGCCGCCCAGCTTACCAATGTTGTCGAGCAGAATGACTTCCATCTCGTAAACCTCTTGTCAGTTGCCGCGGGCAAGGCGTGCGCGAATGTTCGCGAATGTATCAATCAGCCCCAACAGCAGCACAATGAGAATCGTGGGCCAGGTCGTGATCAGCAGCACATAAAATGCTACCAGCCACAGCCCGTTCATCCCCTTTAATCCAATATAACCATGCACTAACGCAATGCCGGCAACGAGTAGTGGTATCCAGCCGAGTACTGCTAACGCATGTCCCCCAAGCATC
This sequence comes from Halomonas sp. AOP43-D1-4, assembly GCF_052446175.1. Classification (NCBI taxonomy): domain Bacteria; kingdom Pseudomonadati; phylum Pseudomonadota; class Gammaproteobacteria; order Oceanospirillales; family Halomonadaceae; genus Halomonas; species Halomonas sp. AOP43-D1-4. Next base: position 30,093 of record NZ_JBQSVY010000021.1, read on the forward strand.
ATGCCGACCACACAAAGCACCGCTAACACGGCAAGCTCTTTGGGTGCGAGTCGTAACGCATGAAACTCTTCACGAAACCCGCCCGGGTTATATAACCCCGCTTGCCAGCTTCGCGCCAAGGCTAAACATGCAATCGACGCAATCAGAACCACAAGCCCCGTAACGCCCCCCACCACAATGGCAGCCAGCATTTGGGTATCGTACCCCTGATTAGCCAACTCTGTGAGCATACGATCAACGTCCGGAGAGCCTTGTCGTAGTTGCTCAAGCATTGGCCCCATGTCGCCTGGCAGGCTAAAGATGCCGAACTGTACCATTGCTGCAGCCACGAATGTGCCCGCCAGCAACGCTTCACTCCAACGCATCCTTTCACGCAGGACAACCGCCATCAGCGTTACCAGCAATACGCTGGCCAGCGGGATAACGTCGCCTTGCGACCACCAAAAACCGGCGGGTAGCGCCGCTGCGATAATAACCGGTAGCGCAGGTGCAAAGCCTTTACGCAGGGTTACCAAAGCAGCAATAGCAGCACCTAACCAAAACAGCCACGGCACTAACGTGGCCAGCGCTGCCCCGCCTACGGCGTAAGGCAGCCCTCGCATTAGCCATCTTGCCAGTGCCAGCATCACGTTAAACGCTTACTGGTGGCTATCGGAGTAGGGCAGCAGCGCCAGGTAGCGCGAACGCTTGATAGCAGTCGCCAGCTGACGCTGGTAGCGTGCTTTAGTGCCGGTGATACGGCTCGGAACGATCTTGCCAGTTTCGGTGATATAAGCTTTCAGAGTGTCCAGATCTTTATAGTCGATCTGCTTGACGCCTTCAGCAGTGAAGCGGCAAAACTTACGGCGACGGAAAAAACGTGCCATGGATTAGCTCCTTAAAACGTGCAGTGGATAGAATCAGGCAGTTTCGACGTCTGAATCAGACTCGGACTCATCAGCGCGCGACTTGTCTTCGCGACGCGGACGCTTCTCTTCTGCCGGCTTCATCATCGGAGAAGCTTCAGTAACCGCTTCCTTGCAGCGTACAACCAGGCTGCGGATGATGGCATCGTTGAAGCGGAAGATGTTCTCGATTTCTTCGAGCGTCTCGCCAGTACATTCAACGTTCATCAGCACGTAGTGGGCTTTGTGAATCTTGTTGATCGGGTAAGCCAAGTGACGACGGCCCCAATCTTCAAGACGATGTACAGTACCAGCGTTTTCGGTAACGATGCTGGTGTAGCGCTCGACCATAGCCGGCACTTGCTCGCTCTGATCCGGATGGACCATAAACACGATTTCATAATGACGCATGAGATCTCCTTGCGGTTTGACAGCTTCCGGTGTGTGCCCCGCACAAGCGAGAACGACGACAGGGAAGCAAGGAGTTACTGAAATGCACCTAACTTACCGCCAAACGGCAACTTAAGGCATTAAGCAGAACTGGTGTTCAACTAACGTATTGGCATCTAACCAACGTACAGGTATTTAACCAACGTAAACATCTGCGCCCGCCTGTAGACAAACGGGCGCGAGTATTCTAGTGGGCGCAGGGTTAACTTGCAAGCTGGCGTTGTCGTACTGCCTCAAACAAACAAATCCCGGTAGCCACAGAGACATTAAGGCTTGAAACCTGCCCTGCCATAGGTAGCTTGGCCAGATTATCGCAGGCTTCCCGCGTTAAACGCCGCATGCCCTTCCCTTCTGCTCCCATTACTAGCGCAGTAGGGCCGGTCAAATCGATGTCAAATACACTAGCCTGGGCTTCACCTGCTGTACCGGTAATCCATACGCCGGCATCTTTAAGCTTGGCAAGCGTACGCGCCATGTTGGTGACCTGATAAACCGGCACTACCTCGGCAGCACCGCAAGCCACTTTACGCACGGTTGCATTTAGCGGTGCGGCCTTGTCTTTTGCCACAATAACGCCATGTGCCCCAGCGGCATCGGCGCTGCGCAAGCAGGCACCAAAGTTATGCACGTCTGTCACGCCATCCAGCACTAGCAAAAGTGGCGGTGTTGGCGCCTGCCAGGCACGCAGCTTTAACCACAAGGACTCTTCGCCTTCAGGCGTAAGTGGCGGGCAGAACGCCACCACTCCCTGATGCGCAGCCCCTTGAGTCAACTGGTCCAGCAGGTCACGCGGCTGCTCTTTAATTCGCGCACCACGCGCTTGCGCCTGGGCAACCACTTCGGCCAAACGACTACCGGCTCCTTGCTGAACCCATAGCTCGCGCGGCGTTTCACCGCGCTCCAACAAACTTTGCAAGGCGTGGGTACCATAGACCTGGTCCAGCCCATCCGGCGTACGTACCGTAGTACGTGCACCACGTCGAGACGACGCCGATTTCATACTTAACTTCTCCTGGGCGTTGACTGACGCGTACGTCGCGGGCCACGACGCGTAGATGGCTTATCTTTCTTGGGCGCAGCGTCGCTCTTGGGAGCGGCCGCTTCATTAGTGTCGCCACTGCGGCGTTTACGCGGCTGGCGGCGCGGGCGAGGCTTATCGTCGGTCAAACTGAAATCAATTTTCCGGTCGTCCATATCGACGCGCGCCACTTGCACCGTCAAGCCATCACCCAAGCGATAGGTGGTTCCGGTACGCTCGCCTTTCAGGCGATGCTTCTCTGCCTCATAGTGATAATAATCCGACGGCAGCGACGTCACATGCACCAGGCCTTCGACATAGAACGCATCCAGACGCACAAACAAGCCAAACTGGGTAACCGACGCAATCGTGCCTTCAAAGGTTTCGCCCAGCTTGTCGGACATAAACTCGCACTTCAGCCAGCTTTCTACATCCCGGGTCGCTTCATCGGCGCGACGCTCAGTCATTGAGCAGTGTTCGCCAAGCTCAAGCATCTGCTCAAACGTATAAGGGCACCATTTGCTCGGCGGATCGACCGGCGCTCCGTCAACGCGCACGACGGTATTGGTTTGACGCGGCCCCCGAATGACCGAACGAATGGCACGGTGCACGAGCAGATCAGGATAACGACGAATCGGCGACGTAAAGTGCGCATACGCCTGATATGCCAAGCCGAAGTGACCTTCATTCTGCGGTGAGTACACCGCCTGATTCATGGAGCGCAGCATGACCGTCTGGATAATATCGGCATCAGGACGATCAACAATTGCCTCACGAAGCGCCTGGTAATCCTGCGGCGTAGGCATATCGCCGCCACCCACGGAAAGGCCCAGCTCGTTCAGGAACAAGCGCAGCTTATCCAACCGCTCAGGCGTTGGCCGCTCATGAATACGGTACAGCGCGGGCAGGTCGTGCTTATCAAGAAAACGTGCGGTCGCAACGTTCGCGGCCAGCATGCACTCCTCAATTAACTTGTGCGCATCGTTACGCTTACGCGGCACAATTTTTTCGATCTTGCGCTCGTCGTTGAAGATGATCGCCGTTTCAGTGGTATCAAAATCAATCGCGCCACGCGTTTCACGAGCCCCGCGTAGCAAGTGATAAAGCTCATGCAGGTTTTGCAGCGGCTTCACCAGCTCGCGGTGTTCCTCACGCAGCGCACTGCCCTCTTCGCTCTCGTTATCAAGCATCGCCGCCACGCTGTTGTAAGTGAGGCGAGCATGAGAGTTCATCACGGCTTCATAGAAGGAGTAGCGGCTAATCGCCCCGGTCTTGGAGATATTCATCTCGCAGACCATGACCAGGCGATCCACGTTCGGATTGAGCGAACAAAGACCGTTGGATAAAAGCTCCGGCAGCATGGGCACCACCTGCCCCGGGAAATACACCGAGTTACCCCGCGTGCGGGCTTCATTATCCAGCGCCGTCCCCGGACGCACATAGTGAGAGACATCCGCAATCGCGACTAACAGCTTCCAACTGCCTGACTTGGTTTGCCACGCGCACACGGCATCATCAAAGTCCTTGGCAGACTCATCATCAATCGTAACCAGCGGTGTATCTCGCAGGTCAACGCGATGCTTTTTGTCTTCCTCCAGCACTTCCGCTGAAATGCCGCTGGTTTGATCCAGCACCTCAGGCGGAAATTCAGCAGGAATATCGTAGCTACGAATCGCAATATCGATTTCCATGCCAGGGTCCATACGCTCACCCAACACTTCAATCACTTCACCCACAGGCTGCACGCGGGTAGCCGGCTGCTGCACAATTCTGGCCGAAATCACTTGGCCATCCTTCGCCCCAGCGCTGGCACTGTGAGGAATAATAACTTCCTGAGTAATACGCGGATTTTCAGGAATCAGTATGCCAAATTCCGGCGTATTGCTGCGATATACCCCCACCATTGTTTGCGTATTGCGGGCGATCACATCGGCAATGGTCGCTTCATCGCGGCCACGGCGGTCTGTGCCGCTGATACGGACCAATACATGGTCACCACTGAACACCCGACGCATCTGGCGAGGAGGTAACAACAGATCCGGTTTTTTACCATCATCACGAATCAAGAAGCCAAAACCGTCCCGGTGCCCCAGTACGCTGCCCTTGATCAAATCAAGCTTATCAATTAATGCATAAGCGCCGCGACGGTCACGCAACACTTGACCATCACGCTCCATGGCCGCCATCCGGCGGCGAACGGCTTCAAGGTGATCTTCGTCCTCGATGCCCAGCATGCGGCTCATATTTTCATGGGTAATCGGTTTGCCGTACGTTTCCAACGCCGCTAACAGATACTCACGACTAGGCGCCGGATTATCATATTTTTGCGCCTCACGCTCGGCGTGCGGATCATCACTCAACGTCCAATACTTCATGCGATCGACATCCTTAATTGCATTTGCGGGAGGCGGACAAAAACAGCAGCGGATAGTCGCTGCAGGTAGGGATAGTCAGCGACTGCGTTAATAGGCAGTAAGCTGAAAAACGTCATATTTTGTTTGGTCATGGGGCCAGTATAGCGCTGCATGTTCCATGACCCAACCACCTTAAGCAGCAATTGTGCGATTTGCGCCATAAAATTATCTTTCAGGTCTTGCATTTAACCAGCACCCCGGTATCATACGCGCCACTTGCCCAGATGGCGGAATTGGTAGACGCGCTAGCTTCAGGTGCTAGTGTCCGTATGGACGTGGAGGTTCAAGTCCTCTTCTGGGCACCACGCTTTCTCATGTTATCCTCTTTTCATGAGTAGCGGGTGCAGTGGCAAGTTGATGTGGTTGATGCTTGATATGTATTCGCCCAGGTGGCGGAATTGGTAGACGCGCTAGCTTCAGGTGCTAGTGTCCGTATGGACGTGGAGGTTCAAGTCCTCTCCTGGGCACCATACGAATACAATCAGCAAAATACCCGCAGTACAAATGATGCGCCCAGGTGGCGGAATTGGTAGACGCGCTAGCTTCAGGTGCTAGTGTCCGTATGGACGTGGAGGTTCAAGTCCTCTCCTGGGCACCATTACGCTGGTCCCGTCCGCATCATTGAACACCTTCTTTTGTATTACACCCACTCCATTTACATCATCCCTTTCGATTTTCTACACACTGCTGCTACTTCCCTGCTTGTTCTTTTCTCTTTTTTATTTCGCTATTCAATTAAGCTTAAAGAGCGCGCGCTAGCAGTGACCTAAATAGCGACCATGTTAACTGCATAGTGCTGCACACTCTTTTTATGCAATGGCACTGAAAACCGTAGTGCCGCCCAGACTTTAATTAATCTGATAACATACATCGATAGTATATACCCTGCTCTGCCAGCTAACCCCAGCGGGAGCGCGGGGGAAAGGCATGGCATTTTCTACCAAGCGGCCACCCACCTGGTTTAATTCTCGCACACGGGATAACCCTACCAACTGATGGCTTAATACGTTGCCGTTGCGATCCAGCGTGAATTCAACCGTAATCACTTCTTCCATACGGCGAGCCCCCATGACTCTGGGCGTCTGCTTGTTTTCAAGCAAGTGCTGTCGAACCAATAAATCATACTGGTTATCGACATCCGCACTATTAGCCTGAGCAATACCCGTTTCTTCCATGACCACTTCCTCGGCTGAAGAGCCATCTTCACCGGCGTGGCCAACCACTGCCTCCACCATTTCATTTTCAGTCTGAGTATTATCGTCAGCTTTCTGATTGGCCAGAGGCTGTTCGACTTGCTCAGGCTGCGCGGTCGGCTCTGCCTGTTTAACCGGCTCAGACCGTTCAGCCACGACAGGATCGGGCTCTGGTTCTGGTTCTGGTTCTGGTTCTGGTTCTGGTTCTGGTTCTGGTTCTGGTTCTGG
>NZ_JBQSVY010000022.1:0-31971 GCF_052446175.1 Halomonas sp. AOP43-D1-4
CTAGGAAGCCTCAACCAAGCAGCAAGTATCGCCTAATTAAACCAGGGCGCTTGGGAAGATTAGCCGGAATAAAATGCGACAAAAGCACCTTCAAGGGTGCTTTTATCTGGCGCACAACAACAAGCAATGAAGAGGAAAGGCTTAGCTGGGGGTATTGGCGGCGTGCAAGCGGGCAATGAGCTGATCTTCTAGCGCAAAACGCTCAGTGAGACCTTTTGCCAAGCGGTCAATCCAGGCGGGTAGGCGCACCAAATGCTGCTGGCAACGCACAGGTGACTCGTAATCCTGGTCGAACTCAAGCACCATTTGCGTAGACATCTCAAGGCGCTCCAGCAGCCGTGATGCGATGTGCAGCGCACTCTCATCATCAAAGGCTTTCGCTTCTTCCGCAAGTTGGGGATAAATCTCAAAATGCCCCGCGCTAATATAATCCATGAGCATTTGGCTAAAGGTATCAATGCGCTCTTTGCTAACGGCTTCTAGTTCAGTGTCGCAGGCTTCCTTTAGCTCGATAAAGCTCGCCAAAAGCGCGCGGCGCTGCTCCAGCCAGCGGTCGATCAAGCCATGAACGCCTCCCCAGCGCTCTTGGGCATTTTTGCAATCTTCGAGCATGGGTTTCTCCTTGCTAATAGCCACCTACAACAGAGTAAGGCTCGCGTTTCCACCTTTCTCTGTCAATTCTGTTAGGGGCCGTTTCCTTGATGCTAACGGCCAGCCAAAACGCTGGCCGCACAAACAGCCATCTATCGCTTGATAGCTAGCCACAATATCCGCAGAGGTACAAGCGCCAGGATAACAAAGCCGAGGAATGTCCAGGCAGGCAGAGAAGCCCCCATAAAGGTAACGTCAATCTCGGCGCACTCGCCAGAGCCCGTCAACACCATGGCAACGACATCCTGCATGGGTAGGATATCCATCATGTAGCCAAGACCAGGGCCACAGGACGGTACCTCGTCGGCCGGGAGGGTTTGCAGCCACACATGGCGACCGGCAATAAACGCGCCGGTGGCTACCGCTATCAACCCCAACACACCGTAAATGCCTTTCCCCACACGGCCGTTTGGGTTATGGATAGCCGCAACCGCAAAGATCATGCCTGCAGCAATGACCGCTACGCGCTGAAAAATGCACAGCGGGCAGGGTTCAAGACCCATAATATGCTCAAGGCCAAGCGCGACGGCCATCATCAAGACACAAAATGCCAAGCCTGCAAGGGCCACGGGGCGAAGTGCTGTGGGCTTCATTGCCTCTCCTCAAGTAGTAACGCAGACAACGCGCGCGATTCACGCGCTTTGGTAAAGTACGTATCGAGGAAGTCAGCAAAACTCTCCTGGTCTGCCGCTTCTATATCTTTCTGCTGCTGATGCGAGGTCTCAATCAACTGGTCAAGCAAGGCTTCGCGTGAGCGTAGCATGGGTGTATTTTTAAGCTTTTCGCTCTGCTCCTTGGCCAGCCCAAGCAGCGTATCACTTAACGAACCATTGCCCTCTTTCATAAGCGCCAACAACTGAGCCGAGGGCGTCAGAGAAGGATCTCGCAAACGCGGGGCCAGCTCATTGAGTGCTGCCGCGTGAGGCGCATCGTCTTCCACAGCATCCAGCAGGCGGGCGACTTCGTGCAATTCTGCAAAAATCTGCTCGCCCCACTCACTAACCGAGGTGGTCTGGCCATTACGAATCAGCGTTAACTTTGGGTCACGGCCGCGCTCCACCACCCAACGACGGTTGTCGTCCAGGCGGTCGCACTCATCATCAGAAATCCACGGGCTATCGCTGAGTAAACACCACATCAGGAAGGTGTCGACAAAGCGCATCTGCGTCTCGGTGACACCCAGCGGGTCAAAGGGATTCAGATCCAAACAGCGCACTTCAATATACTCAACACCGCGCGCTTCAAGCGCTTGGCTAGGCGTTTCGTTATGCTTGGCGACGCGCTTGGGACGAATATCGCTGTAGTACTCGTTCTCTATCTGGAGAATATTGGCATTCAACTGCTGCCAGTTACCCTCTACATTAACGCCGAGTTTTTCGTAATCCGGCCACGGCGTTGAGATCGCATGGCGCAACGTGTTCACATAGTTGGATAGCGAGTTAAAGCAGATTTTAAGCTGAGCCTGGACCTTGTTTTGATAGCCTAGATCCGACATACGCAGCGTTGTAGCGAACGGTGCATAAAACGTATCGTCGTTGAGTAGCTTCAACTTTTCAGGCACGTTGCCGTTAGGCAAAAAGCTTTTATCTACCGCAGGCGAAGCGCCAAACAGATAAAGCAGCAGCCAGCTATGACGTCGAAAATTACGGATAAGGCCAAAATAGCGCGTCGAACGATAGTCGTTAAACGGGATATTATTCGCACCTTCCAGCTCGCGCAGCGCGTGCCACATATCATCAGGTAACGAGACGTTGTAGTGTACGCCAGCAATTGCCTGCATGATCCGCCCATAACGTACGTCCAGCCCTTTACGGTAGACGTGCTTCATGGTGCCGACGTTGGAAGAGCCGTAATCCGCAATGGGCACGCTGGCATTACCTGAAAGCCGTGACGGCATACTCCCCGGCCAGACCCACTCCTGGTCAAGGTGCTGATAGGTAAAGGTGTGCAGATCCGATAAAAAGGCCAAGGCTTCACGCGGCTGCGAATACACCGGGGTAATGTATTCAATCAACGCTTCTGAATAATCAGTGGTGATATGCGGGTGCGTTAGCTTGGAACCCAAAGCTCTTGGGTGCGGGGTTTGCGCAATATGGCCGTTTGCATCAACCCGCAGTCCTTCTTTTTCCAACCCGCGGCGTAAGCGTCCCATGCGGCCCAAGCGCGCGCTGGGCAACAGTCGCTCAACCTGGGAGGTCAGCGAAGATGGCACAGTGAGTGGTTCAGGCAAGGTGAACACTCCTTGTCAGTAAGGCTCGTTTTGGGCGAGCCCTGGTGAAATCAGGTGGCATCGCCAGCATATCCATCAATCATAAAAGGCAGGATATGGCGGCAGCCCTTATATTTTCAAGCCACGTATTTTCAAGACACGTATCTTCAAGACACGCAAGCCTTCAAGTTACGTTAGCACTCAACGTATGCGACTACTTGCCCTGCTTGGCTTTCAGCAATGCCGCCCCCAGCGCCCCCATTGGCGCCGAAGTTTCCGTGCTCTTACTGGCAGGTCGTTGGCTACGTGGTGGCTTTTGCGACCCTTTATTAACGGCTGATGACGCGCGCTCTTGCTCGCGTTCCGGCTCATCATTCAGGCGCATGGAAAGCCCCACCCGCTTACGTGCAATATCCACGCTCATCACTTTCACCGACACAATATCACCCGCTTTAACTACGCTACGTGGGTCGTCAATAAAGCGATCAGACAGTGCAGAGATATGTACCAGACCATCCTGATGGACGCCAATATCTACAAACGCACCAAAGGGCGTTACGTTCGTCACGGTACCCTCCAGCACCATGCCTAACTTCAAATCCTTGAGCGTTTCCACGCCCTCGCGGAATTCTGCGGCTTTGAATTCAGGCCGTGGGTCACGACCCGGCTTATCAAGCTCGCTCAGAATGTCGCTGACCGTGGGCACACCAAAGCGCTCATCGGCAAAATCAGCGGGCTTTAACGCTTTCAGCGCAGCGCTATCGCCAATCAAGCCTTTAACATCACGGCCACTCTGTTTAGCGATGCGCTCAACCAGAGTATAGGCCTCCGGGTGAACGGCACTTGCATCCAACGGGTTATCCGCATTGCTGATACGCAAAAAGCCTGCGCACTGCTCAAAGGTTTTGGGCCCTAGGCGGCTAACGTCCAGCAGTGCTTTACGGCTTTTAAACGCACCAAGGCTGTTACGCTGGGCCACGATATTCTCAGCTATCGCAGCACTTAGGCCTGCCACTCGTGAGAGCAACGCGCTTGACGCCGTATTAAGGTCAACTCCCACGGCGTTAACACAATCTTCAATGACAGCCTCCAGGCTACGCGATAGCTGTACCTGAGAAACGTCATGCTGATACTGGCCTACGCCAATCGACTTGGGCTCAATTTTAACCAGCTCAGCTAGCGGGTCTTGCAAGCGGCGAGCAATCGACACCGCGCCGCGTATTGTTACATCAAGATCCGGCAGTTCACGAGAAGCGTATTCCGAAGCGGAGTAAACAGACGCCCCGGCTTCCGACACCATCACTTTACTGACCCGATACTCGGGCGCCAGTGCTTTCAGTAGCTCCCCTGCCAGCTTGTCGGTTTCACGGCTGGCGGTGCCGTTCCCAACAGCAACCAGTTGAACGCCATGCTGCTTAACGAGCTTAGCCAGCACGTTGAGCGACTCATCCCAGCGGTTTTGTGGCGCATGCGGGTAAATAGTCGCCTGGTCGATAAACTGCCCGGTTGCGTCAATGACCGCCACTTTGCAACCAGTACGCAAACCTGGATCAAGCGCCAGGGTGATTTTTTGCCCAGCGGGTGCGGCCAGCAGCAGGTCTTTCAGGTTAGCGGCAAATACTTCGATGGCAGTTTGCTCAGCCTGCTCGCGCAAACGCCCCAGCAGCTCGGTTTCCAGCGCTGTGTAGAGTTTCACTCGCCATGTCCAACGGACCACCTCGCCCAACCATTTATCAGCAGCGCGGCCCCCATCGCTAATGCCGACGTGTTTGGCAATGGCCACCTGGGCGGGATGAATAGGCGCATCATCTTCACCAGGCAAGCGAATAGCGAGGCTCAGCACGCCTTCATTGCGGCCACGGAACATGGCAAGCGCACGGTGTGAAGGCACTTTGGCAAGCTTTTCATCGTGCTCGAAGTAATCCGCAAACTTAGCGCCTTCTTGCTGCTTGCCCTCCAGCACACGGGCACTCAGCTCACCCTCTTGCCAGAGGCGCTCGCGCAACCGACCGATTAGCTCGGGGTCTTCGGCAAAGCGCTCCATCAGGATTTGTTTAGCGCCGTCCAGCGCCGCTTTGGCATCTTCAACGGCGGGAATATCACCCTCTGCCGGGCGCAGGTAGCCGGCCGCTTCCGCTTCAGGGTCAAGCGCGGGGTTCGCCAACAGCGCATCCGCTAACGGCTCAAGCCCCGCTTCACGCGCGATTTGTGCCTTTGTGCGGCGTTTTTTCTTAAAGGGTAAATAGAGATCTTCAAGGCGTTGCTTGGTTTCTGCCGCGTCTATGCTCGCCTTGAGCGATGCATCCAACTTGCCCTGCTCATCAATGGCTTCCAGGACAACGGCACGGCGCTCTTCAAGCTCGCGCAGATAGCGCAACCGCTCATCCAACTGACGCAGTTGGGTATCATCTAATGCCCCGGTAATTTCTTTACGGTAACGGGCAATAAACGGCACGGTGGCACCGCCATCCAACAGCTCTACCGTAGCCGCTACTTGCTGGGTACGCACGCCTAGCTCGTCGGCTAAGCGGGAAATAATTCGCTGATTGACATCCATAAATTGCAACTAACTCATGCAGCATTTTTTAGTGCTGACAAGGTATCACAATCAGCCTACTACCGTTTTATCTGCACAAGACTCCCTTTATAGCAATAGGGATAAAAGACCGTTCAGGGCGTGGCCGCCCCCTTTATTGCCATGAACAGTAACCTTCTTTCTTCAAGGCATTTACTGGCAAGGAGCCTTGAAGAGATTGAGACCCAGCGATGCCGCAGCAGCCTTGACAGCGGCCTGACCACGAATGCTATTGCCAGCCTCATCCAAGCGAGGAGAAAAAGCGGCTATCGCGAGCTGCCCCGGCATGACAGCGAGAATACCCCCACCAACACCACTCTTCGCGGGCAAGCCTACCTCATAAGCCCAGTCTCCAGAAGCCGTGTACAGCCCCTCCATCATCATTTCAGCCAATATATAATGGACATAACGCGCATCCATGACCTGTCGCTTGGTTAACGGATTAATACCACCTGCAACAAGCGTTGCCCCCATCGTGGCAAGATCCTTGCAATTAATCAGGGTAGAGCATTGCCGTGTATAGACATCGACAGTGCGTACCGGGTCGCTATAACACGCACCAGCGCTTTCAAGCAGCCATGCGATAGCCCGATTATGGGCGTTGGTAGACTGCTCGGATGCATTAATCTCGGCACTCATGGCAAGATCTCGTCCCGCAAATTCACGCTGGCACTGGAGAATAGCTTCAAAGCATTCGTCTGCACTCTCCCCGGGCACAAGGCTTACCGTCGCGATAGCGCCGGCATTGACAAGCGGAGAGAGCGGTTTGTCGTTATTTAACTCCAGTGCGATGATGGAATTGAAGGGCAGTCCCGTTGGGCTATCTCCAATTTTATCGCGAACAGCGTCAGGGCCAATATGCTCCATGACCATCGCCAACGTAAATACTTTTGAGATCGACTCAATTGCAAACGCGTAGTCGCAATCCCCTTCGGTATAGACTTGGCCATCTGCCGTTATGATGGCAAGTGAAAACAGCTCAGGATCAACAGAGGCTAGATAGGGGATATAATCAGCGTTCTTACCTCCATGCGCTGCTCGCCCCGCCTCCATGCCTGCCTTTAACGCGCTTTCGATATCCGCTTTCATTCCAGTAGATAGCCCCATTCGCCTGCCTCTTCAATGGCATATTTCATTCAGCTCTGGACAGTTATCATGGAAGCCATTTACCGGTTCCGCTTCCATACTGAAGCATGATCATCATGCCAGAACGGTTGGGCGCAATTAGCTACCGTTGATAGCGTGGCTGCGCCTGATACTACTGCGTTAAACATCAGCTCGAAATACTCATTTATTCTCTGCAAGTCCCGTTTATTCCTTGCTTCTAAGCATTTTTTAATCAGTAGTCTTTGAAAAACTACGTTTAAAAAAATCCACTGAAGGATTTTTACAGGTCTCGCTAATACGTTATATCGAACTGATAGAGCACTGTCGTTTAAAAACCCATAGAGGCAATTACCGCCGTACGCTGTCTCCCTGTGCGGTATTTCTCTTTACGTTATTACCTCTAGAGACCATCAACGGCATACTTAACCTTAATCATGATTAACCTTATGTCAACAATACACACTAATGAGTACCCAGTGCACAGCGATACCGATAACACAATTGCAGTATTCAAGCATTGTTCAGCAAAGGCTTGCCCTTTACCCGCCGTTCATCAACGCAGAAAGCCGCCTAAAAATGAGGCGGCTTTCTGGAAGGCGTGCTTTGTACCCTACTCAATATCAACCCAACTGCGGGCCTGCTTTGAGAATCGCTTCGCTCACCCCTTCAAACTTCTTGAAGTTATCCACAAATTTAGTCGCCAGCTCTTGCAAGTGCTGATCGTAGGCAGCGCGGTCTTGCCAGGTATCGCGCGGGTCAAGCAGGCTGGAATCAACGCCTGGCACGGCGACCGGCACGTCAAGGTTCAAGCCTTCGATATGGCGGGTTTCTACATCGCGCAACACGCCTGACTGAATCGCACTGATAATCGCGCGCGTCGTCGGGATAGAGAAGCGTGAACCGCCTTCCCCAAACGCGCCGCCCGTCCAGCCGGTATTGACCAGGTAAACCTGAGCGTCTTTCTTATCAACACGTTTGATCAGAAGATCCGCGTACTCACGCGCCGGGCGTGGGAAGAACGGTGCACCAAAGCAGGTAGAGAACGTAGCGGCCAAGCCTTCTGAAGAGCCCATTTCGGTAGAGCCAACCTTAGCGGTGTAACCGGAAAGGAAGTGGTAAGCCGCAGCCTCTTTTGACAGTACGGACACCGGCGGCAGCACACCCGACATGTCACAGGTCAAAAAGACGATAGCATTGGGCTCGCCCGCCAGGTTTTCCGGCACGCGCTTTTCAATATGCTCAAGCGGATACGCGGCACGCGAGTTCTGCGTCAGGCTGTCGTCGGCGTAGTCAGGCTCGAGGCGGTCATTGAGTACCACGTTTTCAAGCACCGTGCCGAACTTAATCGCGTTCCAGATAACCGGCTCGTTTTTCTCGGAAAGGTCGATACATTTGGCGTAGCAACCACCTTCCATGTTGAAGACGATACCGTCGCCCCAAGCGTGCTCGTCATCACCGATCAGGTAACGTGCCGGATCAGCGGAAAGCGTGGTTTTACCCGTACCAGAAAGACCGAAGAACAGGCAGGTTTCACCATCTTCACCCACGTTGGCCGAGCAGTGCATCGGCAACACGTCAGACGCTGGCAGCAGGAAGTTCTGTACCGAGAACATGGCTTTTTTCATTTCGCCTGCGTAGCGCATACCGGCGATCAGCACTTTTTTCTCGGCAAAATTGATAATTACGCAGCCGTCAGAGTTGGTGCCATCACGGCTCGGCTCGCACTCAAAATTTGCCGCGTTGAGAATGACCCACTCATCTTTACCCGCCGGGTTGTAAGCACTCGGACGTACAAACATGGTGCGGCCAAAAAGATTCTGCCAAGCGGTTTCAGTGGTCGCACGAACCGGCAGATAGTGGGTGGAATCACTCCCCACGTGCAGCTCAGATACAAAATACTCACGACGGCTTAGATACTCTTCAACCCGCGCCCACAGAGCGTCGAATTTAGCGGCATCAAACGGGCGGTTGACGCTGCCCCAATCAATACTGTCACGCGTTGACGGTTCATCGACAATGAAGCGGTCAGCTGGCGAACGCCCCGTGCGTACGCCAGTATTGATGGCCAGAGCGCCATCTGCCGACAGGCGGCCTTCACCACGGGCCACGGCGCGCTCGATTAATTCGGCGCTGCTAAGATTCACGTGGGCTTGGGGAGCGGCTTGAGTCGTGGTCATTTTGATTCCTGGGCCTTGCGGCCATTCTCTCGTTACCGGGCGCTGTTAACGCCACCAAAAAAAGGTCGTCCCAACAACATTACATTGCGCTGGGTGTGCTGAAGTCAGGCGCATTATTGCAAAAAGAAAGCCCCCGGGAAACGGGGGCTTTGAGCAAACATTTTGTAGTTAAACTACTACAAATACACAATATTTCTTATTGCAGCGCAGTAAGCTTTTAACTATTTTCAGGGTGGAATCGCTACAACCGTTGTAGCTACTGCCCTTTTGCGAGCACACCCCGTTAATCAGCGCCTTGATAAACGACTACATAATCAGTGAATAACCGGCGATGGTGCATCCGGGTTCTCCAATAATGTCTCAACATCAGCCGCAGTGTAGTGATATTTCGTGTGACAGAAGTGGCATTGCGTATCAATAGCGCCTTTTTCACGCACAATATCGCGCAGTTCAGCAGCGCCTAACGTGATCAATCCTCCCGCCATTCGCTCCCGCGAACAGGTACAGCCAAAACGCAGGGCTTTAGGATCAAAGACCCGAACCGTCTCTTCATGATAAAGGCGATAAAGCACTTCGCGCTGCTCTAACCCCAAAAGCTCCTCAGGCTTGATCGTATCGGCCAACGCGACGCTGCGCTCCCACGCATCGACATCCTGATTTTGCGAAGCATCAGGCAAACGCTGCAGCAGCAAGCCACCGGCACGCTCGCCGTCTGCCGCTAACCACAAGCGAGTAGGCAACTGTTCGGATTTGCCAAAATAGGCTTCCAGACAGCCACTGAGCGTTTCGTGATCCAGCGCGACAATGCCCTGGTAGCGCTTGCCTTCACGCGGGTCGAGCGTAATGACAATTTGACCTTCTCCGACCAATTCACGAAAGTCTGCTCGCTCGCTGGGCAAGTGGCTGTCTTGTGCCACACGCGCAATCGCACGTAGCTCGCCGCCGGGGTTGGACTCCGCCATTAGCAGCGACAGCACGCCCTGGCCACGCACTTCAATACTCAAGGTGCCGTCCAACTTAATGGTATCGGTTAGTAGCGCGACAGCGGCCAGCAGTTCACCCAACAGTTCATTGACGGCGGGCGGATACGCGTGGCGCGTGAGCACTTCGTGGTAGGCAGTGGCTAGCGTTACGATTTCGCCACGTACGTTGGTTTGGTCAAACATAAACCGCTGAATTTGATCAGACATAACAAGGTCCTGCAGTAAAAGGGTACTTAAAGTGGGCGCTTGGCGGGCTAACCTGCCTTAACGGTGAAGGCAGCCCCTGGCAGGAAACGTCGGCTACTCGCCGGGCTGACGCTGAAAGCGCTGTATATCGCGGCGCTGCTTTTTATCAGGCCGTTTGAGGGGGTGCTGCATGGCTTGATTAGTAAGCCTGCGGGCTTCGGTCTCACGGGCACGGCGCTCGGCACTTTCGGTGGTCTCTGCATAGAGTTTTCGGGCTTCAGGCGCACCGCGACGCTGGTCAGAAAGCTCAATTACTTCGACCTCGTAAATATCCCAACCCTGAGGCACGCGGATAAGCGCCCCCAGTTCGACATTTTTACTGGTTTTGACACGCGCACCGTCATAATGCACCTTGCCACCTTCAATGGCTTTTTTAGCGAGTGCGCGGGTTTTAAAAAACCGCGCAGCCCATAACCACTTGTCCAAGCGAACGGTGTCGCTCATTAACGCTCTCCTTGCTACCCAGGTACGTTTTCTGGCAGCAGTTGGGCAAATCGATCCAGAGCAATAAACTCCTGCAGCTCTTTTTCTGGGCGCTGGCTGTCTGGCTGTTTAATACCCAGCAAATGCCGGATGCCAAATTCGCGGGCGCTTTCCAGCACGCGGGAGTTATCGTCTATAAACAGGGTACGGGCCGGGTCAAAGGGTTCGATGTCTTGCAGTGCAAACCAAAATGCCTGCTCCTCTTTCGCTGCCCCTACATCTTCAGAGGAGATGATGGCATCCAGGTAGTTTTCCAACCCTGTTAACGGCAATTTAAGCGATAGGCTGGCTCTATCAGCGTTGGTAGCCAATATCACTCGGGGATGGGCCTGCTTTAGCCACGCTAAGAAGTCGAGTGCATCGCTACGTAGGCCAATTAAATGCTGCACTTCCCGTTTGAGCGCAACGACGTCGACATTCAGCTCTCGGCTCCAGTACGCCAGGCTGTACCAGTTTAGCGTGCCCTGCTCGCCCATAATGCGCTGCTGGAGTGCATTTTGAGATGCTTCATCAAGCTGATGAAGCTCTCTATAACGGCGCGGGAGATGCTCCAACCAGAAGTGGCTGTCAAAGTGTAGGTCCAGCAGCGTACCGTCCATATCCAACAGCACGGTATCAATTTCGCGCCAATCAATCATTGCCGCTCCAGTCTAAAAGAGTAAGCGTGCTATTGTAGCCTAACCCTTATTTAGCAGCCATGGAGGCCCTTATGTCAGCATCTGATTCTCCCACCGGCTACCTGCGCAAGCCGCAGATACTGGCCCGTGAGAGCGTAGCCAAAAGCCGCTTGTTTCATATTGAGTCACTGGATTTACGCTTCTCGAACGGCGAGGAGCGCCAGTTTGAGCGTTTAACCGGCGCCGACCGTGGTGCGGTAATGATTGTGGCCATGCCTGACCCTGACCATGTGTTGCTGATACGCGAGTATGCGGCAGGTTTTGAAGACTACGTATTAACGCTTCCCAAAGGATTGGTGGACCCGGGCGAGGATGTTATTACCGCGGCTAACCGTGAATTGATGGAAGAGTGCGGCTTTGGCGCTCACTGCATCGAGCCTTTAGTTGAGCTTTCACTGGCCCCCAACTATATGCGCCATCGCATGCAGGTATTAATCGCGACCGACCTGTATGCCAAACGGCTGCCGGGCGATGAGCCAGAGCCGCTTATTGTCGAGACCCACCCCATCGAAGAGCTGCCTACCCTTCTGCTACGCGACGATTTTCATGAAGCCCGTGCCATAGCAGCCCTGTATATCGCCCGCGATAAATTACGTGACGAGAAGCGCCAGGACGCTGCTGATTTGTTGTGAGGTAATGTCGGCCCCGCTTTTCGAATCCAGCAAAAACCGTAGCGCGTGGTAACGTTTTGCGAGGAACGAGTAAATAAGGCACCCGCGAGTGACGGCGCAAGCCGCCTTGGCTATGCCTCCGTGTTTATGTCTATGCTATTGCGCTGCGCCACCCAACCCCGGCAGCGCTGCGCGCTGCTCTCGCGGGTGCGCTGGCGCTTACCACGCGCTACGAATTTGCGCTATTTTCGAATCCAGCAAGAATCGTAGCGCGTGGTAACGTTTTGCGAGGAACGAACAAATAAGGCACCCGCGAGTGGCGGCGCCAAGCCGCCTTGGCGTTGTCGCCGTGCCTGTATCCATGCTTTGTAACGCACCGCCTGGCAACGCTTCGCGTTGCTCCCGCGGGTGCGCTGCGCTTACCACGCGCTACGAATTTGCGCTATTTTCGGACCTAGCGAGAATTGTAGCGCGTGGTAACGTTTTGCGAGGAACGAGCAAATAAGGCACCCGCGTGAAGCGGGTGCTGACTTTCATGTTGGGTTAAAAGTGGGGTTTAAGCGCTATCCAGCGGCGTTGGCGGTAGCTATCCTGCCCCGCTTCCAAAAGCGTCATCGAGCGTAGCGCGGCTTCGATATCTACCGGTAGCGCAGCACGGCCTTGGAGAGCCTCGACGATTCCCTGGTAATAGGCCAGGTAGTTACCCGGCTGAGTAGGATGCTCATGGCTTGTCAGTGATGCCTTTTCACCCTGCCCTTCGCGCAGCGTCAACGTGCCTGGGATATCTTCTCCCCAATTAACGATAGGCACTTCTCCTGCCTTCAAACGCTCTTCTTGAGGGTCCAGACCGTATTTTACATAGCTGCCTTGCGTGCCATGTATCCGAAAACGTGGTGTCGCTTCGGCCACTAGTGCACTGGCACTTAACTGAACACGCCGGTCATCGTAGGCCAGCAGCGCGAAAAAATCGTCATCGGCTTGCGCGCCCTCGCGGCGCGTACCCAGCTCCAGCAAAATGGCGTTGGGCATCCCGAACAATTCACATGCCTGATCCAGCAGATGTGGCCCCAGGTCAAACCAGAGACCGCCACCCGCCGTGGCTTTCTCACGCCAGCGGTCGCGTACTTCTGGTTTGAACCTATCAAAGCGCGACTCGAAACCGGTCACACGTCCTAGCGTGCCTGCCTCAAGCAAAGCCTTAACCGTTAAAAAATCGCTATCCCAACGGCGATTATGAAACACCGAGATCAGACACTCTTTCACCACGGCCAGCGATTTTAACTGCTTGGCTTCTGACAGCGTCACGGTAAACGGTTTATCCACCACCACGTGCTTGCCCGCAGAAAGTGCCATTTTGGCAAGCTGAAAGTGGGTATCGTTGGGGGTAGGAATCACAATAAGGTCAATATCGTAACGCTGGCATAATGCCCGCGCCTCGTTCTCGACCTCTACATCAGGCAAATCCGCCTGCACCTTAGCGGCGTCGCTTGAGGACACCGCGACCAAATCCAGGCCTTCCGTGGCCTGAATGAGCGGTACATGAAACGTTTTACTCGCGAACCCATAACCTACCAGGCCCACATTGATCGTTGCTTTCATAATGCTCCTTGCGAACGTTTAATCGAGCTTGGAAAGATCGCGCACCGCTCCTTTGTCAGCGGACGTCGCTAACAGTGCATAGGCCTTTAGCGCAGGCGTCACTTTGCGGGGGCGCTGCTCGACCGGTTTCCAGGCCTCTTTTCCTTTAGCATCCATCGCTTCGCGACGAGCGGTAAGCTCAGCATCGGAAAGCTTGACGTTAATCGTGCGGTTGGGGATATCAATGATGATGGTATCGCCCTGTTCCACCAGGCCGATTGCGCCCCCCGCTGCCGCTTCAGGCGATACGTGACCAATGGACAAACCCGAGGTCCCCCCCGAGAAGCGACCATCGGTCAGTAGCGCGCAGGCTTTGCCCAGCCCTTTGGATTTAAGGTATGAGGTTGGATACAGCATTTCCTGCATGCCGGGACCGCCTTTAGGGCCTTCGTAGCGGATTACCACGACATCACCCTCTTTTACCTTGCCATCCAGTACGTTGGCGACCGCTTGGTCCTGCGACTCCACGACGTGAGCCGTGCCTTCAAACAGTAGAATCGAATCATCAACACCGGCGGTTTTGACCACACAGCCGTCCAGCGCGATGTTGCCATAAAGCACGGCCAAGCCGCCCTGGGTTGAGAATGCGTGCTCCAGGTTACGGATACAGCCAGTCGCTCGGTCGCCGTCCAGGCTCGGCCAGCGCGTGCTTTGCGAGAAGGCCATCTGGGTGGGCACGCCACCAGGGCCTGCTTTAAAGAACTCAACCACTTCCGGGCTGGGTGAGCGCATGATGTCCCACTCGTCCAGCGCGATTTTGAGACTATCACCGTAAACCGTGGGCACCGAGGTATCCAGCACGCCCGCGCGATCAAGCTCACCCAAAATCGCCATGATGCCACCCGCCCGGTGCACATCTTCAATGTGGTACTTTTGGGTGTTGGGCGCCACTTTACACAGTTGAGGCACTTCGCGGGAAAGCTGATCGATATCCGACATGGTGAAGTCGACTTCCGCTTCTTGAGCGGCCGCCAGCAGGTGCAAAATGGTATTGGTGGAACCGCCCATGGCGATATCCAGGGTCATCGCGTTACGAAAAGCGGCTTTCGAGCCAATCGCGCGAGGCAGCAGGTGCGCCTCATCACCTTCGTAGTAACGCTTGGCCAGCTCAACAATCTTGTAGCCGGCATTTTCAAACAGGCGACGACGGTCCGAGTGCGTTGCTAGCACAGTACCGTTACCCGGCAGCGCCAGGCCGAGCGCTTCGGTCAAGCAGTTCATTGAGTTGGCGGTAAACATGCCTGAGCAGCTGCCGCAAGTGGGGCAAGCGCTACGCTCAACTTCGGCCAGCGTTTCATCATCCACGCTGTCGTCAGCTGCCATTACCATGGCGTCTACCAAATCCAGGCCATGATTTAACAGCTTGGTTTTGCCGGCTTCCATGGGCCCGCCTGAGACAAAGACGACCGGAATATTCAGGCGCATGGCAGCCATCAACATGCCAGGGGTGATCTTGTCGCAGTTGGAGATACATACCAACGCATCGGCACAGTGCGCGTTACACATGTACTCAACGCTGTCGGCGATAATGTCGCGGCTGGGCAGCGAGTACAGCATGCCGTCGTGGCCCATCGCAATGCCGTCATCGACGGCAATAGTGTTGAATTCCTTGGCTACGCCACCGGCTTTCTCAATTTCACGCGCAACCAGTTGGCCCATATCTTTCAGGTGGACGTGACCGGGGACAAATTGGGTAAACGAGTTGGCGACCGCGATAATAGGTTTGTGAAAATCGTCATCTTTCATACCCGTGGCACGCCATAAAGCGCGGGCGCCAGCCATATTGCGGCCAGCAGTGGTCGTACGGGAGCGATACTCAGGCATAGTGTCCTCTACATCTTTTTTTTGGCCCGCTGCCAACTCGGCGGTGGGCAGGTGAATCCAGCGCCCATGATTGTGGCATGAGCGCTGCCCACAGCGCCAGATGTAGTGTCCGACGAGATTAATCCGCTGACGCGTTTCTAAAATGCCACCCTGGAGGGTGGCATCAGGCTGCTGTGCGGCGTTTAATAAGTCCTTATTGATACATAAGAAAATATGTTTTAAATCATCACTCCTCGCTCAGCCCTTCCCTGGCTTCTGTTTCAATTCTTAAAGACAACATTAGCCACGTCTTTATAGCGGTTAGCGAAGTGTACCGTCATACCTTTCTTAAGATAATCAGGGAGCTCTTCGTAATCGCGGCGGTTGGCCTCGGGCAGTATCACCTCAAAAATGTCGCTACGCCGGGCAGCAATCACTTTCTCACGAATGCCGCCAACAGGAAGCACCTGACCGGTCAGGGTGAGCTCTCCCGTCATTGCCAGTGGCCGCGTAATGGGCTGATGCTTGGCGAGCGAGAGTAGTGCTGTGGTCATAGTGACACCCGCCGAAGGGCCATCCTTGGGTGTTGCGCCCTCGGGCACATGCAGGTGAACAAACGCTGAATCAAAGAAGTCAGTATCGGCGCCATACTCCTGCAGGTGGCCCAGGGTGTAGCTGTAGGCAATGTTGGCAGACTCTTTCATGACATCGCCAAGCTTACCGGTCAGCTTGAACCCCCGGTCCAGCGCGTGAACTTTACCCGCTTCAATAGGCAAGGTTGCCCCACCCATGGATGTCCAGGCAAGCCCTGTCACCACGCCTTCGCCTTTGAGGGCTTTTTCCTTACGGAAAAGAGGCGCTCCCAAAAACTCCTCCAGGTTGTTGACCGAAATCTTGACGGTTTCGATCTCCTCTTCCAGGAGCTTAACCGCCGCTTTACGTACAATACGGTGAAGCTGCTTTTCGAGTTGCCGAACCCCCGCCTCACGAGCGTAGCCTTCAATAACCTGCTTTAACGCCGCCTCGGTTAAGTTGATGCGCTTTTTAGGCATATTATTGCGCTTAAGAAGCTTCGGCCACAGGTGGTGCTTGGCAATCGCCTGCTTCTCTTCCGCGATATAACCTGAAAGGCGAATTTGCTCCATGCGGTCCAAAAGCGGGCCGGGGATCGAGTCCAGCGTGTTGGCCGTGCAGATAAACAGCACCTTGGAAAGGTCCATCCGGACATCCAGATAGTGGTCCAGGAAGTCGACATTCTGCTCAGGGTCTAACACCTCAAGCAGCGCGGAGGCCGGGTCCCCCTGGAACGACTGCCCCAGCTTGTCGATTTCATCCAGCATAATCACCGGATTCTCGACTTCGACTTCTTTAAATGCCTGCACCAGCTTACCGGGCATGGCGCCCACGTAGGTACGGCGATGGCCTTTAATCTCGGCTTCATCGCGCATTCCGCCGACAGAAAAACGATAAAACTCGCGGCCCAGCGCCTCTGCAATAGAGCGGCCAATAGACGTCTTACCAACCCCTGGCGGGCCTACCAGCAGTACGATGGAACCGCCTACATCGCCTTTAAATGTGCCTTCCGCGAGGAACTCGACAATACGTTCTTTCACGTCCTGCAAACCATCGTGATCGCGGTTTAACACTTCACGCGCATGGCTTAGGTCAAGCTTATCCTGGCTGGTGACCCCCCAGGGCAATGACGTTAGCCAATCCAGGTAGTTGCGGGTCGTACCGTACTCGGGTGACCCGGTTTCCAGCACGCTTAGCTTATTCAGCTCATCATCGATACGGCTCTGGACACGCTCAGGAACAACCAGCGACTCCAAACGGCCTTTAAAGGTATCAACGTCGTTTTCGCGGTCATCCTTGGAAATACCCAGCTCACGCTGAATGACCTTTAACTGCTCGCGCAGGAAGAATTCACGCTGCCGATCCTGCATTTGCGCATTAACCTGCTCACTGATCTCGCTTTGCAGTTGTGCGACTTCAATTTCCTTACGCAGCAGTGGCAGCACCTTGTGCATCCGCTCTTCTACCGGCAACGTATCCAGCACATCCTGAAGCTCAGGACCCTTGGCTGACGTAATGGCGGCGGCAAAATCGGTAAGGGGGCCTGGCTGATGAGGACTAAAGCGGTTCAGATAGTGCTTTAACTCTTCGCCATACAGCGGATTAATCGGCAGCAGCTCTTTGATGCCGTTAATAATCGCCATGGCATACGCACGCGTCTCCTCGTTTTCCGCATCAACGGGCTCTTTGGGATAGGTAACTTCAACGAGATACGGCGGCTCTTTAGACAACCAGCGTTTGATTTGAAAACGCTGCACGCCTTGGGCAATAAACTGAATCTGCTGATCTTCGCCCTTTAGTTTATGCACTTTAACGGCGGTGCCAATCTCGGGAAAATCGTCGTGACCCAACGACTCCACACCGCCCTCGCCCACAAAGGCAACGCCCAATGTTTTATGAGGCGTATTGCCTACGCGACGCATGGTCTCTTCCCAGCGTTCACGATTAATGACCAGTGGCTGAACCTGGGCGGGGAAAAAAGGGCGGTTATGAATGGGCAGTAAATAAATGCGTTCAGGCAGCATATCACTGGCAGGAACCAACGAGTTTGTCCGCTCGCCATCGGAGCGATGATGCTCTTCTTCACCTATATGGTCAGTCTCAGCAGATGACGGGACATCTTCTCCCAGCCAGCCGAGATTGTCGTCATCGCGGTCGTACTCCTGGTCGCTCATATACCCTCCGGTAAACAGTGACTAGCGGATATACCGCTTAGCATTGCTTATGGAATGCGGGCAACAGGCTTAAACTTCAACCCTTGGCGCCGTCTATTGCGACCAGAGGTCCGGCATGGGACGACCGTTAACACGCCACTTCCCGCGTATAACGTCAAACTGCAGCTCACGGGTTCCTAACGGCAAGCCCAGCCATAAGGCGACTACTGTCGGTGCATCATGCCAAATAAAATCGCCGTCAAGGCGTTCAAGCCAACGGGCACGCTCTTCCTGCTTATCAAGCAAAGTGACATTGAGCTGATCCAGCTTTCGAGCATCGAAGAAGAGCGCGCCATCAGCGTCAACGCGAATCCCCAACAGCGGGCTATCCACGTCTACGGTGAGAACATCCAATCGCGGAGAGTCACTCAATATTTGCAGCAGGTCAGGTTCAAGCCGGGATAGCAGCCCTTCGGCCATCGGCAAGCTGGCATCTCCCCAAGCAGCTTCCTGGCGCAGCCGACGGATAGCCTGGCGTATCGCATCAGCGTTAAGGCGTGATAGCTCCATGACAATATGCCCATTAAGCAGCGCCGTATCGGGTGCCTCCGTAGGCACCATAACGTCGCCCATAATGAGTTCGCCAGTGAGACGCAACTCACTTTCATCCAGCACCATGTAGCTGTGTATATCCAGCGGTGCCAGTTTTACGTCATAGGCTGGGTAGTGAAGTGACAAGGCGTCAACATGCAGATGGTCGCGCTGAGCGAAGTGGTGGGCATCTTCAATATAGGTGTAACGGCTTTCAAGCAGCAACGGTCCCAGGGTTAACTGTGCCGCGCCATCGGTTAGCGCCAACTGGTCCATACGAACGCGTAATCGCCAATCGCCAAACACGCCCTCCAACCGCAACCGCCCTCCACGGACCTCAAGTTCCCGCCCGCTTTGCTGAATAATAAACGGCGCCAGCGCCAGCTGCAGCTCACTATGCCCGCTAAGCGTGTGGTAACGGCCTTTCCAACGTGGTGCGGAGGTGGCAGTCACCTCCCCTACCGCCTGCTGTAACGCCGTATCCAACCGGGGCAGAAAAGTACCTTCAACGTCCGTGCTTAAAATACCGTGACGTGCCCGGTAAGTAAGCTCCAATTGCCAGGGGCGTCCCAGCAGTGGGGAAAGCAGCAGGCGACCCTGAGAACTTAACCACCCCTGGCTGCGCTCGACGCGAGACACGCGCCACTCGCCCCGTGCCTCCAGGTCTTCCAGCGCTTGGCGGAGGCTGCGCTCAAACAGCACGCTGGATAGCAGTTGCCCCACCATCCAAACAATGGCTAATGCGGCCAGAATAGGGACAATTAAGCGTTCCTTGCGCATGCCATCTCCTTGAGCAACCGCACGAATAGGAAGTGAGTGTTGCCCAGTGTCACCTGCGGTTGCGTTTTAGTGCAACCAATACCATAAGTGCATGGTGCTCCAGGCATAGATCCCGGCCATGACATCATCAATCATGATACCAAAGCCACCAGCCACTCGTCGGTCAGCCCAGCGGATAGGCCAAGGCTTAAACACATCAAAAATACGAAAAACAATAAACCCCCACAGCGCCGCCTCCCAGGAGAAGGGAACGGCAGCCATGGTGATCCAGTAGCCGACAAACTCATCCCACACAATGCCGGAATGATCATGCACCCCTAAATCGTGCGATGTTTTATCACAGAGCCAAACGCCAATCACAAAGGCCACGAACACGATGCCCAAATACCAGCCCAAGGGCAGGTCCGCCATAATCCAGTAGAAAGGAATTGCGGCCAACGTGCCAAAGGTGCCTGGTGCCCAAGGCACCGTTCCACTGCCTAAACCAAACGCAAAAAAATGTGTCGGGCGACGCCACACACTTGGTGGTGCACGGTTCATGGCGCCCCCTCATTAAAATGCTGCCAGCCAGTCCCCAGGTTCGGTGCAATCCCTTTTACACCCAACGTGTCGTTGCATTGGCCAATCACGGTTAAGGGTAGCCCCAGCTTGCCAAGCGCGCGCTGCGCGCTGGCAACGTTCTCAGCCGGCAGAGTAACCAATAGTTCATAGTCGTCCCCCCCCGAGAGCGCAGCGTTGCAGGCAGCGTCACGGCCAAGACTACTTTCCAGCGCCTCCGCCAGCGGCAGCGATGTCATATCGAGCGTCGCCCCAACACCTGACGCCTTGCGTAGATGACCAAGGTCCGCCAGCAGCCCGTCAGAAATATCAATAGCGGCGGAGGCTAGCCCTCGAAGCGCTACACCTGCGGCCAAGCGCGGTTCAGGCAGGAGATAACGACGCAGCAAGGGGTGTTGAAGATCACGCTCGCCACGTTGCCAAAGAGCTAACCCACCCGCCCCGCCGCCCAAGGCGCCAGTCACGGCGATCATATCGCCAGGCGTTGCCCCGGCGCGGGTCAAGGCATGCCCCGTCGGCGCCTCGCCCATCACGGTAACGCCAATCGTAAGCGCACCTGAGGTAACATCGCCACCGGCCAAGGTGGTGGCTTGGCGCTGACAAAGCGTATGAAACCCCTTGGCGAACGCTTCAAGCCAGGCATGAATCGCGTGATCATTGGCAAACGTACGCTGATCAAGCGTGAGCGCCATAAAGCACCAGCGAGGGTCTGCCCCCATGGCCGCCAAATCGCTTAATGCGACGGCGAGCGAGCGATGCCCCACCGCAAAGGCGGGCGCATCCTGCGGGAAGTGAACATCAACGACAGAGCTATCAACGCTCACCGCTAGTTGATGACCCGCTTTAGGCACTAACAGGGCGGCGTCGTCGCCACCACCCAGTGCGACACCATCTGCCGGGAGTGGCGCTTGCGACGGCATCAGATAACGGCGAATCAAATCAAATTCAGCAAGCACAAAGGCCCCTTAACACAGTACCAGACGGCGCGCCGTTACAGGCGGCGGGCGCTGACTTCGGCACTTCGCAAGCGGTTAGCCAGCTTGTCGAGAATACCGTTTACGTATTTATGGCCGTCGGTTGCGCCAAAGGATTTAGCCAGTTCAACGCCTTCATTAATCACCACGCGATACGGTACTTCCATACGGCGAGAAAGCTCGTAGGCACCCAAGCGTAGAATCGCCAGTTCGACGGCATCCAGATCTTCCAGACGGCGGTCCAGCAACGGTGATATTTCGCGATCCAGCTCGATCTTATAGCGTGCCGTGTTGTGCAAAAGCTCATGAAAGAGTGCCTTGTCGGCAATCTCCATTACCTTAACCCAGTTTTCATGATCTTCCAGGTCGTCATCGGCAAGCTGGCTGCGGAACTCGGCTTCAACGGCGGTGATTGATTTACCCGTCATCTGCCACTGGTAAAGCCCCTGGACGGCTAGCTCACGGGCAGCATGACGGCTCTGCTGGGCAGCAGAGGCCTTACGCTCACGGCGCTCGCTCATTGTGACTCTCCTGCCGGTAACGCGCGCAGCAGTGAGACCATCTCCATCGCCGCCATTGCAGCTTCCGTTCCTTTATTACCCGCTTTGGTGCCCGCACGCTCAATGGCCTGTTCGATGGACTCAACGGTTAAAACGCCATTGGCAACCGGTGTATCAAACTCCAGCTGTAAATGGTTGATAGCCGTATTACAGCCGCCCGCCACGTACTCAAAGTGCGGCGTACCGCCACGAATAACCGCGCCCAGCGCAATCACTGCATCAGGTTTCATGACCTTCAGAACACGCTTCACAGCGAGCGGCAATTCCCAGGCGCCCGGCACGTGAACAAGGTGAATGTTTTCGGCGTCTACGCCATGACGTGTCAAACTATCAATCGCGCCTTCCACAAGGCTATCAACCACATGATGATTGAACCGGCCAACCACAATAACGTAACGACCATCGACGTCGACAAACGTGCCTTCTACTTGAGAGAGGGATTGCATCAATTTATTCCTGCTGAGAAATTGGCTCACACGCGATGTCATCAGGCCCCACAAGCTCGACCACTTCAAGGTCGAAGCCCGAGAGCGCTGAAAACTTCCACGGTGAGCTTAGTAGCCGCATCTTACCTACCCCTAGATGGCGTAGAATCTGCGAGCCAGTACCAATCGTTAAATAGTTGCCTGTGCCATCAGATTCACTGGTGCGCGGAGCGCGCACACGATCCAAAAACACATCCAACTGGTCTTTCAAATCCTGATGTGGGCGGCCATCATCAATAAGCACCAGTACGCCGGCGGAAGAACCCGCGACCTCTTCCAGGGCGCGATGGGCGTTCCAGCGCCCCTGATCATCTTTCGCCAAACCAAGCACGTCACGCAGCGTATCGGCTAAATGAACGCGTACGGTCGTGGTCTGCTCGGGCGTGGGCTGCCCTTTCACCAGCGCCAAATGATGTGCGCCCTGAATACGATCACGGAAAACATGCAGCGCCAGCTCGCCCTGGGACGTCATGACCGTTGATGTTTCAACATGGTCAACGGTTTGCTCATGAACAATACGGTAATGAATCAAGTCGGCAATGGTACCGATTTTGATACCATGCTGTAGGGCAAACGCCTCAAGCTCTGGGCGGCGCGCCATACTGCCATCATCGTTCATCACTTCACAAATGACACCGCTGGGGTCACAGCCCGCCAGCGCCGCCAGATCACAGGCCGCCTCGGTATGGCCTGCACGACGCAGCACACCGCCGGGCTCAGCCATTAACGGAAAAATGTGCCCCGGCTGAACAAGGTCGGTCGGTTTGGCATAAGGCGCACAGGCCGCTTGAGCCGTCCGCGCCCGGTCTGCCGCAGAAATACCCGTGGTCACGCCTTGGGTTGCTTCAATAGAGAGCGTGAACTTGGTACCAAACCCTGAGCCATTGTCGCGCACCATCAACGGCAGGTTAAGCTGCTCGCACCGTTCGCGCGTCATCGGCATACAAATCAGGCCACGGGCAAACCGCGCCATAAAGTTGATATGCTCGGCCTGCACTTTTTCGGCCGCCATGATGATATCGCCTTCATTTTCGCGACCCTCATCATCCATAAGGATGACCATCTTGCCTTGGCGGATATCGTCTACCAGTTCAGCAATAGAGGCTAAGCCCCCCGAGGAAGAGTTCACCATGGAAGCTCCTAAATATGAGTTCGCAGCGTATGCGATGCCGCGCAACACTGGGGCTGCGCACTACGTAACCACGTACCGCCAACATTGATAGCAATAAGCGGGCAACCATCAAAAGCCGATAGCAGCACTGAATTACAACACAACTAATTGCAATACGGATAATTGCGACACGATCAATTGCGACACGATTAATTGCGACAGAGTACCTTGCTATCGCCGCCTGCGCTAGTCGGGCTCTGGCGAGGCAATAATACGCCAATCTCGCCCTATCGCTCGTATATCATGAATGCTTAAACGCCGCTGATCCGCCATTTGTGAAAGCCCAGGTAGCGCAAAGAGCGGTTTTGCCTCACCCCCCAATAACGTGGGTGCCACAAAAAGTTGCAACTCATCCACCAACCTGGCATCCAGCAGCGCACCAGCGAGCGTGGCGCCTGTCTCCACCAGCAGCTCGTTGACCTGTTCGTTTTCAGCCAGCCAGCCAAGCAATTCGCCCAGCGGAAGACGCCCATCGCTCCCCGCCTCAAACACATGCACCTCTGCGCCAGCCGCCGTTAACTTGGCGCGTTTTTCTGGCGAGTGTGCAGGCGTGGTCATTATTAAGGTACGGCCAGGCTCACGTAAACAGGCCGCCGCTAAAGGCAGGCGCAAACGCGTATCCACAATAACGCGCAGTGGCTGACGTAACGCCACGATGTCAGCGTTCGCTACTTGCAGTTGATCAGCCCGCAGCGTCAACCGTGAATCATCCATAATGATCGAGTCAACGCCACTCAAAATAGCGCTCGAACGCGCGCGCAGGCGCTGAACATGGCTGCGCGCTTCAGGACCCGTTATCCACTGCGACTCACCCGACCCCATCGCTGTACGCCCATCCAAACTCATGGCCATTTTTAGGCGCACAAAGGGTCGTTTACGCTGCATACGAGCGATAAAACCAGGGTTTAACGCCCGTGCATCTTGCTCTAACAAGCCGATTTTCACGTCGATACCGGCTTCCCTTAGTAGCTCAATTCCTTGCCCACTGACCTGCGGATTAGGGTCGACCATGGCGACCACAACACGTGCCACCTGGGCGTTTTTAAGCGCCAACGCACATGGCCCTGTCCGCCCTGTATGAAAACAGGGCTCTAACGTGACGTAAGCCGTTGCCCCTTTGGCCTTGTCACCCGCGGTATTGAGCGCATGAACTTCCGCATGCGGCTCGCCCGCCCGCACATGAAAACCCTCCCCCACAATATGCTCGGGCTGGCCAGGCGACTGCTGTACAATGACGCAGCCTACGCGCGGATTAGGGTCAGTGGTATAAAGCCCTTGCCTGGCTAATTGCAAGGCACGCGCCATATAGCGGTGATCAGCGTCGCTAAACGCGGCAACGGTACTCATTACGTATCTTCCTTATCACGCTCCGATGGCAAAGAGGGCTCTTGGGAGAGACGATCAATTTCAGCGCGAAACTCGTCTATGTCCTGGAACTTACGATAGACCGAGGCAAACCGGATATACGCCACTTGATCCAGGTTGCTTAATGCCTGCATCACGGACTCACCAATATCACGCGCATTGATTTCACGATCGCCTCGGGCGCGCAGAGTTTGGCGAATACGCTCAACTGCCGCTTCAATAGCTTCAGCGCTGACCGGGCGCTTCTCTAAGGCGCGTAACATTCCGGCGCGTAGTTTTACTTCATTAAAGCTTTCGCGCGAGCCATCCGACTTTACAACTCTTGGCATCAAAAACTCTGCCGTTTCATAGGTAGTAAAGCGCTCCTGGCAACTGGCACACTGTCGGCGCCGACGCACCTGATCACCCTCCGCTACCAAACGCGAATCAGTCACTCGAGTATCATTAGCACCACAAAAAGGGCAATGCATAGCGGTCAACCTGTTGTCAGTCCGTGCTGTAAGCCGCACGAGTAAGCATGTTATAACCTGTTATCACTCACTGTTTTTCAAGACTGTTCTCAAACGCGTTTTCATCCATCAATCGACCCAAACGTTATGTCTGCAGCGTTTAAGCGCGGACCATGATGCAATAACAGCAGTGTCTAGCCCGTCATTGTAACGATTTGACACACACGCTGCATTGGTTCAATACATGGGATTAATGAATCCAGAAAACACAATGCATTGTATGCGCTACCGGCATCAACATGGCCACTTTTTCGTAGCGCGGCGTCTCTGTTTCAAGTGCTATGCCCCAATTCCAACAAACACCCCTCCGAGGTGTTTGTGTATGCTTCGGTGACAGGCTCTGATAGGTTAGCGTCACTTATTATGCTCCTTACGCAAGGATGTTGTGATGCCGCTTACCCTCCGTACGCTTAACGTCTCTTTTAAAAAACGCAATGCTTTTAAAACCTCCACAGCCCTCAGCGGCTTGCTACTGTTCGCAGGCTTCAACATCAGCCACGCTAACGCGCTGCCTGCACCGGTGCAGGCATTGGCCGACCAGGGCTGGGAAATTCATGGCCAGTTTGACGCGCCAGGTGGGCTAAGCGGTTTTGGTGCGAGCGCCCAAGGCCAAGAAATAGCCATTTATTTAACACCCGATGGTGAGCACGCGATTGTCGGCACGCTAACGGATCACCAGGGCGAGAACCTGACGGAAGCCCAACTGGACCAGCATGTCCGCGCAGTATTGGAAGCCGAAACATGGCAACTACTCGAAGATAGTCACTGGATACAGGATGGCAGCACCGAAGCCCCCAGGGTGGTATACACCTTCACGGATGCCAACTGCCCCTACTGTCAGGCATTTTGGAAGAAAACCCGCCCGTGGGTAGAAGCAGGCGAGGTACAGTTACGCCATATCATGGTGGGCATTTTAGCGCCTGATAGCCCTGCCAAAGCCGCCACGCTGCTGGCGGCTGATGACCCAAGTGCCGCCCTCAAGCGTCATGAAGAGGGGGAAGCAATAACAGCCAGCGCACAGCCCCGTGATATTGAAGAGCAGGTGTACACGAATAACCAGCTGTTTGACGCATTAGGACTTTACGCAACGCCCACCAGCGCTTTTCAGCGTGAAGTAGCCAGCGGCGTTATGCGCATTGACCGCATTCAAGGAATGCCGGAGGAAGCACAGCTACTCGAACTGATGGGTAGCCCAGCGCCAGAAACACAATAACTTAAGGGGTCGCATGAAAGTGCCTGAACGGTGAATTGGGGAGACACAGCCGCCCTAGACCTCAGCTAATCCCATAACAAAACGCCGAATAAAGCCTGCGCCTGCCTGAAGATCATGCCAGCCAGTATAAAACTATACATTGGCCTGATGGTCCAGCTGTACGGCATCATGCATTCGGGCCAGCGACAGATCACCAAGGCCACAGGTGTTCACAACAGCACAATTAGTCACGAGATAAAGCGTAACGGGCTGCCCAGTGGCTCTCACCCCAGTTGGCCCAATCGACCAGTAATCAGCACCTACGCACCGCTTGGAAAGTGACGAAGCGACTGTTAGGTCTGGTTCACTGGCCAACCTGGATAAATGGAGTCCTCAGCAAATCAGTAGTTTCATGACCAATGCCAACGAGTTAGCCCTTTCTCAACTAACTCTTTTTCAGAATGTGAATAACAGGTACCTTAACGCCTATCCATAGTGATCACTCGTTATTGGTCACCGAGCAAACGTCTTGCTTCTTTCACAGACAACGTCTGTTTTAATCGTTATTATCAGGCCCTGCAGTATGAAGATATGGAAAGATAAATCAGGTTATTTCAAGAAGAAATCACTACAGTGGGCCAACCAAACACGCCACGAGGATATCGAGCGTGTTTTAGTGATACGCCAATGTGCTTTTGGCGACTATATGGCGGCCCGCCCCTTTCTGGTTGAATTAAAAAGGACCTTTCCCAACGCGCACGTGACGCTGGCAACCACTAGTAAATATCGCTATGCCGTGCCTGAAGACCTGGTCGATGACATTTTCATCCATGACACATCAACCGGCATTCAAGAACAGTACACATCGCTTACAACGCTTGGTCAGTTCGATATTGTGTTTGACCTTGCGGATACCTCTCGCTCAAGGGCACTCACACTATTGAGCAGTGCGCATTTAAAAATGGGGTTTCCATATCGCCCCTGGTACAACCGCTGGCTGTATGACGTTACTCTTCCCCGCTCAAACTACCATTACGAAGCCGAGGTCTTACTCGACTTCTTAAGCGTATTCGGCAACCAGCCCTCATACCCGCTCGATTTTGCGCTGCCCGCTCACTCCCCAAGCGAGAGCGCTCGCGCTATCTACTACTTCCCCTTCGCGTCTGGAACCAATAAATCTGTTCCACAGGACGTATGGAAGGCGCTTATGTTACGCGCGGCCTCACAGTTTCCTGATTATCAGCATATTTTGCTGGAAGGGGCCAACGAGAGTGAAAAAGGGGATTTCCTGCTCACCGAGGCCGCGCAGCACGCCAACATTACGATCCAGCACAAACTCCCCCTGGAGGAGCTGACGCACACCATGGCCCAAGCAGATTTACTTGTTTGTGGCGATACGGGCGTAAGAAACCTGGCACTGGCCACGCACACGCCCACCTTAGGCATCTTTTATTCGACGCTGCCTTACCGCTATTGGCCCAGGTACGAGCCACAGCATACGTGTTTATTTAACCAGGATGGGCGCATCCCTGACGTTGATCAAATTCTCGAAGCGATGGCGTCGCTTATCCCCCACCCTGAGTAATCAGGCATCATTTCACTTTTACGCGTCGCTAAAACCAAAAGGCCTACACGATTTAACGTGCAGGCCTTTTTTCAAGCATGGCGTGAATTGGTGAGTCTTACGGACTAACCTGGTACTTCACGCAACCCCTTTATCACAACGTTACTTATAAACCGGGAAGCGGCCACATACTTCTGCCACTTTCTCTGCCACTTGGGCTTCAACGGCGCTAGTGTCTTCGCCTTTGGCCAGCACATCCAGGATGTCACTGATCCAGCCAGCAAGCTGACGGCACTCTTCTTCACCGAAACCACGTGTCGTCACCGCTGGCGTACCGATACGCAGGCCTGAGGTAACAAACGGGCTTTGCGGGTCGTTAGGAACGGCATTTTTGTTAACGGTGATATGGGCACGGCCTAGTGCCGCATCGGCATCTTTACCGGTCACGCCCTGCTTGATTAATGAGAGCAGGAACAGGTGGTCTTCGGTGCCGCCGGAAACGATATCAAAGCCGCGCTCCATAAACACACCGGCCATTACCTTGGCATTTTTAACGACCTGCTGCTGGTAGGCTTTAAACTCAGGCGACATGGCTTCTTTGAAGCAGACCGCTTTTGCCGCAATCGCGTGCATTAACGGGCCGCCCTGACCGCCGGGGAATACGGCAGACTGCAGCTTTTTCTCAATATCGGCATCGTTTTCAGCTGACAGAATCACGCCACTACGCGGGCCGCGCAGCGTTTTGTGTGTCGTTGAGGTAACCACGTGGGCATGAGGCAAGGGGCTTGGGTAAACGCCTGCCGCGACCAGACCCGCCACGTGTGCCATATCAACCAATAAGTAAGCGCCTACTTCGTCGGCGATTTCGCGGAATTTGGCCCAATCGACAATTTGTGAGTAGGCAGAGAAACCGGCAATGATCATTTTCGGCTTGTGCTCGCGGGCCAATTCAGCCACTTGATCATAATCGATCAGGCCTTGCTCGTTTAAGCCGTACTGAACCGCATTGTACTGCTTGCCTGAGAAGCTAGGCTTGGCACCGTGGGTCAAGTGACCGCCTGCGTCCAGGCTCATGCCTAAAATGGTGTCGCCCGGCTTAACCAGCGCTAAAAATACCGCGCTGTTGGCTTGGGAGCCGGAGTGCGGCTGAACGTTCACATAGGTTGCGCCAAACAGCTCTTTTGCGTAGTCAATCGCGAGGTTTTCAGCGATATCGACAAACTCGCAGCCGCCATAGTAGCGCTTGCCCGGATAACCTTCAGCGTATTTGTTGGTCAGCTGGCTGCCTTGCGCTTCCATTACGCGGGGGCTTGCGTAGTTTTCGGAAGCAATTAACTCAATGTGCGCTTCTTGGCGGGCCACTTCTTTCTGCATGGCGTCAAACAGCGCATCATCAAATCCGGCAATTGTCATATCGCGGCTGAACATTGGCGGGAAACCTCGTAGATAAGGATCGTTCATGAAAGAAATCAGACCGCTATCATAACGCAGCCGAACGCGACTTTCATCGCATCCGCGTCAGGTACTGCATGAATGCCGTTCATGGCGACTGGATGGCTTTTCTGGCTTAAGTGAATGAAAAATGCCCGCGCGGTGGTCTTGAACCGCGCAGGCATTATCAAACAGATGGTTATGATAATAATATAACGATAACCATGCCCCACAGTGTTAAAAACGTATTACTGACAGCGTAGGGCACCGTATACCCAAGCATGGGCACGTTGCTTTTGGCTTGTTCAGATACCATAGCGACAGATGCCGTGCTCGTTCTGGCCCCACCGCAGCAGCCAAGATTAATCGCAGGGTCGAAACAAAAAATATATTTACCAATCAATGGGCCGAGTACCATCGGGACAGCGGTTGCAAATAGCCCCCAGAAGAATATCTCGAAGCCGACCTGTTGAAGCCCAGCAACAAACGTGGGACCCGCCATAATGCCCACCACAGCAATAAATATATTCAAACCTACCGAGTTCATAAACCAAAGCGTTGCGCTTGGCACTGTACCGAGCTTCGGTATGAAACTACGTAACCACCCAATAAGAATACCCGCAATCAACGCGCCGCCCGAAACAGAAAGCGTAATTGGAATCCCATCGACAGGAACCGATATCGCACCAATTAAACCACCCAAAACGATACCGGCACCCACTAACACCATATCCGTAACACTGGTAGGACGGTCAGCAAAGCCGTATTCGCCAATTATGTCGTCAATATGTTTCTTCGTACCGTTAATAGTTACGATATCACCACGATGTATTTTAGTTTGCGCGTATAAAGGGATATCTACGCCCATTGAGCCTCGCCGAACACGTGTAACGTAAACACCTCGAGCCATAGGCTGCTGAGCAAGCTCAATAAGTTTTTTCCCATTTGCTTTTTTATTGGTAATAAAAACATCGACCGATTCAACAGGTATATTCAAAAGCTCTGGATCAGCGACTTCCTTAGCCCGATTGCTCCACTCTACTAACGCTTCATGATTACCTGAGACAGCAACAATATCGCCTACTTGTAAAACGGTATCGCCATCAAAGGGAATAATCTTTTCTCCACGGCGCAGGTTTTCCAGGAACAGGCGCCCATCAACACTGGCTTCTGCTTCTGATACCGTTTTACCGGCAATCAAGCCGGGCGTGGCAAGCTCATAAGCTCGAATGATGTATTTATGCCATGCGGAATGCATACCATCTTCGGAAGCGCCGACGGACATCTCTTTTTCGTAGCGCTTACACTCTTCCTGTAGGTTGATGCGTAAAAGCTTTGGCCCCAGAAAAGCGATGATCCACCCGGTGCCCACTGTTCCAAATAAATACGTAACGGCATACGCGACGGGGATAAGATCTAATTGCTGCTGAATTTCCTCCGGTGAAAGATCAAGCTGGCTTATCGCATTAGTCGCAAGGCCTATTGAGGCGGAGATAGTTTGTGTTCCTGCAAGCAAGCCTGCCGCCAAGCCCGGGCCATACCCTGAAATAGAAGCGGCAATATATACAGAAGCCAAGCACAGCATCGATATTACAATGGCAAAAAGTGCCTGGGGGAGCCCATCACTTGCAATACCGCGTACAAATTGAGGGCCAACACCAAACCCGACAGCAAAGAGAAACATAATAAAAAAGATAGATTTAATTTGTGGGGATATATCAATCCCTAGCTGCCCGATAAGCACCCCCGCCAGCAGTGTTCCCGTGACAGCGCCCAAGCTAAAATTACCAAGCTTAATCCCACCTACCCAGTAACCGATTGCCAAGGCTAAAAATATTGCTAGCTCCGGACTTCCTCTTAGAATAGCTACTACCCATTCCCAAGTCGCCATATCAAACAAGCTCCGCACGTTCGCCCCTTTCATCTATTCTGAAAGGGGCGTAGTCAAAGAAATACGTAGAAGAAATGTTAAGGGGTATCAGAAGAAGAAAGCTTTAAAAGCTGAAGACCTCTGCTGGCTTCATAGCCGTGCACCTCTTTAACATCCAGCTTGCGCATGAAAGATATTGTTTCTTTGCTGATAACTTGTCCTGGAACCAATATAGGGAAACCAGGCGGATAAGGGATTACCAGCTTCGCTGACACCATGGGCGGGCCATCTTGTAAACGACGGTCACATTCGTCGCTGAATAAACCGACATATTCGCAATTCTCGGGGCTCCAGCTTTTGAAAAATGCATCACGAATATCTCCCTCAACCGCTACACCTGCAACGTCGTTTCGGTATGTTTCGTGAAAGTAGCTAAAATTAGGCAGATCGGGCACATCACTCATCAAACTATAGACGCGTTCGTTAAAGCTTTTGTTGCCCTCTTCTCCTGAATGACTTAGTTTTTTCCCAAGTTCCGTTACAATTTCAAGTAAAACGTGTACCAGTTGAGCTACATCGCTTCTCGTATTATTGATATTGGTTTGCAAAAGCACTGAGTTACGTGATGTTTTGTTAACCTGAATTTCATATTTATCGGCCAGCAAACCCTTGAACTGTGTTCCATCGAACCCAGCTGTGCCGCAAATTAGAGTGATACGTGTAGGGTCCAAAAAGAATTCATCGTCGCGAATGGCGAGTACGGCATCGCTCCAGTTGATGCCTTGGGCCAAAAAGTCCTCAAAACCGCTCGAGCGAAATTCGCTCGGAATCATTTCATCGGCACCTAGTACGCGGAAGTATTTCGATATTAAGGGATGTTTATTAATTTGGTTGCGAATATCTAACGCCATTTGAATCGAATTACTGACTAACCCGTACCCCTCCAACTCCATTTGCCTGCGCGCAACGTCCATTGATGCAATTAGCTGCTGATTGGGGCTTGTTGTCGAATGCGTAAACACAGCTTCATGCAGC
>NZ_JBQSVY010000023.1:0-28691 GCF_052446175.1 Halomonas sp. AOP43-D1-4
CGCAGCGGATGCGTACTTTACGGATTCGCCGGACGTTTGGCAAGGGGCTGGGTGAAATATGTCTGAAATAATGCCATATCGTCATAATGCAGGGTAACTACTCGCTCTACAGGAGGTCTTCCTGACTCCAGCAACACTGCTACCAATGTGTATTAGTAGCCCAGAGGGCTAGCTTGAGGCACGGCGATCTCCTGCCTTATGATTGGTCATACCTATTAATGGATGCCTAGCGGATGATATTCCCCCACCTCGCCAACAGCAGGCAGCACGTGCGCTACGCCGTGCCCGTGGTAAGTAGCAGCGTATGAAGCATCGCCGCTGGAAAGGTATATGGCTTGTTGCCATCACGCTAGGCCTCATACTCGTCATGTGGCAAGCCGCCCACTTGGCGCGCGAGCAAGCCATCTCTACCCTTCAGGAAGACGCCGAAAACGAGCTACGCCTTTCTGTCGCCAACCTTAATGGCTATCTGCTCCGCTACGACTAT
This sequence comes from Halomonas sp. AOP43-D1-4, assembly GCF_052446175.1. Classification (NCBI taxonomy): domain Bacteria; kingdom Pseudomonadati; phylum Pseudomonadota; class Gammaproteobacteria; order Oceanospirillales; family Halomonadaceae; genus Halomonas; species Halomonas sp. AOP43-D1-4. The sequence goes on from NZ_JBQSVY010000023.1 coordinate 488, forward strand.
TTACCCCAAATGCTCGCGACGCGTGAAGGTGTTCAACGCTTTTTGGCCTCTCCGGAAACCCAGAACGCCATGCCGCTTAACCTGCTGCTGGATCGTTTCCGCTTTACCGCAGGTGTTTCTGACGTTTACCTGCTCGACCGCGATGCCAACACAATTGCCGCCAGCAACTGGCATCGTCCCAATACGTTTTTAGGTCATAACTACGCGTTTCGCAGCTACTACACAGAAGCCATCGCCGGACGGCAAGGGCGGTTTTATGGGCTAGGGGTTCAGTCACTGGAACGGGGCTACTTCTTCTCGGCGCCGGTATGGCTGGATGATACTTCGCCAGATGCGCAACCCTCCGGCGTTATCGTCATCAAGGTGTTACTGGATGAAGTTGAAGAGGGCTGGGCTGAGCAAGATGCTGAGCTACTGGTGACCGATAATGACAATATTATCTTTATGGCCAGCCGCCCTGAGCTGCGTATGAATGCGCTCTATGCGCTTAGTGATGAACAACGTCAAACGCTTCGTGACACACGTCGCTACGCCATTGAACCGCTATCCCCTTCAGGCATTAATATTGATGCACCTTATGGGCCAGACAGTGCACTGGTTAGTTTTTCTCAGGGCCCGCTTAGTAGCAGCCGTTATTTAAGCCTGACACGCCCCGTGGTGGAGTTTGGCTGGCACATGCATATTCTCAAGCCCTTAACACCCGTTGTCCGCGCTCAGTGGATCGCCGCACTTATGGCGGGCGGGCTTTACGGAATGATTGTACTTGGCGGCGGCATTGGCTGGCAGCGCCTGCGCTTACGTCGTGAGCGCGAAGCGTTTGCTGAACGCGAACGGCACACCCTTGCCCTGGTGCGTGATGAGCTGGAAGCCAGCGTCGAGCGTCGCACTCACGACTTGGTGGCCAGCAACCAGCGCCTTTCCAATGAAATCGAAGAGCGACGCCGCGCAGAAGCCAACCTGCGTCAAACTCAGGATGAACTCATCCAGGCCGCCAAACTGGCAGTCCTTGGCCAATTGGCAGCGGGCATCAATCACGAACTGAACCAGCCGCTGGCAGCCATTCGGGCCTATGGCGAAAATGCCCGGCGCTTTTTAACGCTTTCCCGAGTAGATCAAGCGGACGCAAACCTTGAGCAAATCGTTGATCTCACCAAGCGCATGGCCGATATCAGCGCACAGCTTCGTCAATTCTCGCGTAAAAGCAGTGAGCGACAGGAAACCATCTCTGTACAGGCTTGCATCGAATATGCACTTCGCTTGTTCCAGGGTCGCCTGCGCGACGGGCATGTTACCGTTGAACAGCATTGGCCCAAGGAAACGCTATGGGTAACGGGCGATCTGGTACGCTTGGAGCAAGTACTGGTCAACCTGATTAGTAATGCCCTGCACGCCATGCAAGAGACCTCAGAACCTCGGCTTATCTTGAGTGCGGCGCTGAACGAAAAGCAGGTCACCATTAACGTTATGGATAACGGCCCCGGCATTGGCGACCAGCACCTAACACAAATTTTTGAACCCTTTTTTTCCACCAAAGCACCGGGAAGCGGATTGGGGCTGGGGCTTTCCATCTCGTCGCGTATCATGGATGACCTGGGTGGCAAGTTGCAGGCCGTCAATCGCGACCCGACAGGCGCCTGCTTTATTATTTCACTACCTTTCGCGCCACCGATTCACGCGCCTGTACCCTCGACTCAACAAGAGAACAATAGCCATGCATGAACCGTCGATGCTGCCGGTCATGGTGATCGACGATGAGCCTCATCTGCGTATTACCGCCAGCCAAACCCTGGAGCTTGCCGGCTACACGCCCACCTGCTTTGCGTCAGCCGAGCAAGCCCTGGCGGCGCTACCCGCAGAGTTTCCTGGCGTGATTGTCAGCGACATCCGTATGCCTGGCATGGGAGGAATGGAGCTTCTGCATGAACTGCATCGTCGCGACCCTACCCTACCGATTATTCTGATTACCGGGCATGGCGATATTTCCACGGCGGTAGAAGCCATGCGTGCAGGCGCATGGGACTTCCTGGAGAAGCCATTTGCTGGCGACCAGCTACTCGATGTTGTGCGCCGCGGCATTGAAAAGCGCCAGCTTAGCCTCGAAAACAATCGTCTTAAGGCCGAATTGGAAGTACAGCGAGCTGCCCTTGGCCCGCGCCTGGTGGGGCGCACGGCGGTTATTTCTCGCTTGGCTGCGATGATTCAGCGCATTAGTCAGGTAGAAGCCGATGTGCTGCTGTTTGGCGAAACAGGGACCGGCAAGGACCTCGTGGCCCGGGCTATTCATGAACGCAGCGCTCGGCGCAACAACCCCTTTATGGCAATCAACTGCGGTGCCGTGCCGGAAAACACCATTGAGTCTGAGCTGTTTGGGCATGAAAAAGGCGCTTTTACCGGCGCGGTTGAACGTAGAATTGGTAAGTTTGAGCACGCTAACGGCGGTACTGTTTTCCTCGATGAGATTGAGTCGATGCCACTGGCTCTTCAGGTCAAACTACTGCGCGTCCTGCAAGAGCGCAGCATCGAACGGCTCGGTGCCAATGAAGCAGTCACTCTCGACATTCGGGTGATTACCGCCACCAAGGTGGATCTTAAAGTTGCCGCTGAAGAGGGGGGCTTTCGTGAAGACCTCTACTACCGGCTGAATGTTGTCACGCTGGCGTTACCCGCGCTGCGCGAACGGCGTGAGGATATCCCGCTTCTGTTTCAGCACTTTGCCGTCATTGCCGCCAATCGTAGCGGCCTGGAGGCCCCCACTCTGAACAGCCACGGTATCGCTGCACTGTTGGCCCATGACTGGCCTGGCAACGTGCGTGAACTACGCAACCTTGCTGAGCGCTACGTGCTACTCGGCGCAGCATTTGATTACCGCTTGGATATGCTGCTGGAAGGGGTAGCCACCGACACGCCAGAACCCACGTTACCGCGCCAGGTAGAGCTGTTTGAAAAGAGCCTGATTAGCCAGTCGCTTGCCCGTCACCATGGCCGAGTCACCGATGTCTGCCGCCACTTGGGCATTCCGCGTAAAACGTTTTACGACAAGCTGAAAAAGCATGGCTTACAGGCCGACGATTACCGCCACAGCAGTGACCCCTGATGAAACAGCTCCATTAAGTCCGACCAGGGCGGCGTCCAGGGAAGCAGTGTCAGGGTGGCAATCAGCATTAATAGGTTGGAAATGGGCCGACGGCTATCGCCGAGCTTAAGCGCGGTACCGAACGAGCGCTTAAGCCGTGCTCCCTCCAAATCCACGCTATACATCTCATCCAGCACCAAATGAATAATAAACCCCAGCAGCACGGCCATACCGTGTGCCCACGCTAACCCCGCAGGCTGAACAAGCAGATGAAAACTCAGCGCAGCCGTTAATAGCGAACATAGCCCGGCCGCCATCAGCGAGTGCCAAATGCCACGGTGAACCGTCAGTTTTGAGAACAGTATTCCCGCCAAATACCGCACCGAGAAATAAATACCGCCGCAAGCTACCAGCAACATGCCCGGCGTCAGCCATGACTCCAGCAACATTACGCCCACCACCAGTGATGGCACGGAAAGAATATTAAAAATCAAACGGATAGAGCGTGATCGGTCAGCATCAATATCGGGCAAAATGCCGCCAAAGGTGACCAACGCCACGATTAGTATGGCTTGAGAATAAGGCCACCACTGGGCTTGCCAACCCGCGTACGCCATTAACATGCCGCCCGCAGTCGCTATCGTCATATGCGTGCGAAAGTTCGCCATGTTATCGCGGCATCCTGAAAAAACTGGATAAATTACCAGATTTTTTAAGATTACAACATGACTAGTTCAGAAAAAAGGACGGCAAGCCAATATGTTAGCTAAGCTTAATCATAAGCAGGCTTCGGCTAAAAATTGATCCTTAAGTTTTACGTAGTTACCTGCGGTATAGGGGAAGAAGGCCCGCTCTTTTTCTTTTAAGGGGCGTAGCGCCTTGGCAGGATTACCGGCGTAAACATAGCCACTCTCCAAGTGCTTACCGGGCGTGACCACAGCCCCAGCGGCAATGATCACTTCATCGTCAACCACCGCGCCGTCCATCACGATGGCGCCCATACCGACCAAAATACGGTTGCCCAGCGTACAGCCATGCAAAATGGCTTTATGGCCAATCGTCACATCTTCACCAATCGTGAGTGGAAAGCCCTCCGGGTTAAACTCACTAGCGTGAGTAATATGCAGCACGCTGCCATCCTGCACGCTGGTACGAGCGCCAATACGAATCCGGTGCATATCGCCACGAATCACCGTCATTGGCCATACCGAACAGTCATTGCCCAGCTCAACGTCACCAATGACCACGCTTGCTGGGTCGATATACACGCGCTCGCCCAAGCGGGGCGAATGGCCTTTAAACTCTCTTAGCGCACTGCTCGCTGCCTCTTTCATTGCACTCTCCTAAAGAGCCTATTTCCAAGTACGTATTTCAAGTACCTGTTCCAAGTACCTGTTCCAAGCACATACTGCTCTATTGATGGCGGATATATCCATTCTCACAAGCGGCATAGCACTATAAAAGCCCACTCAGCAAGACGATAAACGTCAGCGGAATCGAGACCCAGCGCACAATATTGCGCCATAGCAGGTAGCCACTTTCCCCGGCGCCTAACGCTTTCATTGCTCTCTTCTGCGGCATTACCCAGGCAGCAAACGTGGCAATCATCAAGCCACCCAAGGGCAAAAATATGTCTGGTGGAATGCTGCTAACCAATTCAAAGATATTGCGCCCAAAGAGTGGCTGGAACTCCGCCAGGGTTGAGAAAGAGAACGCCGACAACAATCCCATTAGCCAAACACTTAGCGCGATGATCGCCGTTGCCATACTGCGCCGCAGCCCAAGCCCCTGCAGCATCGCGACCATGGGCTCTGCCAGATTAATGGCCGATGTCCAGGTAGCGAGCAGTAACAACAGGAAGAACACGCTTAGCCAGAACGCGCCGCCGGGCAACTCAGAAAAGGCTATCGGCAGGGTCACAAACATCAGCCCCGGGCCCTCAGCCGGGTCCATCCCCTGGGCAAACACCACCGAGAAAATCGCGATACCCGCCAGCAACGCCACACTAATGTCCAGTACGGCAACGGCAAACGCCGCTTTAGGCAAGCTCTGCTCTTCCGGCATATAAGCGCCATACGCCATCAGCGCGCAGGCCCCTACCGCCAGAGTGAAAAACGCATGGCCCATGGCATGCAGCACCACGGTAGGTGTGATTGCCTCAAAGGAGGGTAAAAATAGCCACGTCAACGCCGTGGAGAAGCCCTCGGTGGTGGCAGCGTATCCGGCCAACAGCAACAGCAGCACGTACAGCAGCGGCATGAGTAGATTGTTAAGCCGCTCAAGCCCCTTGGCCACGCCAGCCGCCACCACGGTCATGGTCATAAACAGAAACAGAGAGTGATTGAAAATCAAAAGCCCAGGGCTTGCTAAAAATGCATCGAAACCAGCGCCTATCTCAGCCGCTGTTGCCCCGTTAAATTGTCCGTTGATGGAGGCCACCAAAAACTCGATCGACCAGCCAGACACCACTGAATAGAAGGACAAAATACAAAAAACAGTAAACGCCCCAAAGAGCCCGAGCCAACGCCAGTGCATGGAGGCCCCTGCTTCAGCAGCCAGTGCGCCCAATGCCTGCAACGGACCACGCCGCCCAGCCCGGCCAATGAGAATTTCAGCCATCATGACGGGAATACCCAGCAGCAGCACAAACGCCACGTAAATTAATAAAAACGCAGCCCCGCCATTTTCACCCGCCACATAAGGGAAGCGCCAGATGTTGCCCAGCCCCACCGCAGCACCCGATATTGCCAGGATAAAGGCCCGCTTAGACCCCCAGCGCTCCAGCGTCTCGCTCATTATTGACTCCTGCCATCGTGGGCACTAAAAGGCGGCAAGACTAGCAGGCGCCTGCCAAGAGACCAAACCTTGCCATTGAAACAGCGCCCCTGTGCCCACACTGTTTAGCTATTATTACGCGTTTTTGCACTCATTAACGCTGCCAACTGAGGTGCTTATGACCCACAATCCGCTGCTTGAAACGCACAAGCTTCCCCCCTTCGCTGAAATGCGTGCCGAGCATGTGGTGCCCGCGGTGGAAGCGCTTTTAAGTGAGAACCGTGAAACGATTGACCGCCTGGCCCAGCAGGCCGCAGAAACACCGCCCACGTGGGAGAGCTTTGCCGTTCCGCTGGAAGCGGTAAGCGATAGACTCTCCCAAGCATGGTCGCCGGTGTCACACTTAAATAGCACGATGAACACGCCGGAGCTGCGCGAAGCTTACCAAACCTGCCTGGAACAGCTTTCCGCCTTTGGCACGTGGGTCGGCCAGCACGAAGGGCTTTTCCACGGCTGGCAAGCGCTCAAGGAGAGTGACAACTGGGGTACGCTGGATGCCGCACAGCAGCGCACCGTTAATAATGCACTGCGCGATTTCCGCCTCGCCGGGGTCGACCTGCCTGCCGATAAAAAAGCGCGCTACGGTGACATTCAGTCGCGCCTTTCAACGCTCTCCAATCAATACTCCAATAATGTGCTGGATGCCACCCAGGCATGGCACAAGGACCTCAATAGTGAAGAGGAGCTCGCTGGGCTGCCTTCCAGCGCGCTCGATACCTTGAAAGCGGCTGCTGAAGCCAAGGGCGTTTCGGGCTATCGGATTACGCTGGATTTCCCAAGCTTCTTCCCCGTCGTTAGCTACGCTGAAAATCGTGAGCTGCGCCGCGAGGTGTATACCGCGTTTGTCACCCGCGCCTCAGACCAAGGCCCTAATGCGGGCACGTTTGATAACGCTCCGTTGATGGAAGAGATCCTCGCACTACGCCAGGAACTGGCGACGCTGCTGGGGTTCAGCGCCTATGCAGACTTTTCACTGACCACCAAGATGGCGGACTCTCCCGAGCAAGTGCTCGATTTTCTGGGTGACTTGGCCCGTCGCGCCGCCCCGCAAGCAAAAGAGGAGTTTGCCGAGCTAAGCGCTTACGCGCGCGACGAGCTGGGCATTGATACGCTGGAGCCGTGGGATATTGCTTACGTTAGCGAAAAGCTGCGTGAAGCGCGCCATGCCATTTCCCAAGAGCAGCTACGCCCCTATTTTCCTGCACCACACGTGATTAACGGTCTCTTTCAAGTGGTTGAGCGGCTTTATGGCGTGCAGGTAGAAGAAGATAGTGAGGCGCCAAGCTACCATAGCGATGTGCGCTATTTCCGTATTAGCGAGCATGGCCAGCCCATTGCCGGGTTCTACCTTGACCTCTACGCTCGGGAAGGCAAGCGCGGCGGCGCCTGGATGGCCGACTGTCGAGTACGCCGTCAAACTGAGCATGGTATTCAGTTGCCGGTGGCTTTTTTAACCTGTAATTTTACGGCGCCCATCGGTGGCAAGCCTGCCCTGCTTACCCATGATGAAGTAACGACCCTGTTCCATGAGTTTGGACACGGCCTTCACCATATGCTGACCAAGCAGCATATCGCCGACATTTCAGGTATCAACGGCGTTGCCTGGGATGCGGTGGAACTGCCCAGCCAGTTTATGGAGAACTACTGCTGGGAGCGTGAAGGGCTTAACCTGCTGGCCAAGCACGTAGAAACCGGGGAAGCCTTACCGGCTGAGCTACTTGAACGCCTTCAGGCGGCCAAAAACTTCCAGTCCGCGATGGGCATGGTGCGTCAGCTCGAATTCTCGATCTTTGACCTGCGTTTACACCATGAATTAAGCACGCCCAGCGCCAGCGATATTCAAACGCTGTTGGATGATGTACGCAGCGCCACTTCGGTCGTACCGGCGGCGCCCTTCAATCGCTTCCAAAACAGCTTTGCGCATATTTTTGCTGGCGGCTATGCAGCGGGGTACTACAGCTACAAATGGGCCGAAGTGCTCTCTGCGGATGCCTGGAGCGCCTTTGAGGAGGCCGGTATTTTTGATGCTGAAACCGGACAACGCTTCCGCCACCAGATTCTGGAACAAGGCGGGGCACGCGATGCCGCAGAGCTATTTGTGGCCTTCCGCGGCCGCGAGCCAAGTGTCGAGCCCCTATTGCGCCATAGCGGTATTCGCGCGGCCTAACCGCTTATTGAACTCAGCACGGTGTCTATTATTTCATTGGCACCGTGCGTTTGGAGAACACCATGTCGACCGTTAAACGCTTTATTGCGGGTGTTATCTGCCCACGCTGCGCCGCAATGGACCGTGTTCGTGCCTGGGAGCAAAACGGTATTCGCTATCGGGAGTGCGTGAGCTGTGACTTCTTTGAGCAACTGCCCATTGAAGATAACGACTCACCTGAGCTAACAACCCGAGTGAACCAGATGCGAGAGGAGCAACAGAGTCAGGATATCCAGCCAGTACGAATTCTTGACCCTGGTAAGCCCAATACGTAAGTCATGACTGGGAGGGCCTTGTGCCCTCCTGTCTTACCTTTCACCTCTACCCCTCAGCTTCCAGCCCTTCAAAACAGGGGGCCACGGCACCCTCTCATTGCACTTTCTCTACTTTCTTAGCGCGCACCCAACAGTGAGCGGAAAACCGCACACTACTTATCATCCCGCGTGCGCATTACCAGACAGTTAGACGCCAGGGAGTTTCCACTAAAGTTGAAGACTCTAAAAGCAAGCGTTTGTTTTTACTTAACTATCCTATAAATGGCACGGCAATCGCTCTTAAATGGTTGCTTAAATATTATTGTCACTGGAAAGCGGCTTGCGCTTGCCAGCCTACAATCCCAAGAACAGTTAAGGAAACATGCCATGCGCACCATAATGCCTAAAACTCTCGCCCTGCTTGCAGGTGGCGCGTTACTCGCTTCTGCCAGCGCCCATGCTGAGCGTGCTGACTGGCCAGAAAACTTTACGGTAGGTACCGCAAGCCAAGGCGGCACGTTTTTCGTTTACGGCTCTGGCTGGGCCAACTTTATTGCTGATGAATTAGGCGTTTCTGGCGGCGGTGAAGTAACGGGCGGCCCTACTCAAAACCTGGCGCTTGTTCATAGCGGCGATATGGCCTTTGGCTTAACCACCATGGGCCCCGCTTCTGATGCGGTTAACGGCAAAAGCCCGCTGGCACCCGGCATGGTGATGGATAACGTCTGTGCACTGTTCCCGATGTATGAAACGCCGTTCTCGATTGCCGCGCTTTCAAGCTCAGGCATTGAGTCCATTTCGGACATTCCGGACGGTGCGCGTATTGGCTTTGGTCCCGCAGCATCAACGTCTGACACCTATTTCCCAGCGATGCTGGAAACGTTGGGCGTAAACTTCGACCGCCGCAACGGCGGCTGGTCTGACCTTGGCGGTCAGCTGCAGGACGGCCTGCTGGACGTCATCGCTTTTGCAGCCGGCATCCCGATTCCTGCCGTTAGTCAGTTGGAAGTGCAAACGGATGTGAACATCATCGAGTTCAACGAAGATGAGCTTGCGACCGTACTGGACACCTTCCCAGTGGCTGAATTCACTATTCCTGCCAGCACCTACTCAACGCTTGAGGAAGATGCTCGCGCAGTTTCCATGTGGAACTTTGCGATTGCGGGCTGTGATCTTCCGGAAGACTTCATCTACGAAGTCACCAAAGTGACCATGGAAAACAACGACCGTATGCGCTCTATTCACCGCAGTGCTGAAACCAGCATTCCGGAAAATATCGTACACAACAGCGTTCTCCCCTTCCATCCAGGCGCTGCTCGTTGGTATGAAGAGAACGGCTACGAAATCTCTGAAGACCTGATCAACTAAAACTTTACGCATCATCTGGCTGCCCCGTCCTGGTTTTCCAGGCGGGGCAGCTTTGGCTATTGCTCCTTTTTTTGCTCCTGCTGTGAGGGTGAACTCTGATGAGTCCCACAACCCCCCAAACCTCTGATGACCTCAAGGATGATGTCCAGCTTGCTTCATCGCCTACCGTTGTTGCAGAGGGCGTCGATGAAGACATCGTTGAATCCAACCGTCGCCTATTTACCGGTTGGCAGTTTTTCCTGTTTGCCGGGCTAGCCATTGCCTACTCAAGTTTCCACTTGGTGTCACTCAACGTGTATCCCATGGAGACCTGGTCGTTTCGTATTGTGCATATTGCAGGGGCACTGATTCTGGGCTACGGCCTGTTTGCGGGAGCTCGGTTTGCCGAAGATGGCCAGAACGCATCACCCGCTTGGCTAACGTGGATAGGCTACGCGCTGCTGATACCGGCCCTCTACACGCTTGCTCAGGTTTTTTTGATGCAACAAACCCTGAGCGGTGGTGCGATGCGCATCGACCCAATCGTTGAAACCTGGCACTACGGTTATCCATTAATAGCAACGACCGTTGCCGCCATTGTGCTTTCATGGCTTTTCCGCCAAGCACGCGGCTCTTTTAACCCGGCCGATTTAGTCCTGATGGTGTGTGCCCTGGCCAGCGCCGGTTATTTACTGATCATGTACAACACACCTCTGCGCGCTTCAACGGGCACCTCCTTTGCGCCTATCGGGATTTCCTGGGCGGCGATTGCCGGGTCCCTGCTTATTCTGGAGCTTACCCGGCGAGTAGCGGGCCTTGCGCTGGTCATTATTTCACTCATCTTCCTGACATATGTCTTTGCCGGCCCTTACCTGCCCGGCTTCCTGGGGTATCCTGGCCTATCCATGCAGCGCTTTTTTAGCCAGCTTTATACCGACGCCGGTGTCTTGGGCCCCACCATCGCCGTCTCCTCGACGTATATTATTCTGTTCATTATTTTTGCCGCCTTCCTGCAAGCGTCAAAAGTAGGTGACTACTTTGTGAACTTCGCCTTTGCCGCTGCCGGGCGTGCCCGTGGAGGCCCCGCCAAAGTGTCTATTTTTGCCTCGGGCCTAATGGGCATGATCAACGGTACCTCCGCGGGTAACGTGGTATCGACCGGTTCACTGACCATTCCGCTAATGAAAAAGGTGGGTTACCCCGCACGTAGCGCGGGCGCTATTGAAGCGGCAGCTTCAACCGGCGGGCAAATCATGCCGCCGATTATGGGGGCAGGCGCCTTTATCATGGCGGAAGTCACGGGCATCCCCTATACCGACATCGCCATTGCAGCGTTGATCCCGGCAATTCTTTACTTCGCGTCTATCTACTTTATGGTGGATTTTGAAGCGGCCCGTAAAGGCATGCGTGGTATGCGTAAAGATGAGATTCCACGCTTCACTAAATTGGCCAAACAAGCCTACCTCTTTGCCCCCATCATTATCCTGATAGCCGCGCTGTTTATGGGCTATTCGGTGATTAGGGCAGGCACCTTGGCCACCGCCTCGGCCGCCGTTGTCAGCTGGATTTCACCCAACAAAATGGGCGTGACCGCCATTCTCAAGGCGCTGCAACTGGCGGGCACCATGGCCATCCAGATCATCGCTGTCTGTGCCTGTGCGGGCTTAATCGTAGGGGTTATTTCGCTCACCGGTGTGGGCGCGCGCTTCTCCTCGCTGCTACTGGGACTGGCAGGTGTTAGCCAACTGCTGGCACTTATCTTTGCCATGCTGATCAGTATCTTGCTGGGCATGGGCATGCCGACCACGGCGGCCTACGCCGTCGCCGCATCGGTCGTGGCACCAGGGCTAATTAATATCGGTATTGAGCCGCTTATTGCCCACTTCTTCGTGTTCTACTTTGCGGTTGTATCGGCCATTACGCCGCCGGTGGCGCTGGCCTCTTACGCAGCAGCCGGCATTTCTGGCGATAACCCCATGGGTACGTCGGTGGCATCGTTCAAGATTGGTCTGGCGGCCTTTATCGTGCCGTTCATGTTCTTCTACAGCCCGGCCATGTTGATGGAAGGCTCTGCCATGCAGATTCTGCGAGTGGGCGTTACCGCCACGCTGGGTATCATTCTGCTTTCGGGTATGGTGCAGGCTTGGTTCTTTGGCCCGGTGAACGTGCTTAAGCGGGTTATCATGTTGGTCGGTGCAATGTGCATGATCTATGGTGGTATCTACACCGATATCGTGGGCCTTGTAATTGGCGCTGGTCTCGTCATCATCCAGCGCAAGCAATTTGGTGGCGGCAAGACGGCTGACAAGGTACAAGCGTCAGCGAGTTAAGCCCACTAACCAACAAAACCAGTAAGGCAAAACGCCCCGCTCAACTGAGCGGGGCGTTTTGTATGGTGCGATTTAAATCAACAGGCTATCGCAGTTAGCCCACCAGATTATCGACCACTTTCAGTACGGGAGCCGCCTGGTTAAGGGTGTAGAAGTGCAGCCCTGGCGCACCACCATCCAGCAGGCGCTGGCAAAGACGGCTTACTGCCTCGGTGCCAAATTTGGCAATGGCTTCGCTGTCATCGCCATAGCTTTCCAGCTGCTTGCGCATCCAGCGAGGAATTTCCGCGCCACAGCTATCCGAAAACCGCGCCAGCTTGGTGTAGTTAGTGATCGGCATAATACCGGGGATAATCGGCTGTTCAACGCCTAGCGCGCGCACTTTATCAACAAAGTTGAAGTAAGCGTCGGCGGTGAATAAGTATTGGGTAATCGCCATATCGGCGCCCGCCTTCATTTTACGCGCAAAGTTTTCGATATCTTTATCAAGGTTAGCTGCCTGAGGGTGGGATTCCGGGTAGGCCGCCACGGCAACATTAAAATGATCGCCCGTCTCGTTGCGAATAAACTCCACCAGCTCGTTGGCATAGCGTAGCTCGCCGATGCTGCCCATCCCGGAAGGCATATCACCACGCAGGGCGACCAGGCTGTTAATGCCTTCTTCGCGGTACTGGGACAGCAAATCACGCAGCTGGGCTTTTTCACTGCCAATGCACGAAAGGTGCGGTGCGGTAGTAATACCGGTCTGGCCAACCGTACGTACGGTGTCCCGCGTACGCGCTTGGGTAGAGCCGCCTGCGCCATAGGTCACAGAGAAAAACCGCGGATTACGAGTGGCCAGCTCATCGCGTACCAGCATCAGCTTGTCGCGCCCAGCATCCGTGTTGGGCGGGAAGAATTCAAAGCTGATACCGAGCGGATGCTGTTGGCTGCCCATGGGGTTTCCTCATACAGAACAATAAAATAAAGAGTGATATTTTGGTGTATTCTCGCTGTTCTATTGCGCCGCGGCTAATGAAAGATTCCACGTTTAGCCTTTAATTCGGCTCATGTTACCCACCCTTTTATGCCGTCAGGAGGGCATATGGAGCTATCACCCAGCGCGTGAATAGGCCCGCTACTCATGCTACTAAGCTTTGTAGGCTTGGGCTGGATTGCCGCCCAACGGTTAAAAATCGACCCAAGGCCCATTGCCACGCTGCTGGTTTATCTCATTGCGCCTTTAACCATTTTTCGCGCGCTGATGAATGGGGGGCCAACGCCTGAGTACCTGGTCTTAACGCTTTCTCTGTTTGTGCTGGTTAGCCTACTGGCGCTGCTGGTTCAGCGCGTGACGCAACACCGCTTTGGTCCGCAGGAAGGCGCACTGCTGGCGTTTTCATCCGGGACAGGCAACACCGGTTATTTCGGTTTGCCGGTAGCGTTGATTCTCTTGCCTCCGGAAGGCGTAACGCTCTATCTGTTCTGCATGCTGGGGATCAATTTGTATGAATTTACCGTGGGTTTTTACTTAAGCGCCCGTGGCCACTTCTCGATTCGCCAAAGCCTGATCAAGATTTCACGCCTTCCGCTGATCTACACGTTTTTGCTGGCGCTGCTGCTGAGTTCGCTCGATGTTACGCTGCCTACGGCCTTGGCTAGCTCACTGGATGTTTTTCCCGCGACCTATACGCTGCTGGGAATGATGATTATTGGTATGACACTTAGCCGGGTAACGCTGGCTGCCTGGGATACGCGCTTTATCGCCGCCTGTGTAGGGCTTCGGTATATCATTTGGCCAGCGGCTACCTTTGCCGCGGTCATGCTATTACAGATGCTCATGCCAGTGCCTGCAGAACTGGCCATGGCGATACTGCTATTAGGCGTGGTGCCCATGGCTTCTAACGTGGTGGTGGTCGCCATGGAGCTGGGTATCCAGCCGCAAAAAGGGGCGCTGGCGGTGCTGGTAACCACGCTGATGGCGCCGCTACTGATTCCCTTCTATCTGGGGCTCATGCTGCGCGCCACCGGGCTTGGTTAGGGTTGTGTCGTAAACCCCGCTACGTTCAACGCGCGAAGCTGCTCGGCCATGGCCTGCATTTGGGTATGCGAGAAAAAGGCCTCAAGCGCCTGGGCTCTGCCGGGGCCGATGCCCGGCAGGGCTTCCCAGTCGCCTGGCGGATACGTGCTCGCCACTTGCCAATCAGGCAGGCTGGCAGCGCCAGCAGGCGGCAACCCCAGCCCTTTTAACCAAGCATCATAGGGAGCAGCCTTGGCCGCCTGAAACTGCCGGTAAAGTGAGTCGCTACGCGCCTCGCCAATTCCGTGCGCTTGGCGCAGCTGATCGGGTTCAAGCGATAACCAGGCCAGCAGATCCGGCACCAGCCCGGCCTCAAGTAACGCTTGCCAGGTGCCTTCGCCCACGCCTTGAAAACCCAGCTGTTCGCCAAGGTAGGTAAGCCGCGCCAGCAGTTGGGACGTGCAGCCTGGGCTATGCTGAAAACAGCTCAGCAAATGGTAGGTAGTCTCAGAGGGTACTTCCACGACGGTGCGCTCCAGGGTTTGCCATACCACCTCTTCAAGCTGAGGGATGGTAAGCCCGGCCAAGGTTATGGCCACCTGGTCGCCGGGGCGTATATCGAGGTTTTCCCAGCGGTCGAGTGAGCCTAGCGATACGCGACTGATACGCCGACCTTCCAATTCAACCGGATAGAGCCAGATCAGTGGCGTGATACGCCCAGTTCGCCCAATGCGAAACTCCACGCCACGTACTTCTGCCAGCGCTTTCTGCAGTGGGTATTTCCAGGCAATCGCCCATTCAGGCGGGGTCGTGGACCAGCGCCGAATACCCGGGCGCTCTGCCTGTTTAATCACTACGCCATCGGTTGCAAACGGCAGTGCGCCGTTAAACCACGCCTCCCGCCAGTAAGCCGCATCCGATTCATCACTTAATAAATGCGTGTAGCGGGCGGTATCAAACCCAAGTGCACTCAGTTGCGCCAGCCGCTCAGTCATGTCGGTTGGCCCATCCGGCCAGCCCCATACAAACAGCCCGACCTGCGCCAGCACGTCCTCGGTTGGGCTTGCTTGCGCCATAGCCCCCGCCACGGCCCCACGGGCCCCGGAACCAGGCGTGTGCGACTGAACATGTCCATCAAGCTGCCAATAAAGCTCGCCTTGGAAAATGGCTGAAGTAGTGCCGGGCAGCGTATTAGGCACGCTGGGTAATTGTAAGGCGCGGGCCGTCCAATCCTGCCCCTGCTGTCCATCCCCTCGGCTGACCGCTTCAACCAACTCGCCTGCCTGATAGCGCAACGTTACCGCCACACCGTCCACCTTGGGCTGTATCCATAAATTTTCACGGCGGCTGGTAAAGCGACGCACGCCCGCTTCATCGGTTTTATCCAACCCTTGCTGGGCAGCCGGATGTTCAAGCGTACGGCGGCTGGACGTTACCCGGGTAAGCGGCTGGTGGGCGGTGGTGTCGTTCAGGCAGACGCGCCAATCCTGAAGGCGGCCAAGGGCCTGGTCGTAGAGCACATCATCAATCAACGAGATGCCTTCTTCATGATAGGCATGATCCCACTGGGCGACTTGCGCGGCGAGCGCGAGTGTCTCACGCTCAAGCCGTTCATTGGGCCACGTGGGGCAAGCCGCCATCGCCGTACTACTCGTCACGCCAAGCGCCACCATCAACAGCAGCCCTCTCATGATTTTTCCCCAGCGTGCTGTCGGCATAACGCGTTCCCCAAGTGGTTGTACTGCCTAGCCTAAAACACGCAGCATAAAAAAACGCCCCCTGGCAGAGCCAAAGGGGCGTTCTCTTACAAACTGCCTGGCGAATATCTTACAAACCAGCGGCCTTACGCAGCGCGTCGGCTTTATCGGTCTTCTCCCAAGGGAAGGCGGTAAAGGTTTCAGTGTGCTGTTCGCCTTTATCATCGCTCCAGGTGTAGCTGTGCTCGAACGGCGCCCGACCAAAGTGGCCGTAGGCAGCCGTCAGTTGATACATCGGGTGCAGCAGGTCGAGCATTTTGGTGATCGCGTAGGGGCGCAGATCAAAGTGCTCGTTCACCAGCTCAACAATCCGGGCATCGTCAATTTTACCGGTGCCGAAGGTATCAATAGCAACAGAGGTCGGCTCTGCAACACCAATCGCGTAGGAAACCTGAATTTCGCACTTATCGGCAAGACCTGCCGCGACCACGTTCTTGGCCACGTAACGGCCCGCATAGGCTGCACTACGGTCGACTTTTGAAGGGTCTTTACCCGAGAACGCACCGCCGCCGTGGCGCGCCATGCCGCCGTAGGTGTCCACGATGATCTTGCGGCCGGTTAAGCCACAGTCGCCCACCGGGCCACCAATCACAAACTTACCGGTCGGATTGATGTGGTACTGGGTATTGTCGTTGAGCCATTCAGCCGGAATCACCTGTTCGATGATTTCGCGCTTGACCATTTTACGCAGGTCTTCCTGATCAATCTCAGGGTCGTGCTGGGTGGAAAGCACCACCGCATCAACGCCACACGGCTGGCCCTGTTCGTTATAACGGAAGGTTACCTGGCTCTTGGCATCCGGACGCAGCCACGGCAGCAGACCGTTTTTACGCAGCTCAGCCTGACGCTCAACCAAACGATGCGAGTAGTGGATCGGCGCAGGCATAAACGAATCGGTTTCGTTGGTCGCGTAACCAAACATCAGGCCCTGGTCGCCAGCGCCCTGGTCTTCTGGCTTGGTACGGTCAACGCCCTGGGCAATCTCAACACTCTGCTTGCCGATCAGGTTAATCACGCCACAGGTTGCGCCATCAAAGCCCACGTGGGAAGAGGTGTAACCGATGTCGGTAATCACGTCGCGTACCAGCGTTTCCAGATCCACCCACGCCGAGGTAGTAATTTCACCAGCGATAATTGCCACACCGGTTTTCACCATGGTTTCACAAGCAACCCGTGCCTGTTTATCCCGGGCGATAATAGCATCCAGCACCGCATCCGAAATCTGGTCGGCAATTTTATCGGGATGACCTTCGGAGACAGACTCCGAGGTAAACAGGGAATATTCGCTCATCGCGCTCTCGACCCTCTGTATGACGGCTGCTCACTACTCGCAGCATCAGCAGGAAATCACGGCAGGAGGTTCCCTGCCCATATAAGGAAGCGGCATGACCAGGTTGACCACCGCTTCGGGAGGCAGAGTCTACACGCTGTTGGGAGTTCTTCCCAGAATGTGGCCTATAATTTGCCACTACATTTGTCGCCGCATTTGCCGCAACAGGGGAAGTCAGCGACAATAGCGCCTTCATTATTTCCGTTTTCAGGCGAGGAGCACCCCATGCCGTCCCGTTTTGAGCTGGCCAATGCCATTCGCGCCCTTTCCATGGATGCTGTTCAGAAGGCCAAGTCCGGCCACCCTGGCGCCCCCATGGGCATGGCTGATATCGCCGAGGTGCTGTGGAATGATCACCTCAAGCACAACCCCGAAGACCCAAAATGGGCCGATCGTGACCGGTTCGTGCTGTCCAATGGCCACGGCTCAATGCTGCTCTACTCTTTGCTGCACTTAAGCGGCTATGAGTTAAGCCTGGAACAACTTCAGAACTTCCGTCAGTTGCACTCGCCCACCGCAGGCCATCCGGAATTTGGCTACGCGCCCGGCATCGAAACCACTACCGGCCCGCTCGGTCAGGGGTTTGCCAACGCGGTCGGCTTTGCGATTGCCGAAAAAACCCTGGCAGCGCAGTTCAACCGTCCGGGCCACACCATTGTCGATCACCACACCTGGTGCTTTTTGGGTGACGGCTGCCTGATGGAAGGTATTTCCCATGAGGCGGCGTCGCTGGCGGGTACTCAGCAGCTGGGCAAGCTGATTGCACTCTATGACGACAACGGCATTTCGATTGATGGGGAAGTGGAAGGCTGGTTTACCGACGATACCGCCAAACGCTTTGAAGCCTATGGCTGGCACGTGGTGCCCAATGTCGATGGTCACAAGCCGGAAGAGATCCAGGCCGCCATTGCACTTGCCAAACAGAACGATGACAAGCCCAGCCTGATTATCTGTAAAACGGTTATCGGTTTCGGGGCGCCCAACAAGCAGGGCAAGGAAGAGTCGCACGGCGCGCCGCTGGGCGAAGAAGAAGTTGCCCTGGCACGCAAGCAGTTGGACTGGCCCCACGCGCCGTTCCATATTCCCGAGCCCGTGTACGCTGGCTGGGATGCCCGCGAAGCAGGTAAAACCCACCAGCAGGAATGGGAAAAGCGCTTTGCCCGCTATGCCGAGGCGTTCCCGGCCGAGGCGCAGGAATTCAAGCGCCGCATGAAAGGCCAACTGCCGGCTGAAATACCGACCGAAGCCCTCATCGAGCAGGCCCAGGAAAAAGGCGCCAGCATCGCCACCCGTAAAGCGTCGCTGGAAGCGCTTAACGTGATTGGCCCGAAAATGCCGGAGCTGTTGGGCGGCAGTGCGGACCTTGCGCCGTCCAACCTGACCTTCTGGAAGGGCGCCAAAGCGATTACGCCGGAAGATGCCAGCGGTAACTACCTGCACTATGGCGTACGTGAGTTCGGTATGGGCGCGGTGATGAACGGTATCGCCCTGCACGGTGGTTTTGTCCCGTACGGCGCAACCTTCCTGATCTTCATGGAGTACATGCGTAACGCGGTTCGCATGGCGGCATTAATGGGTCAGCAGGCGATCTACGTATTTACCCATGACTCCATTGGCCTGGGTGAAGATGGCCCGACCCACCAGCCGATTGAGCAGTTGACCAGCCTGCGCACGACGCCGAACCTGAACACCTGGCGCCCCTGTGACGCCGTAGAAACCGCCGCGGCCTGGGATGCGGCCATCAAGCGTCACTCTGGCCCCACGGCGCTGATCCTGTCGCGTCAGAACCTGCCGCACCAGGCGCGCACCAAAGCCCAGCTGGCTTCCATTCAGCGTGGCGGGTATGTGCTGAAAGACAGCGACGGTACGCCCGAGCTGATCCTGATTGCCACCGGTTCGGAAGTGGGACTGGCCATGGACGCTGCCGCCGAGCTTGAAGCACAGGGCAAAGCAGTACGCGTGGTCTCCATGCCGTCGACCTACCGCTTCAACGGCCAGGACGCCGAGTACCGGGAAAGCGTCCTGCCCAGGACGGTCACCAAGCGTATTGCCATTGAAGCCTCACATGCCGACTACTGGTACAAGTATGTAGGTCTGGACGGGCGTGTGATCGGCATGACCACGTTCGGCGAGTCCGCCCCTGCGGGTGAGCTGTTCAAGCACTTCGGCTTTACGGTTGAGAATATCCTCAACACTGCCAATGAACTGCTTGGCTAACAATGCCTGCGCTTAATGGCTTTTTATGGCTAGTGAGTTACTGGTTGATCGGTGAAGTAACGGTTTACGTTACCGGTCTACCGGTTTCATCCGGCGTTGTCGGTATGCTGTTATTAACCGCTACGCTTGCCGTTTGGGGGCGAGTCCCTTCGACAATCGCCGCCGCAGCGCAGCCATTAATCGGCCTGCTTGCCATGCTGATTATGCCGGGCGTGGTGGGCGTGTTTTTTATTCTTGATGAGCTTGCTGGCCAGTGGCTAGCCATTCTTTGTGCGCTGATTGTGGGTACGCTATTAAGCGTGACCACTACGCTGTGGCTACTTAAGCGCCTGATGGAAAAAATGCATGTCCGCTAATGCCCTGTTAAGCACCTTAAGTACGACGCCGCTGTTTGCCGTTGGGCTAACGTTAGCGGCATTTTTGTTGGGTAACCTGATTTTCAAACGATTAAAAAAGCCGACCTGGCTGCCGGCTATTTTGATCGCTGCACTTCTGCTTGCTGCCACGCTTGCCGCCATTGGCCTACCGTATGACACCTATCGGCAGGATGCCGCTTGGCTGACCATTTTATTAGGGCCCGCGACCGTCGCGCTGGGTATGCCGCTTTATCAGCAGTTGCCGCACATTCGGGCGCTATGGCGACCTCTTACCATCTGCCTGCCGATTGCAGCCACGCTGGCGGCTTGCTACGCCCTGCTAATTGCTTGGGTATTGGGTAGCTCCCCCCTTATTCTCGCCTCTATTGCGGCAAAGTCCGTAACGGCGCCTATCGCGATTGGCATTACCGAGCAAATTGGCGGCTCGGTGGCGCTCTTGTTGGGCGCACTGCTGATTACCGGTGTGGCTACCGCCGCATTCGTAGGCCTTGCTGCACGACTTTTAAACATTGAAGACGAGCGCATTATCGGCTTTGCGCTGGGCCTAAACGGCCATGCGATTGGGACGGTAAGAGCGTTTGAGATCAGCCCGGCCGCAGGCGCCTTTGCCTCTCTTGGGATGAGTCTTACCGGCATTTTCACCGCCCTGATGCTGCCTTTCGCTTGGCATCTGATAGGCGCAGGTGGTTGAAATACGCTATTATTGCGAATGTTTTTTATTTATTGACGGTCACTGATTCATCTTCCAAGAGCCGCTTTCTTACATGGCTACATCTGCCTCTACACACACTGCTCCTACCTATCGCATCGCCATTAATGGTTATGGGCGTATTGGCCAGTGCGTATTGCGGGCACTGATTGAGCGTGGCGACTCACGTATTGAGGTCGTCGCTATCAATGAGCTTTCTGACCTGGCGACGATTACCTACCTGACCCGTTACGACACGACTCATGGTCGCTTCCCAGGAAGTGTCGAGCATGACGGTGAAGCGTTAGTGGTCAACGGACAACGCATTCAGGTGCTATGTGAAAAAGACCCACGCCAACTTCCCTGGGAAGCGCTGCAGGTTGACCTCGTGCTTGAGTGCTCAGGTAGTTTTAAAGATCGCACAACAGCCGAGCAGCATTTAAGCGCTGGCGCAAAATGCCTGCTGTTTTCACAGCCAGCGGAAAACGATGTGGATGCAACGATCGTATGGGGAATTAATCAGCACGAGCTGACACTCTCTCAGCGCATCCTATCGGCGGCCTCTTGTACCACCAACTGTTTGGTTCCTTTGCTTACCGTGCTCGACGAAGCGCTGGGGCTGGAGCACGGGGTAACCACGACCATTCACTCTGCGATGAACGATCAACCAGTGATCGATGCTTACCATCAAACCGATCTGCGCCTGACACGCTCGGCCATGCAATCCATTGTGCCGGTGGACACAGGGCTTGCACGCGGCATCAGCCGTTTGATGCCGCATCTGGAAGGCCGTTTTGAGTGTTTACACGTCCGCGTTCCCACCATTAATGTTTCAGCGATGGATGCCGCACTGACCGTGCGTCGCGACACCTGCGCCCAGGAAATCAATGACCTGCTGCATCACGCTAGCCAGCAGCGTCTTACGGGAGTGCTGGGCTACACCGAAGCGCCCATGGCCTCCATTGATTTTAATCATGACCCACATTCCGGCATTTTCGATGCGACCCAAACCCGCGTCGCTGGAAAACGCCTTATCAAGCTTTTATGTTGGTTTGATAACGAGTGGGGCTTTGCAAACCGCATGCTCGATATTGCCCAACGGTTAGCCGTGCTTTCCCGAGAGCGCGCCGCTTAGTCGTACCGGCTAACTATCACTATCCGATTCACCGCCTGGAAGACGAGGAAACCGCTCACATGAACGTGCAAAAAATGATGGATCTGCCTTTGGAAGGGCAACGCGTACTGATTCGTGAAGACCTGAACGTGCCGATTAAGCACGGCAATGTCTCAAGCGATGCACGTCTGAAAGCGGCGCTGCCTACCATTCAGGCGGCGATGAAAGCGGGTGCTAAGGTCATGCTGATGAGTCACCTTGGCCGCCCAACCGAAGGTGATCCCGCTGAGGAGTTCTCACTCGCCCCGGTAGCCAAACATTTAAGCGACCTGCTAGGCCAACCGGTCGAGCTGATCAGCGACTATCTTGAGACACCGCCGACACTTGAAAATGGTCAGGTCGCGTTGCTTGAAAACGTTCGCTTTAACGTGGGCGAAAAGAAAGACGCAGAACAGCTCGCCAAACAGTACGCGGCGCTATGTGATGTATTTGTAATGGATGCCTTTGGTACCGCTCATCGCGCTCAGGCCTCTACCCACGGCGTTGCTCGCTTTGCGCCCAGTGCATGTGCGGGCCCGCTGTTGGCGCAAGAGCTCGATGCGCTTGAAAAAGCCTTGGCTAATCCGGCGCGCCCCATGGCTGCGATTGTGGGCGGCTCCAAAGTCTCTACCAAACTTGATGTGCTCAATTCGCTGTCGGACAAGTGCGATCAACTGATCGTGGGTGGCGGCATTGCCAACACCTTTATTGCCGCAGCAGGCTATAATGTGGGCAAATCGCTCTATGAAGCCGACCTGGCTCCCCAAGCGAAGGCACTGATGGAAAAAGTCTCCATTCCATTACCCACCGACGTTGTCGTGGCGACCGAATTTTCTGAATCAGCCGATGCGGTGGTTAAACCGGTCGACCAGGTTAACGATGATGAAATGATTCTGGATATTGGCCCTGAAACCGCCGCTCATTTGGCCAGCATGCTCAAGAGTGCGGGTACCATTTTATGGAATGGCCCAGTGGGCGTATTTGAGATTGACCAGTTTGGTAAAGGCACGGAAGTTATCTCCCAGGCCATTGCTGATAGCAATGCGTTTTCTATTGCGGGCGGGGGTGATACGTTAGCCGCCATCGATAAATACGCGATTGCGGATCGCGTCTCGTATATCTCAACCGGGGGCGGCGCTTTCCTTGAATATGTTGAGGGCAAGCAGTTGCCTGCCGTTGCCGCGCTCGAAGCAGCCGCCAAACGCGGTTAACATTAAACGAATTGAACCTGCATATTTTCGCACTCGTTCACACTGATAACTAAAGAAGGTGACCCCATGGCTTTGATCAGCATGCGTCAGATGCTCGACCACGCTGCCGAATATGGCTACGGTATTCCGGCGTTCAACGTTAATAACCTTGAGCAGATGCGCGCCATCATGGAAGCAGCTGACGCGACCGATTCGCCCGTTATCGTTCAAGCCTCAGCAGGCGCGCGTAAATACGCAGGAGCCCCTTTCCTGCGCCACCTGATTCTGGCGGCCGTTGAAGAATTCCCGCATATCCCGGTGGTTATGCACCAGGACCATGGCACCAGCCCTGCCGTGTGCCAGCGCTCTATTCAGCTGGGTTTCTCATCGGTCATGATGGATGGCTCGCTGGGTGAAGATGGTAAAACACCGACTGACTACGCCTACAACGTTGATGTGACGCGTCGCACCGTAGAAATGGCTCACGCTTGTGGCGTTTCCGTTGAAGGTGAGCTGGGCTGCCTGGGTAGCCTCGAAACCGGCATGGCCGGTGAAGAAGACGGCATTGGTGCAGAAGGCAAGCTGGATATGGAACAGCTTCTCACCGACCCGGAAGAAGCCGCCGAGTTTGTTAAAGCTACCCACGTAGATGCCTTGGCCATCGCCATCGGCACGAGCCATGGGGCGTATAAATTCACCAGGCCGCCGACAGGCGATACGCTATCTATTCAGCGTATCAAAGAGATCCACGCGCGTATTCCAGATACTCACCTGGTCATGCACGGCTCCTCTTCTGTACCCCAGGAGTGGCTTGAGGTGATCAACCAGTACGGCGGCGAAATTCCGGAAACCTACGGCGTGCCGGTTTCCGAGATCGTTGAAGGCATCAAGCACGGCGTACGTAAGGTCAATATCGATACCGACCTGCGCCTGGCCTCTACTGGCGCCGTACGTCGCTTTATGGCTCAGAATCCGTCTGAGTTTGATCCGCGCAAATTCCTCAAGGAAACCGTTACCGCCATGCGCGACCTGTGTATCGCTCGCTACGAAGCTTTTGGTACCGCGGGCAACGCCAGTAAGATCAAGCCGATCAACCTTGAAGAGATGTTCAACCGCTACGAGCGTGGCGAGTTGGATCCGAAAGTTAAATAAATTCAAGCATGACGTAAGTTAAAAGACGGCCAGTTGGCCGTCTTTTTTGTGGTTAACACTCAGCCGATACACATAAATACTGCGCCGCAGCATAAAGAAGCCAACACTGAACAGCCGTTTTTTAGCCCAAGCATGATGAAAGAGAACCAGCGTGTGACGGAGAAACTTGAAGCCAGTATGGAGGCGGGTTTCGCCATGCAAAAAACGTTACTGAATATGCTCAGCGGACAACATGTGCCCTGGTGGGTCACCAGCCGTCAGGCTATGCAGCCTTGTCACCTGCGTAGCAGTGCCAATTCGCGCCGTTTATCGCGCTAGTCATAACAGGTTCGGGCGCCGTTATCACTTGGCCTATAACGGTGCCTCGCCGGTTATCGCTATTTCTTCGTTAACGCATCGTGCATAACGGGTTTATTGCGGCACTCGCTACAAAAAATTACGAAACAGTGTTCACAAAAGCCTAAAAATCTCGTTCAATAGGCATTTGGTAGGCTTCAACCAACACTGGTAGCGTTTAAGTCGCTGCAAGGAACCACAATGCCGCTCCCACTTTTGCTGTTTGACTGTGATGGCACCCTCGTCGATAGTGAGCCTCTTTTAGCTGAAGAAATGTCGATAGGGCTTAACTCTATAGGACTGCCCTTCGTACCAGCTGACTACCTTGGTGAGTTTCGGGGAGCCCGGTTCCGACGCATCGTGACCGAGTTACAACAACGCTACGGCGAAGTGGACCCTGACCAACTCGCCCACGTGGAAGGCGCCATGCGGGCCAATCTGGCTAACCGCCTTGCTGAAGAGCTGACACTAATACCTGGCGCCAGAGAGGCGCTGGATAACTTGTCAGACTATCCAAGTGCCGTTGTTTCCAACGGTCCTGAAACCAAAATTCGCACGGCACTTCAAGCCACCGGCCTAAACGATTACTTTGGTCATCGTCTGTTTAGCGGCTATACCGCTAACTGCTGGAAGCCGGAACCCTGTTTGCATCTGCACGCAGCCAGTATCATGGGCTATAGTGCGCATGACTGTATTGCAATTGATGACGCCTTGGTGGGTGTTCGTGCGGCACTTGAGGCCGGAATGACGGTCATTCATTTAAATCGCTTTCCCGATGCCGAAGAGACGCCAGAAAACGCTATCATGATTAGTAATATGTACCAGCTACCCACCGTTATTGAGCGCCTTTACCAAAAAGCCTGGAGCCTCCCCATGCCACAACGCTCAGTAGGAGGGTGACAATGGCCTCTTTACGCGACCAGCTTGGTGGGCTTGTATACTCAACGGAGCATGGTAAAACGTGCCCGGAGTGCCGTGAGGCACTGGATGCCTGTAGCTGTGAGGAAAACAGTGAGCAAGCACGCCTTGCTGCGCTGGATGGTATCGTACGCATTCGCCGTGAAACCAGTGGTCGTAAAGGTAAAGGTGTTACGACCATTAGTGGTATCCCACTGCCCAGCGCGGAACTAAAAGCGCTGACGAAAACGCTTAAAAAGCGCTGCGGCACGGGAGGAGCCGTCAAAGACGGCATCATTGAGATTCAAGGCGACCATCGAGATACGTTACGAGAAGCACTAGCCGCGCAAGGTTATCAAGTTAAGCTAGCTGGCGGTTAATCCGTTTCTCTCATCAGGCCTGCTATAAGGCAGGCCGTTAAAAGGCAAGGCACTGCAATGGTTTGGCTGGAATACCTGCTACCGCTCATCTTCTTATTTCCCATGGCTGCGATGGGCGGCATCGTATTAGCCCTGCGCAGCCTGCATGATGCGCGCGTTGAGTCGCCTTTTGATGCGCCACTGCGTGAACCAGGGCAAGCATTACGCCATCGCCTTGATCAGGCCTTCTCAAGCCTTTTCTTAAATGGTGCTTTAGGTCCGATTATTAGCCTGGCCCCGTTGGTATACGGCATGGGAAGAATGTTGTTTGTCAGTCAACAAGATTGGGTGGAGTGGGCACTCTATGGCCTGTTAAGCACCCTGCTTGTGTTAACGTTTTCCTTGTTATTGATACGTGACTACCAGCGCATCCGGCGGCTAAAACTTGGTCTTGCTTGCGAACTGGCGGTTGGCCAGGAGCTTGAGCGGCTTATTCGTCCTGAGGCACATCCTTACTACGTATTCCATGATGTACCAACCGACAGTTTCACTATCGATCACGTGGTGGTTACGCCGTATGGTGTGTTCGTGCTGGAAACGCGGGCACGTGCATTAGCCATTGGCTCAGACGGCCGAGAGCTTAATACCGTGGCGGTTGAACGCGAGCGTTTACGCTTTCCTCATTGGCATGAGCGCCGCCCTCTTCACAAGACACGTCAAGCCGTTAGCTGGCTCACGCAGTGGCTTGAACGGCGCTGCGGTGTGCCGGTCCCCGTACGGGGCGTGCTCGTATTGCCCGGCTGGGAAATTGACACTACCGAGGCAACAGGCGATGTACTGGTGGTCAGTGGAGAGCAGCTTGCCAAGCAGCTCACTGACCTCAAACCTGGCACGCTAAGCGATCCGATCCATGACAAGATCATTTATTTGCTAATGGAAAGGGCGAGGCTGGTAGAGTTACGTCATCTCCGCCAGCCATCGGTCTGATGCGTTATTGCTTAATCGCCGCGTAAACGCCCCCCCATCTCCTGAGCAAGATCAACTGCATAGTGGTCGGTCATCCCGCCGATAAAGTCCAGCATGCGTCGATAGCTATCGTAAAGCGGCCAGGAGGGCAGCGGCGTATTCTCTCCTATTAGCGCCAGTACACGCTGATGCTTGAAGGATGACTGTCCGGTATGGTGCAACTCATGAGCGGCGCCAATAAAAGCCTCCAGTAGAATGCCTAGAGTGGTGTAGGCGCCAATCTCTAGTTTGGCCTTACGCTCATTTTGGAAAATACGCTCGCGGGCCAGCTGCTTCGCTGCCTGTACGCCCCAGCCTAAATCCGGGTGGCACAGCTCAAGCAGATCCTCTTTTAGCGTGCCGTTTAACAGCGCCTGTTCATGCTGCACAAAAACCGCACCGACATCGTTAACCGCACGCTCCATGGCAGCACCGCGTAATAGGGCAATACGTCGGCGCTGCGATACCTGACGCTCCTCCATATCCGCATACTCAGGCGGAAACTCCCCAGCCACTTGACGAAGGATTTCCACGACTTCTTCATAACGCAGAATGCCCATTTCCAGGCCATCTTCCAGGTCCAGCAGGGCATAGCAGATATCATCGGCCGCTTCGACTAGCCAGGCCAACGGATGGCGACACCAGCGCTGGTCCCCCTGAGGCAGCAGACCCACTGCGTCGGCGACCTCTTTTAAGAGCGCCTGTTCAGACTGATAACAGCCAAACTTACCCGCTCGCCCGCTATAGCGCACGGTCCAGGGGTACTTCAGCAAGGTTCCAAGTGTTGCGGCCGATAAACGCATACCGCCGTTAAACTGGTTATATTCGATCTGGGTAATAACACGAAAGCCCTGCGCATTGCCTTCATACGTGAGCAGGTCTTCCCGCTCGGCTTCTGACAAGCCATCCAGCAAGCCGCTACCTTGTGCGCGGCGAAACCAGTCGCGGATCGCGTACTCTCCGGCATGGCCAAAAGGCGGATTACCAATATCATGGCCCAGACAAGCGGTTTGCACGATAACACCCATATCAGCAGGCGTAATCCATTCTGGCAGACGATCATGTAAAAGTTCACCGACAATCATGCCTAAAGAGCGGCCCACACAGCCCACTTCCAGCGAGTGAGTCAAACGTGTGTGGATATGATCATTTTCAGTTAACGGGTGTACTTGGGTTTTACGCCCCAAGCGGCGAAAGGAACCTGAAAAAACAATTCGGTCATGGTCTTTATGAAAGGGGCTACGGCCAATTTCGCGCGTGTTATCCGGGCGTTGATCGTGCAGACGTCGTGGGGAAAGTAACTGGTCCCAGCGCATTTGTGTCATGGCAATCCTCCTTAATGAGTGCATTTTGACACAAACGGTGGTCCGGCGTGAGTGATGAGTGTCAGTGCCGGGGGTGTATTGCAGGAGCTGACTCCAATCAGCGATGCGCCGCCCCGCTGGGATGGGATGGGAGTAAGTTGGTACGGTGGCCTCTTCCCCCCGGGCACCTAGCGGCGCCTTCGCCGGCTGAAGCCAGCTCCCACATTAGAATGACGGCGCCCCATAGCGTTGTAGATTATGGGCTGGCCTGCCCCTGGTTGTGGGAGCTGGCTTCAGCCGGCGATGCAGCACAAAGTGCTGCTGGGGTAGCGGCTGATCCATCACGCTGAAGAGTGCCTTGCTGTCTTTTCCTGCATGCAAAAAAAATCCCCCGC
>NZ_JBQSVY010000024.1:0-28157 GCF_052446175.1 Halomonas sp. AOP43-D1-4
CTAGACTAAACGCCATATAACGTTGCTGCCAGGAGTGCTCAATGCACGAATTGGATCACTACATTTATCCACACCGGGTGCTGCATTGGCTGGTGGCCGTCGCCGTGCTACTTGCTCTGGCCAGTGGCTTAACCATCGGAACGATAGGGTATGAACGTACGGTGGCGCTGGTAGGCAACACGCTCACTAACCTGCTTTATACCAGTCATAAAACACTGGGTTTAACGATTTTACTGCTAATGACACTGCGCATTATTACTCGCGTGGCGTTTGTCGTGCCTGACCACGACCCGCCCTTGAATGCGTTTGAGCGTATTGTCAGTACGAGCGTGCATCACCTGCTTTATTTGGCGTTGGTGATGATGCCGCTGCTGGGTTGGGTTGCGACCGCCAGCGGTGGGTATCCGGTTGAGTTTTTTCAGTGGCACCTGCCTGCGCTGATCAGTGAACGCCCAGCGCTTTCAGACCAGCTCTACACATGGCATGGACGTCTTGGCTGGGCCATTGTGGTGTTAATCGTTTTGCACGTGGCGGGAGCGTTATTTCATTGGCGGGTAAAGCGCGATAATGTCACCAAACGTATGAGCCTATTCGACTAGGTTTCAAACGACTGGGTTTCAAGCGACCAGGTTTCAAGCCCAAACCCTCGCAGGGAGCGATGATATATGGGCCTACAGATCGCTTTCATTATCGGTTTGGCCGCCGTGCATATCTTTGCCAGCAGGCTTCGAAAGCTAAGTGCTGTACCTCGCAGCGCTTGGCTTTCATTAGCAGGTGGCGTCTCGGTTGCTTATGTCTTTATTCATATATTTCCTGCCCTTCGCGATGCCCACGAAACCATTAACGCCCATGGGCTGCTGAAGGTGCTGGAGCATAATGCCTATATCGTGGCGCTCATTGGGTTGGCGGTATTTTATGGGCTTGAGCAAGCCGCGACATGCGTTTGTGGCCGGTGGTATTGTGCTTAATATGTTGAAAGAGGAGTTGCCGGAAGACCGCCATAGCCGCTTTTGGCCTTTTGCGTTAGGCGCGCTTATTAGTACCGTGCTGCTGGTGTTTTCGTAGCGTTTTTTTAAAGTGTCCAACCGGTGCCAAGTCTTGGGTTTAGACAGGCTTTTGATCCTTGCTGGCAATATGGGTGGCCCGCCACACGGTGCTGGGTGTTGCTCCCTGCTCAAAATCTGCACAGCTATCCACGCGTGTTAACACATACGGTTCGCAGGTAATTCGTAGTTCACCCTGCTGACTGGGCGTTTGCCACGTGACGCTTACCTGGCAGGCCGAAGGCGGCTCAGTGAGCGTCACGTGGCTCACACTTGGTTCGCTGATAGATCCGTGATCATTGAGCCAGTTCAGCGCCGCTACTTGGGCGCATTGCTGTACGGGCGTAAGGTCCGCGCCGCCGCGATAACAGGGTAGGTAAGGGCGATTGGCTGCTTCGGCATCCAGCAGGCGCGGCAGGTGTTCTTCACTGATTCGCCCGTATTTGCGCCGCTGGGGAAATACGATAACGCTGGCGGCCAGCCGACAACCACCCAGGTGAGTACTTTGCCAGATATCAAACGGATGAGCATGCTGCAGAGCCTGCTCGTCAAGCGCCTGATACGTTTTAAAGCCAAACTTGGCGCAGCACTTGTCTTTTTTACCGTGAGTACAACACAGGATCAGTGAGCTCTGTAGCGATGCTGTGTACCAGTGCTCAAGCGTGGTGTTATGGGTCAGTGCGGTGAGAAAGTTAAGTAGCTCATTGCGGGGCACGTCATAGATGGCCCCTTCGGGCAGCAAGAAAACTCTGTGCTGATGGGACGGCTGATCGCGGCGATGGATAAGGTTAATGCGCCGCCCGTTGCCTGCAATGTTATTCACCGCCTCCTGTACCGCCTCTGACATATCGCTGGCATGGCGCATGCCGCGTCCCCATTTCTTGCTAGGCCAGCTAATCAGTAAATTACGTTCGGCGTGAGCGCCGTTGCCCGCTAATGGGTCGCCTATGGCAGCACTCTCGACGCTGCAAAATAATGACGCCGCGCTCATAGCGATGCCGTGGCGGTTAACGGGTTATTAGGCAGGCGAGTAGCCGGTGTTGAGCAGTGACCAACGCTGGGTACGCAGACCAGCCGCTGACTGTAAGGATCGCGGATAACGTGAGCATTCAGATCAAAGACCTGCTTCAGGTTATTACGGGTAAACACGTCTTCAGGCTGGCCGCTGTGAACAATTTCGCCGTTACACAGCATTACCAGCCGGTCAGCATAAGCCGCCGCAAGGTTAAGGTCGTGTAAAACCACTAACAGCGTGCGGCCTTTGTCATGGGCGAGGCGCACCAGTAACTCAAGTACATCCACCTGGACTTTTAAATCCAAGAAGGTAGTGGGTTCATCCAGCAAAATCAGTTCGGTTTCCTGCGCGAGTACCATGGCAATCCAGCAGCGCTGGCGCTGACCGCCTGAAAGCGCATCAATCGAGCGGTGAGCAAAGTCGCTCACGTCGGCCGTTTGCATGGCGTCCTGTACGGCCCGCTCATCTTCTGCCGACCACTGGCGAAAACGCCGTTGATAGGGAAAGCGGCCCAGGCTAACAAGCTCGCGGACCGTCATGCCGTCAGGTGTCGTTGGGCTTTGCGGTAAAATACCCAGTTTGCGCGCCACATCACGGGTGGCGTGCTGATGGATATCTTGCCCATCCAGAATGACCTGGCCACGTTCGGGGGTCAGCGTGCGTGCCAGAGTTTTCAGGAGGGTCGATTTGCCGCTGCCGTTAGGGCCCAATAAAGCAGTAACACGGCCTGTCTCAACCGTGAAATCGACGTCTTTTAAGACGGGCCGGTCAGCATAACCTGCCGTCAGGTTGATACCGCTAAGCCGCTGTTCGGGCATGGAAATTCGCTGCCTTTTAGTGATAATCATTTGTATCTATGCGGCCAAGTGTGGCATTGTCGCAAGCTTTCTGTCTACTCCAATGAGGCCCTCTTTGCCGGGCTTAGGTGGGTCATGCGTTTTTTTTATGTAATGTTAGCCCTGCTTGGCGGTTTATTGACCAACGCTGCTGCTGGAGATGAGCCCGCTCGCCGGGTGGTGCATCCGTTCGGGGAAACCCTTATCGAAGGCAAGCCTGCGCGGATTGTGTCGCTGTATCAGGGAGCAACCGATACCGCACTGGCCTTGGGCGTTACGCCCATCGGTGTAGTGGAATCCTGGGTCGAGCGCCCTATGTATCACTACTTGCGCGATGCGCTGCCCGAGACGGTGCGTTATTTAGGCCTTGAAACCCAGCCTGACCTTGAAGGTGTCGCTGGCCTTCGGCCTGATCTGATTGTCGGTGCCGACTATCGCCATGAGCTTGTTTATCCGCTGTTATCGCGAATGGCGCCAACTGTGATTGTAAATACTGGACTCGATTTTAAAGCCCTGCTTACCCTTGTGGGGGCTGCAACCGATCGCGAAGACGCCGCGCAACAGCTACTCATCCAGTGGAATACCCGAGTGGCTGATTTTAAGCGCCAGATCTCAGCCAAGCTGGGCGATGCCTGGCCCCAGCGAGTGGCGATTGTCAGCGTGCGAGCTGATCACGTACGGCTTTATTATCACGGCTTTGCGGCCAGTATTCTTGCCGAGCTCGGGTTCAGCTTGCCTGATAAGCAGGGTAGAGACAGCTGGGGGATCAAGCTTAGCAGCCGCGAAGGCATACCCGCACTTGAGTCCGACGTCATGTTTATGTTCCTGCAGGGCGCTGAGGCGTCCGTCGCGTATACCCTGGCGCAGTGGGCGCAGCATCCTTTGTGGCAAAACCTTACCGCCGTGCGTAATGACCAGGTGTTTGAAGTCGACCCTGTAACGTGGAATATGGGCGGCGGCATTATCGCGGCCAATCATTTGCTGGATGAGCTTTACGCCCATTACCGGCTAGCTCCTTTTTATCCTGAGGAGGGCGTACGTGTTAATCACCCATAGCGCTAAGGGCTGGGGGATGCTCACAAGCGCAGCACTAATGCTGGTGGCTTTTTGGCTGAGCCTTGCGATAGGCCAGATCGAGATGGAGTGGTCCGCTGTTTTCAACGCATTGACGGCCTATCAGCCGGGCAATATTGATCATCTTATTGTGCGTACTGAGCGTTTTTCACGCACGGTGATCGCGGCGTTAGTGGGGGCAAGCCTTGCCGTGGCAGGCGCGTTAATGCAGACCTTAACCCGTAATGCGTTAGCCGCCCCGAGCGTGCTGGGCATTAACGCTGGGGCCATGCTGCTATTGGTGGTGGCAAGCACGTGGTGGGGCTTAAAGTCGCCGTTTGCCTTGGTGTGGGTGGCCTTTTTGGGTGCCGGAGGAGCGGCATTTCTGGTGTATCTATTGGGGCGTAGCCCTGGGCGAGGGCTTTCTTCGGTGCGGGTGGTTCTTGCGGGTGTGGCCATGACGGCGCTGTTTGTTTCACTCGCTCAGGGTGTGCTGATTGCCCATCAGGACCAGTTTGAAAGCCTGCTCTTTTGGTTGGCAGGCTCGGTCGCCGGGCGCGAATTAAGCGCTGTTACCCCGCTATTGCCGCTTTTTGGTGCGGCACTGCTGCTCTGCGCTTTGCTATGCCGTTCCCTGAACCTGCTGGCGCTGGATGATGAAGTCACCACTGGCTTGGGCCAGCGCACCGGTACCATTAAACTTTTAACCGGAAGCGCGGTGATCGTACTGGCCGGTGGAGCGGTGGCTATCGCCGGCATGATTGGCTTTGTAGGACTGATTGTGCCGCATATGGTGCGCGGGATTTTTGGCCGTGATCATCACTGGGTATTGCCGGGCTGCGCCTTATTGGGCGCAAGCTTATTGATGTTGGCGGACACCGGCGCACGAGTGTTAATGCCCCCACAGGAAGTGCCGGTGGGCATTATGACCGCGCTGCTCGGAACCCCGTTTTTTCTCTACCTGGCTCGGCGCAGGAGCCTTGGCTTATGATCGCACAGCCACGTCTTTGCGCTTTAAAACATAGCGATGCGCATCAATCTCGCTGCGTGGTGGCCGTGCTTAGTGTCATACTCCTGGCAAGCCTGCTGCTCTCGGTATCACTGGGCAGTCAGCCCACTGCTTTTATGGATGTGCTGCACGGGTTGATACGCCCCCAGCACAGTGATATCCAACTGATACTGTATGAGCTGCGCCTGCCAAGGACACTGCTGGCCATCTTCGTTGGGGCAGCCCTAGCGGTGTCTGGGCTGATACTCCAGAAACTGGTGCGCAACCCCTTGGCTTCCCCGGATGTCATCGGGATCAGTAGCGGTGCATCGGTGGCGGCGGTGCTGGTGTTAACGTTGGGGGCGGGCGTGATCAGTGAGCGTTGGCTACCGCTCGCCGCCATGGCCGGGGCGTCACTCGTTGCGCTGGGTATCGTTACGCTTGCCTGGTCGCGCGGAGTAACGCCGACACGCCTGGTGCTGATGGGAATCGGTATTGCGGCGGCCTTGGGCGCCGTTACCACGCTGTTGCTGGTCTTAAGTACCGATACTTCAGCCATGCATGCGTATATCTGGATGACCGGCAGCCTGTATGCGACGCAGTGGCCAGCGGTAATAGGCATGGTGTCTTGGGTCGCTTTGGGCCTGCCACTGGCCTTCGTGATGGCGCGCCAGTTGGATGTATTATCGCTGGGGGATGAACTGGCGATTGGCCTGGGGTCACAGGTCACGATGAGTCGTTTAAAGCTATTGGGCTTAAGCGTGATCTTAACCGGGGCGGCGATTGCCTATGCGGGAGGGCTAAGCTTTATCGGCCTGATAGCACCGCACATCGCGCGGCGCCTGGTGGCTAATCGCACAACCGCATTGCTGCCGGTTACCGCGCTCATCGGCGCACTATTACTGCTGTATGCGGACTTAATCGGCCGGCTTGCGTTTTTGCCCCGCGACTTACCGGCGGGCATCTTTGTGGCTGGTATCGGGGCGCCTTTTTTAATCTATCTGCTTTATCGCTGGCAGCGTCATTAATCTTAAGCCATATAACTAATTAATCCTTGGCTATGTACCGATAGGCCGCAGATAAAAAAAGGCGACCCCCAAGAGGCCGCCAATCGATCGCTAGAAGGAATACTAGAACAGCGCAGGTGATAGAAAATAGTGGTTAAAAATCGACGCTATAGCCCAGCGTAAAAGTACGTCCGCGACCAGTGAAATAGTAGTCGTCACTGACGCGCGCCGCTTGGGAGTAATAGGTCAGGTACTGCCGGTCAAACATGTTTTCGATACCGAAGCTCGCTCGGCCCAAGGGTAGTTGGTAAGTGAGAGCGGCATCCACCAGGCTGTAGCCATCGAACTCAAGTTCAGGGTCGTCGACGCTGCGGTTAAAGTAATGCGTGCCTTGCAAATGGCTTGATAGCTGATTGTTCCATGCCGCCGACCAGGAAAGCTTGAGCGTGCTGGGCGCGATATTGATCCCGGTAAGCTCGGTATCGACCTGGCCATCGCCGGTAGTATCCGATTTACCCTCGGCATAGGTATAGCTGGCCTTCAGCGTATGGGCGTCGGTAACCTGCATATCGCCGCTAATCTCAACGCCACTAATTTCGGTTTTCTCCCGGCTGCCTACCCACACGCCGTTATCCTGGGTTAAACGCTCGCCGTAATCCGAGTTGGATTCGTAATAGCTAAGCTCAAGCCCATAACGTCCCCAGTCAAACCGAGCGCCGATTTCGCGGTTATCGGTAACGATAGGCTCCAGCTGTAATAGGCTATCAACAGACTGATTGGGGGTTGAAATACTGCGCAGCACGCGACCAACGTCAGGCATGCCAAAGCCTTCCGAGTAATTGGCATAGAGCTGTGCCCAATCGTTAACCTGGAAGACCAGGCCCGCATTAAACAGCGTTTCATCGAAGGAGGGTTTTCCGCCTTCAACGCTCACTAAATCCTGGGTTACGTCGCTACGGTCAAGCGTTGCAAAACTATCCACATCCAGTTTTGCATGCTCATGGCGAACGCCGGTTTGCAGCAATAGCCGATCCGTCAGATCCAGGTCGGTCTGCAGGAACGCGGCAATGTTATTGAATTTGCTGTCCGGCACGTAGGTGCGGCTGGTATGGGTCAGCATCTGGCGCGTTTGATCCTGCAGTAAATCCACCCCGGTGGTGAGCGTTAAGCGGTCATCCCACAGCCCGCCCCGGCTAAGCGTGAACTTGGCGCCCAGCTTGTCTGACTCGTTGCGCGTTTGATCATACAGCGTTTCGCCAGCTTCGCCGGGGTAGGGAAACGTGGTGATGGTATCGAACTGAGCCCGAAACTGTTGGCTGTAAAGCTGGGCATCAAGGGTATTGCCGTACCAGTCGCTATGCGAGTAAGCCGCGCTGATCGTGGTGACTTCGTTATAGCCAGGCTCGCCCAGCGGTGTACCGCGCCTCGCAGTGGTGGGGGTTCCTGCGCTACGGTCGCCCGCAACCGGCACATAGTCATTATGGCCTTCAAGCTCGAAACGATTGACCGAGAGTTCGATATGTTGATCATCGCCCAGCCAGTAGCCGACTTTCGCCAGCACGTCGTAGCTGCGTGAATTTTGCAGCTCGCCTGGGTAGGCAACGCCAATAATCTCGTTGTTACCGTCGAAGAATACGCCGCGCTCGTGGCGTGTAACCGCTGCCAGGTAATCCCAGTTGTCCTGCTGGCCGCTGAGCCGATAATCAATCTGATGACCAAAGCCTTCCGACTCGAAGCGATCATCCGTGGTTAGACGAATGCCAGCATGCTGATTGAAAGAGCCGCTCTCTGCTCGGCGGGTCACGTAGTTAATAATGCCGCCTGTTGCTCCCAAGCCATGCTCGGCACTGGCGCCGTGGATAACCTCTATACGCTCGATCATGCTCAAGTCGATGGTATAGCTGTCTCGGGCGCTGTCACGCAGTGGGTTGGATTGCGGTACACCATCGATTAGAAACAGCGGGGAGCGGCCACGGAAGGTTTCTCCGGCATTGGAAAGCTTTTGGCGACTGGGCGAGTAGGATGGAATCAAATTGCTTAGCACTTGCCCTGGGTCTTGGGTGATTGCCAGCTGCTGCTCGATTTGTTCACGGGTAATGATAGTGACTTTTTGCGCCGTTTCCCCTGCGATGCTCTGGTTACGCGTCGCCGATACCACTAACTCAGCTAGTTCATGGGTAGGCGGCTCCTGAGCGGATGAGTGCGCTGGTTGAGACTGTTGAGCATTGGCCAGCGCAGGCCATAAAAGCAGCGGTAGCAAGCGAGCAGGGGTAAGTGTCGAGCGAATAAACATAGCGATTGGGCCCTTACTGGATAGCATTTTTTCGTTTTAATAAAGAGCGAAGGTCAGTCTTTCAACATAATGGTAATGTTTATCATTGATATGTGTAAATGATTATGTTTTGAGTTGTGGGTAGGGGCTGAAAAATGCAAATGAAAATCACTTTGCGCATTGACTTGACGAGGTAGTCCGTCACAATTCGCTGCCTATCTTTCAGTCAGGAAGCGCTAATGGAGTTGTTGCAGGTTGTCTTTCGTCATTACCGCTGGCCATTTTTAGGTGCCATTGGATTAAGCCTTTTGAGTGCGGGCCTGGGGGTTGGTGTCATTGCCTTTATCAATCAACGTTTGATTGAAGTTGGCAGTCCGCTTTCAGCGCTTCCTCAGTTCTTGGGTTTGCTAATTGTGCTGCTCGTTGTGACGCTGGGGACTCAGTTAGCGATTACCCTGCTGGGTCACTACTTTGTGTATGACCTGCGCACAAGGCTTGTGAAGCGCATTCTGGACACCGATATCGAGCGGCTTGAGCAGTTGGGTAATGCTACGTTGCTGGCGAGTCTTTCAAGCGATGTGCGTAATATCACCATTGGTTTTGTGCGCCTGCCTGAGCTTGTGCAGGGCGCCGTGCTGGCGCTTGCTTCGGTTGTCTATTTGGCGTGGCTTTCACCAAAGATGGTGGTCATTACCGTGATATGGATTGCGGCCACGATGGGAGTGGGCTGGGTGCTGATTTCAAAGGTATATCGGCACTTTAACCTGGTGCGGGAAAGCGAGGATCAGCTCTACAAGGACTACCAATCTGCCATTGAAGGGCGCAAAGAGTTAACGCTCAACCGTGACCGGGCTCAGCGCTTTTTTGATGCCACCTTCACCCGCAATGCGCGCGAGTATCGCTACCATATTATTCGTGCGGATTCGTATCATCTAAGTGCGGGAAACTGGTCCAACATTATGATGCTGGGAGCCATTGGCGTGGTGTTTTTCATGGCCAATGGGCTTGGCTGGGCAACACCTGCCGTTGCCGCTACGTTTGCATTGACGTTACTGTTCTTGCGTACGCCTTTAATTCAAGCCATCGGCGCCTGGCCCACCTTGATAAGCGCACAGGTCGCGTTTGATAAGCTGGCAAGCCTGGAGCTTGCCGAGTATCAGCCGGGCTTTGCAGTTGATGACGCCTTTGCTGCCTGGCAGCGCCTTGAGCTTGTGGATGTGAGCTATCACTATCCTGGCAGTGAGCAGGACGAAGGGTTTCACGTTGGCCCCGTCAACCTGACGCTTGAGCGCGGCGAGCAAGTATTTCTGATTGGCGGTAACGGCA
Organism: Halomonas sp. AOP43-D1-4; assembly: GCF_052446175.1. Classification (NCBI taxonomy): domain Bacteria; kingdom Pseudomonadati; phylum Pseudomonadota; class Gammaproteobacteria; order Oceanospirillales; family Halomonadaceae; genus Halomonas; species Halomonas sp. AOP43-D1-4. The sequence continues at coordinate 9,541 of NZ_JBQSVY010000024.1, forward strand.
GCGGCAAATCCACCCTGGCGCGCTTGTTAACCGGCTTGTATCAGCCGCAAAGCGGGCATATCAAGGTGGACGGCCAGACGCTGACGCCGGCGCAGTGGCAAGGGTTTCGAGCGCGATTTGCCAGCGTGTTTACCGACTTCCATCAGTTTGACTTGGCGATGGGCCCGGGCGGTAAAAATGCCGACCCTGTGTTGGTGGCTACCTGGCTTGCGCGGTTACAAATGCAGCAGAAGCTGAAGTGGGAGGATAATCGGGTCATTAATACTCAGCTTTCCCAAGGGCAGCGCAAGCGCTTGGCACTTTTACTGGCGATTGCTGAAGAGCGGGATATTTTACTACTTGATGAGTGGGCCGCCGACCAGGACCCTCAGTTCAGACGGCTGTTCTACCGCGAACTATTGCCGTACCTGCGTGATATGGGCAAAACGGTGTTTGCCATCAGCCACGATGATAGCTACTTCGTGCATGCCGACCGTTTATTGGAAATGTCCCAAGGGCAGCTAAGTGAATTAACCGGCGCGCAGCGCGATCTGGCAAGCCAGGATGCGGTCACTCAGATTAACAGTTGATGTTAAAAATCTGAAGTTAGAGATCTGAAGTTAAAAAATATACAGTTAGACAGCCGTTAGGTGGCTCGTTTGCGGGCTACTCGGTCACACCCTTCCAGCGGGCAATTGCTGCACACGCTGAACTCATCCAGTAAATAGCGCAGGCAGCAAAGCTTGCGCACTTGCTTCACCTCATCACTGCCCTTGGGCGTATACGTGCGTACTGGCTCAAAGAGCGGATTGCGCTGGCCATCAATATGGCGTGATTCCAACAGCGCTCGGGCAGCGCTAAGCGCCGCTTGGTTCACTTCCGAGTGTTCGGCAAGTACCTTCACATAGTAATCCAGATAGCCACCGGCGTTGCTCCAGAACACGCGGGGGGCTGCGCCTGAAATGGCGGACAAGCGTTCAATAAGTGGCGCCCAGTGCTGGGTAATTAATTTGGCAAAACGTTCGCTGGAATCCTGAGCGTCCATCAACGCGCCTTCATGAGGTAGCCAAAGCTGCGCTGTACAGCCTTCATCATTCAAAATGACGTGTACGTCATCCAGCTCTACCGGTAGATCACGGTTAAGAAGCAGGTGAGAGGCGAGGGTAGGCACGGTAAGTGCGCTGAAATGCCACTTCGACCACAGCGACGTAATGGCGCGCTTGTCGCCACCCGGGTAGCGAGCAGCGTAGCGCTCCAGGTCCTGTTCCAGCAGTGCTGTATTGCGCCAGCGCGAAGCCTTTACTGCACCGACCGGTGGCGTGCCGCCAATCAAGGGCGGGGTAAACAGCACAAGCGCGCCCTGATAGCAGTCAGCGAGCGAGGGCAAGGTACGGTTCAGGGCTAGCGGTGGCATAACAAAACTCCCGACATGAACTTGTAAAAGTTCAAGCACACTCGCGCAAACAGTAATGGTAACGATGTGGCGTTAGCGCAGGTTGAAAGTGAAGGAGTCAGCTTAATCGATAATGCTTATCAGTTGAAGTGTTAGTTGCGAATCAGTGCGTTTTACAAAAGCGCGTTTATTGAGCGACCGCGATATTATGCTCGCCGTTAGGATGTTTCATGACCTGCATGGGCAACCCATAAATAGCTTCCAGGGTGCTGTTACTCATCATGTCACTTGGCGTGCCGTGAGCGAGCAAGCGGCCGCTGTGCAGGGCCATCAATTCATCGCAGTAGCGCGAGGCCATATTAATATCGTGCAGAACGATAATAACCCCCAGACCGAGCTCATCGCAGAGCTTGCGAATGAGCGCGAGGACTTCCACCTGGTGAGCAATATCCAGCGCGGCCAGCGGCTCATCAAGCAGCAAAAAGCGGCTACCTTGTGCCAATAGCATGGCAAGCCAGACGCGTTGGCGTTCACCTCCAGAAAGCGTATCGACCAAGCGGTCGGCAAACGCTTCGGTATGGGTGAGCGTGATGGCTCGGTCAATCGCGTCTTTATCTTTCTGGTTATGGCGACCCAGTAGGCCGTGCCACGGGTAGCGGCCAAAAGCGACCAATTCGCGACCGGTTAAATTTTCGGCGCTGGGTAAGTGCTGGGGAAGATAGGCCACCTGGCGCGCAAACTCCCGGTTGCCCCAGGCACTTAGCGAGCGCTGATCAAAATGGATCTCGCCCTGACTTACCGGCTGCTGCTGGGCCAGCAGCTTGATCAGGGTCGATTTTCCCGAGCCGTTATGACCAATCAGGCCGTAGACCTTGCCTTGCTGAAAGGTATGCTCAATGGGCTGTAAAAGGGGCTTGCCGTTGATCGCAAAGGTAGCGCCTTTGACCTCGAACATGGAGAACTCCTGGCCGTCAGAAGGTGATTACGAAAAACCGATTGTATCGTGAATGGTTATCATTTAGTAGCGCTGGTCCAGCGCTTCACGAAAGCGGCTGTCTAATCACGAAGGGGCCCCGCCATACGGGAAAGCACGCCATCTTTGAGCCCGATGCGGTGAATAAGCGCCATTATCACGTGCCCAACCACCAGTGCTAAAAGCAGCCAGGCGAGCGGACTATGTAGTGCGTTGGCCGTCGCTATCATCCATGGGATTTCGCGCTCGGCTGCGCTGAAAAGCGGTAGGCCATAAATATCCAGCGCACCGCCTCTGCCGTACTGGCGCAAGATGGCAAGCGTTGGTAGCGCGATCAGCAGCGCATACAACGTGACATGCACGCCATGCGCTAGCGCGCCACTTATCCCAAGCGCATACGAAGGACGCTGCTGACGATTTAGCCATGCCCAGCCCGCACGCAGTAACGTCATCACTAAAAGTATAACGCCCAACGAGCCGTGGGGGCCGACGCTTGATAGCAGCAAGGTGAGGGGCGTTTCGCCAAACCCGCGCCACGCCAGCACAACGCTGAACTGAAGCAATACGATAGCGGCCGTTAACCAGTGCAGAGTGCGGCTTATGATGCCGTAGCGCGTAGCGCTGTCCCGCCATAAGAAGGAGGAGTTTGTTAAAGCAGCAGGGAAGGTTATGTCGGTCATTATTATCTTTCTCGATTCAATAACTGTTTTGATGGTGCGCTGTTACAGCCCTACAGAGCGGCACTAACGAGGGCATCAATTGTAGTGCTAATCGTTATCATTTAAAATCACGCGCTTATATTCACCCATGACTGATTAAAAAGCCAAGGCGCTTAAATGACCGTGCTGCCTATCGCGTCCACTGCACAAGCGTGGACGATTATTCGAGATACCCCGCCATGCTAGATGCAGCCGCCCTTCAAAAAGCGTGCCGTATGTCGCCTGCCAAGGCCGTTTGGTTGCTTAGCCTACCGTTGCTGGTGCTGTTCGGCATTAGTCTTCATGTTCAGGGCGGTATTGTTTCCGGGTTTCAGGCACTGCTGGCGCCTTCGTTTGGAAATACCCATGAGGTATTACTCTATTATGCCTGGTGGCCACGGGTGTGCGTGGCATTGCTGGCTGGCGGCGGTTTGGCGCTGGCGGGTGTGTTGATGCAGCAGGTGCTGCGAAACCCGCTGGCGTCACCCACTACGCTGGGGGTGGCATCGGGTGCTAACCTGGCGTTGCTGGCTACCACGTTGATGGCGCCAGGGCTGCTGGTCATCGGACGTGAGTGGGTGGCGTTAATCGGTGGCGGTTTAGCCGTTGGGCTGGTGTTCGCGCTGACCTGGCGGCGTGGGCTAGCGCCCGTGGTCGTGGTATTGGCTGGGTTGGTGGTTAATCTGTATTTGGGCGCACTTTCGACCGCGCTTTTGCTGTTCAACCATGAGACGCTAGCGGGGCTATTGATTTGGGGGGCGGGGTCGCTTGCCCAGAACGGCTGGAGCGGGGTAGCCACCTTATGGCCCCACCTGGCCATCAGTGCTGTGGCTGCAGGGCTGTTGTTACGCCCACTGGCCGTGTTGGAACTTGACGATGCCAGCGCCAAGAGCCTGGGTATCTCGCTTAAATATCTGCGTTTTGCTGGCCTCGGGCTTGCGGTGTTTATTACCGGCAGCGTGGTCAGCGTTGTCGGCATTATTGGCTTTATTGGCTTGGCGGCGCCCAATATTGTGCGCATGGCCGGGGCACGCCGATTAGGCAGCCGCATACTCTGGTCGACGCTGCTGGGCGCGGTACTGCTGGCGACCACGGATCTTCTACTGCAGCGCTTTTCGGGCATGCTGACGACGCTGGTTCCCACCGGCGCCATTACCGGCGCGCTGGGTGCACCGCTGCTTTTATGGCTTATTCCTCGGCTGAAGCTTCAGGGGGACAGGCCTCCGCAACCCCCGGGGATGCTGGTAAGCCGTCATCCAACGCCGTACCGCTTGGCGATGGGGCTTTTAATCGCGTTATCAATGGCAGCGTGCTTAGGGCTTCTATCAGGCCAGGGTGCCAACGGCTGGGAGTGGGTTAGTCCGGCCCACTGGCAGGTGATGGAGTGGCGCCTGCCCCGAGTCATCGCCGCGGCAGCCAGTGGCTTGATGTTAGCCATCGCCGGAACAGTGCTTCAACGCCTTTCCGCTAACCCTATGGCAAGCCCCGAAGTGCTGGGTATCAGTGGGGGCTGCGCGATTGCGTTGGTCCTGGGCATTTACGTGCTGCCTGCACCGAGCAACGCAGCGCTGATCGGCATTGGAACTCTAGGGGCGTTGACTACGCTGGCCGTGCTAGTGATTTTGAATCGCCGTAGTGGCTTTGTGCCTGAGCGGCTGTTGCTTAGCGGCGTTGCGATTGGCGCACTGTTTGATGCGGTGCGTAGCGTGCTGCTGGCGGGCGGCGACCCGCGGGGGCAGCAGGTTATTGCCTGGCTGGCGGGCTCTACGTATTACGTGGATGTGACCAGCGCGGTGGTCGTGGGAAGTATCGCCGCTGTGTTGGCAGTGATAACCCTTCCTTTTACCCGCTGGCTCGACATCCTGCCGTTGGGCGCGCCGATGGCCCAAGCGCTGGGTGTTTCACTGAATCGAGCAAGGTTGGGGCTGTTGTTGCTGGTGGCACTGTTAACCGCGTGTGCCACGCTGGTCGTCGGGCCGCTCTCGTTTATCGGCCTGCTGGCACCGCACATGGCGCGTTTGGTGGGTTTTTCCCGCGCTCGGCAGCAGCTGGTTGGCGCCGCACTGATCGGAATGTTGCTCATGGTGCTGGCCGACTGGGTCGGCCGCCAGATTATGTTTCCGTATGAGATCCCCGCAGGCCTTGTTGCCTCGTTGATTGGCGGCGCCTACTTTATGTGGGGCCTGCGGCGTTTATGAGGCTTACGCGCTTAAGTGTTACCCCTAAGTGTGTTGTTTGAAGTAAACGGCCATCACGTCGAGTACCTTTTCGATATCGGCATCATTGATATCGCGGTGCACGACAAGACGCGTGGCGTATAGAAGCTCAATTAAAATATCGTGCTGTTTAAGCCATGTAGCAAGAGGCTGAAGGTGCTCTTCCGAAATGTGTATAAACAGCATGTTGGTGGCTTGAGACGTCACCTCTATGCCTGGAAGCAGGGCCAGGCCTTCGGCCAAGCGTGCTGCGCGGCGGTGGTCGTCGGCCAGATCCTGAATATTGTTATCTAACGCATACTGGCAGGCGGCGGCTATTATTCCTGCCTGGCGCATACCTCCTCCCGCTACCTTGCGCCAGCGGCGGGCGCGCTCGATAAAGTCTCGTGGACCTACCAACGCCGAGCCGATCGGTGCGCCCATCCCTTTTGAAAAGCACAATGAAACGCTATCAAAGGGGCGGCATAGTTGTTCAAGCGGCACCTGGCTTGCAACGGCCGCATTAAAAAGCCGCGCGCCGTCCAGGTGCGTTGCCAAACCTCGTGAACGGGCAAATTCGGTGGCTTGATGAACGTAGGTTTCGGGCAGCACTTTACCGGCAATGGTATTTTCCAACGCCAAAAGACGCGTGCGGGCAAAGTGAACATCATCGGCTTTAATCGCCGCGCTGATTTTCTCTAATGGCAGGCTGCCATCACTGGCATTTTCAATTGGCTGTGGTTGAATACTGCCCAACACCGCAGCGCCGCCCCCTTCATAACGATAGGTGTGGGCTGACTGCCCAACGATATACTCATCACCTCGCTCGCAATGCGCCATCAGTCCCACCAGGTTGCTTTGGGTGCCGCTTGGAAACAGCAGTGCCGCCTGCTTGCCGGTTAAGGTGGCAAGGTGCTCCTGAAACGCATTGACCGTTGGATCATCGCCCCAGACATCGTCACCAAGGGGAGCACTCATCATGGCTTCTAGCATGGCGGCATCGGGTCGGGTGACCGTGTCGCTGCGTAAATCGATCATAAAGATTTCCTTTATAAATAAGTGATTTCTACGTTAACCCACTATGGTTAAAGCTATCGATAAAAACGTTGCAAGGGGAGCATGATGGATCTTAAAAGCGGCTATCCGTTTTGGGCGGTAAAGAACGGTCTATTGACTACTTTCCCACAGCTAACCCATGACCATCAATGCGAGGTGGCCGTCATCGGCGGCGGTATAACCGGGGCGCTGATTGCCAATGAACTAAGCCAGCATGGCCATCACGTGGTAGTGGTTGAGCGCCGTGATATAGGCTGGGGAAGCACGGCCGCCAGTACCGCACTGCTGCAGTATGAAATTGATACCCATATGACCGAGCTTGCCGAGCGTTACGGCGAGGCAAACGCGGTGCTTGCCTATCGGGCGTGTGCCGAATCAATTTTTGAGCTTGAAGCCTTGGCGCTTGAACTGGAGGATGTGGAGTTTGAGCGTCAGCAAAGCCTCTATTATGCAAGCAGTGGGGAAGACGTAGCGTCGTTAAAAGAGGAACTTTTGCTGCGTCAGAAACATGGTTTTAAGGCCAGTTGGCTTGAGCGGGCAACGCTTTTGGAACGCTACGGCTTTGATGCGCCAGGCGCTATTTTAACCGAGCTTGCAGCACGCATGGACCCTTATCGAATGGCCTATCAGCTGTTTGGCAAGATAACCACGCGGGGCAGCAAGGTATACGACCGTACCAGGGTTGAGCGCATGACCCGGCACGGTGGGCATATAGCGCTTACGTTGACGAACGGCGCAACGCTCAACTGCCAGCAGGTCGTGGTGGCCGCAGGCTATGAGTCTCAAGCGTGGCTGCCTGAGCCGGTGGCTAAAAACCGGAGCAGTTATGCATTCATTACCGACCCGCTAACGCCTGACATGCTGGGCGAGCTTAAACATACCCTCGTCTGGGAGTCTGCGCGGCCCTATCTTTACTTGCGGACTACTCAAGAGGGTCGGCTGCTGGTGGGCGGCGATGATGATGAGCAAGATATACCCAAGCGCCGCGATGAACGAGTGCTGGAAAAAGCCCAAGGGTTGGCAGACAAGGTCAAGACGCTCTGGCCGTCGTTAACGATTAACCCTACCTTTAGTTGGGCGGGCACGTTTGCCGAAACATGCGACGGACTGCCTTATTTTGGTCCTCATGATTCCCATGGGCCAAACGTGCACTTTGCCATGGCGTACGGCGGAAACGGCATTAGTTACAGCATGATAGGGGCCAAGCTGCTGCGCGCTTTAATTGAAGGAAAACCGCATCCGCTGGCAGAGTTATTTTCGTTTAAACGCCACATTTAAGCCACGTAACGGGCTATGTGATATTGCCACCCCCACATTGCCGCTACACGATGAGGGCAGCGCCCATGAACCACTTGCTATTTTTACGTGCCCTTGAGCGTGGCGACCTGCGCTTTGTACATGAACTCAATAATAATCAAAGTATTATGTCGTACTGGTTTGAGGAGCCCTACGAATCATTTGATGAGCTGGAGGAGCTTTATAATAAACATATTCATGATAATGCCGAGCGACGGTTTGTAGCGGAAGACAGCACCGGCACGGCGATTGGCTTGGTGGAACTGATTGAAATTGACTATATCCATCGCAGCGCAGAGTTCCAAATCATTATCACTCCGGACCATCAGGGAAAAGGGTTTGCACGCTCGCTGATCCGCCAGGCCCTACACTACTCGTTTACCATCCTGAACCTTCATAAGGTGTTTCTCATCGTCGCAGTGGAGAACGTTAAGGCGATTCATCTTTATGAAGAGAGTGGGTTCATCGAAGAAGGCCACCTGGTTCAGGAGTTCTTTATCAACGGCAAATACCGGGACGTAAAGCGAATGTATATCCTGCAGGACGCTTATTTGGCAGTGCTTGAAAGCGACGCTACCTAGTGGCTGATGGATGGTTTGAATCGACTACTCATGTACAAAAAAATAACGCCTCCAAGGGGAGGCGTTGATAGGGATAAATAGCAGCAGGCTTTAGCAATCGCAAATATAAGCGGCAAAGGCATCAAACGCTGCGCGCTGCGCAAGCGCGTGCTGTGCCCATACTTCCATAATGTCCGCATTAGTGGCCGGGTACTGAGTCATTGAGTGTTGCATAGCATGCACTCCTGTTAGCAGGGGAGTTAACAACGGTTCTTGTTATGAGGATTTTTGGTTGTGCGTCGCAGCATTGGCTGCGGCGGAGGATAGTAGGCGCTTTTGAGGGTTGATGCTAGTCCTAACGTTGTAGGTAAAAGACGATGGGCTGTAAGTAATGGCTTACAGATTGAGTAGATGAGTGCTTACATTGTTGAATGAAAAAGGTTTTCACAAGCAATATAAAAAAAGCCTCAGGGTGGCATGAGTTGGATATTTTTTAGCAGTTCGCTGGTGAGCTAACGTGTAATTCCTAAAAGCTAAAGCCCATGCCACATGTCTGGCTTTAAAGCGCCGTCACCGCCACTACCGTTAGTGCTTACTCCTGGAGTAGCTCGCAGCCTCCCACTAAGTGCTGTCTAGGCTAACGCATGAGCTTGCACTGTTATTATCGGGCCTGTTGGTTAGCTGTGGGTCAACATGCACTATTTTCTGGAGCATGGCTAATAGTTTTGCTGCTTATATTTGCTGCACTGCACTCTGTGTTCAACCGTTTGTTTTGATAGTTTTTTATTTTTTCTTGAGACAAAAGTCTATGTTATGTGTAGTTAAAACTTTGGTCTCAATTTAAGCAATAAACCTTGCGACACTCGGTACTTGGCAATAATGTTTGTATGATGTATGACGATAAGCCGTAATAGAGCCATGTGTGAGAGGCGACTCTGCTCTCAAGGTTTTAACTAATCACTTATTAGCTTATGAAATGAGTTGATGCGGCTGTATTCGCAGGTTTGTGAAGAATGCTTGGTTTTCGTAAAGATAGGTGTGCTGAATCGATGGCAGAAGTCGTTGGAGCAGTTTTTTGATAGTGCCAACGAATAAGTATCTTCAAACCGATAAAATCAACAATGAACGCAAAAGGTGAATTTATGTTGCTATCAAAGAAAACAATGATGGGCGTTGGCTCTGCTGGCTTGATTGCAGCATTAGCCATGCACTCTGGCATTGCCATGGCACAAGAGGCCCAGATGCGTGGCAATATCCGCGTCGTAATTGGCTCTACTTCTACTGGTGGCGACACTTACCAGAACGCCAGCATCGTAGTTGATCGTCTAGCCGAGCACCTCGGTTTAAATATGAAGGTTGATGCCGTAGGCGCAAGTTCAGCGTTTCGCACGCTGGACAGGGATTCTCGGGGCAATACCCTGATGATCTTTCATGACCAATCCTATCTTGGTCATCTCTATGGCGTGCAAGGCTATGACGATGTCTTTGAAAAGTACACGATTGGGCCGACTATCGCGATCAACCCCGGTAACGCCTATCTCGTGGCCAAAGACTCTCCTTATGAGACACTCGACGATATCATCGAGGCGGTAGGTAACGGCGAAACCGTGCGCGTAGCTATCCAGCCCGGCGGCGTTTCCGAGATTGGCTTCAGTGCATTGAAAAATGCCATTGCTATTGAGCACCCCGGGCAGGAAGACAATCTGGTAGCCGTTAATACGGGCTCTCAGTCTGATAAAAATCAGCAACTGTTTGACGGTCAAGCCGATGTCATTAATGGCAGTGTCCAGGCCAATGAGCAATACACCCGTTTACCCGAAGATGACCAGAAAGCCATGCGCTTTGTATGGTTGACGGCACGCCAAGGCACTATCGAGCAGGCGCCGGAAGAGGGGCTTGGCCAGACGACCCGCGAGCAACTTCTTGAATACGTCGAGCCTAATGTGAATGTCACCATGGGTGAAGACGAAAACTTTACCTTCGATAAAGAGTTCTTCTTCATTTACAACAAAGAGATGGACCAAGGTATCGTAGATCAGATTGATGAGGCGCTTGCTGCAATATATGACGAAGGCAGCATTCAGGAGGCGCAGCTGAATGCCTTCTTTATTCCTGACTTCAAGCCTTCAGAAGAGGCTTCTGAATACCTTCAAGAGAAAATGTTCCGCTACGAAGACATCATCAGCAACATCAACTAAACGGGCGGGCGCTAGTAGCTTGTTACTAGCGCCCTATCCATGCGCTGAGCATGGGTAGGGGCCAAGCGTATATACCTTACTTATACGCACGCTGTGTTAATACTTCTGGAGTAAATATGGAGTCAGGTCTGTTTAGTGTTTCGATAGATTTCGGGACTTCACACTTATTCTTTCCCACCATTATCCACTGGATTCTGGGTGGGCTGTTTGCCTTGATTCTAATAACCAAAGTAGCCCCCTTTATGGCTGCGGTTAAGCGAGGAGAGCGCACTTTACCCATTATTGGTGAATCAAGAGACAATTTTCGTTTCTTCGGCACCTTTGCTTTGATAGCCGCGTACTTTTATCTGATGGCGGTTGTCGGTGATCTGTTCCCCTATACGGGCTATGGCTTTCTGTTTGTCTCAATAGCGTTTGTACTTCTCATGTCGCTACTTTATCTGCATGAGTGGACGAAAAAAGCCCTCGTTATTGTCGTCATCAATGCTGTTGTCGCTCCTACGCTGGCCTGGTTTGTGCTCGCCAAGCTATTCACCATCACACTGCCATAACCGACGCGAGTACCGCCATGGAATTTTTGTCAGTTCTCGATTTTACTTTTTTTCTACTCGTTGGATTTGGCACCCTTGTAGGTATCATTTTCGGCGCGATCCCAGGCATGACGGCTACCATGGCCGTCGCTGTCTGTCTGCCACTTACCTATGCTTTGGGGTTGAACCATGGCTTGGCACTGTTGCTGGGCCTCTATGTGGGCGGAATTTCAGGCGGTATGGTACCAGCGGTACTTCTGAATATCCCCGGTACGCCTTCTTCGATAACCACCACCTTCGACGGCTACCCCATGGCGCGTAAAGGGGAGGGTGAAAAGGCATTGCGCATTTGTGTCATTGCCTCTGTCATTGGCGGTCTTATTAGCGCAGCCGTACTGTTCCTGTTTGCGCCACTGCTGGCGGATTTTTCGATCAAATTCTCTTATGTAGAGAAGTTCCTGATTATCTTGCTGGCATTGAGCGTTATTGCCTCTCTTTCAAATAGCATGCTGATCGGTATATTTAGCGGCGTCATTGGCGTCTGGCTAAGCCTCATTGGCGATTACAGCATTTCTGACGGTGGTAATGGTCATACGCGGCTGATGTTCGACTTCATGGAACCTTACCTGTTTGAAGGCTTCTCGCTGCTTCCGGTGCTAATCGGCATTTTCGGTATTTCCACCATTTTGCTGGAGGCTGAAAAAGGCGTAAAACGTGATGTCGCTGGGCAACGTATTAAAATTGGTAAAGAAGGTGGGTTTTCGCTGTCTATCTTTAAGGGCAGCCTGACGAATCTGACACGCTCTTCTTTTATTGGCACTTTTGTGGGGATGTTGCCGGGCGTGGGTGGCAGTGCCGCTTCCGTTCTCGCCTATACCCAAGAGAAAAACCTAGCACGTAACTCGTCTCAGATGGGCAAAGGAGCGCCACAAGGGTTAATCGCCTCGGAGTCTGCTAATAACGCGCTGACCGGTGGTGCGCTCATCCCCCTGCTCTCGCTTGGCATTCCAGGTGATGCTACCACGGCAGTACTGATTGGCGCCTTTACACTACAGGGAATACAGGTCGGGCCTCTGTTCATCCCGGAAAATCATGAAACATGGTACGTCATGATGACGGCTTTGGTGCTTGCCAATGTCGTGATGTTCTTTTTGATGTTCTTTGCCATCAAGTACATTGCCAAAGTGGTAATGGTGCCCAAACATATTCTCTATCCCATTATTGTGATGATGTGCGTGGTGGGCGCTTACGCCATTAATTACGGCATCATGTTCGATGTTTGGACTCTGCTTATCTTTGGCGTTCTGGGGTATTTGATTCAGAAAATCGGCCTTGAAATAGCGCCACTAATCATCGGCTTTATTCTGGGAAGTCAGGCCGAGGTATATTTTGTAAAAAGCCTTGAGTCCTTTGGCACCTACTCAGTCTTCTTCACTAAAAGCCCGATTGCCATGGTGCTGTGGGGTTTGATCGCTGCCTCTGTGGTGTTTGCAATCATTATGGGCATCAGGTCTCGTGCTCGCCAAAAAATGGAGCTAAGCCAAGCCTCGGGCCCGCACACCGTTTCAGGAAAACACCATGGCTCAAACAATGACTAATTCGCGCGTAATTAAAGTACATCCGAACGATAATGTTGCCATTGTGATTGAGCAGGGCGGGTTGGCTGAAGGTGAGAGTATCAGCGAGGGGTGTACTACCTTGATGCCTATTCCGCAGGGCCACAAGGTGGCATTGACAGCGATTGCCCAGGATAGCCCAGTGATTCGCTATAACGAGGTCATCGGCACCGCCGTGGTGGCTATCGAGCGTGGCGGCCACGTCAATGAAACCAATGTGCGCTTGCCGACGGCCCCAGGCCTTGACGAGCTCTCGTTGGCCACGCGACAGGCGCCAGCTTCCGAACCGCTCGAAGGCTATACCTTCGAAGGGTTTCGCAATCCGGACGGCGGCGTGGGCACCAAGAACGTGCTGGGGATTACCACCAGCGTTCAGTGCGTGGCCGGCACCGTGGATTACGTAGTCAGTCGTATCAAGCGTGAATTGCTGCCACGCTTTCCCAATGTTGATGATGTGGTCGGGCTCAACCATAGCTATGGCTGCGGCGTGGCGATCAACGCACCGGCGGCGATTGTGCCTATTCGTACGCTAAAAAATATTGCGCTGAACCCCAACTTCGGTAACGAGATCATGGTGATCGGATTGGGTTGCGAAAAGCTTCAGCCCTCGACACTGCTCGAAGATCGCCCGGTCAAAATCTATGAAAACAGCGAAGCCGCCGATCCGGAAGCCAACGTACTGAGTCTTCAGGATGAGAGCTTTGAAGGGTTTGGTGACATGGTCGACGGCATTTTAGCCATGGCCGAGCGCCATTTGGAACGGCTCAACAAGCGCAGTCGTGAGACCTGCCCTGCATCTGATCTTGTGGTGGGTATGCAGTGTGGAGGAAGTGATGCTTTCTCTGGCGTCACTGCGAACCCAGCCGTCGGCTTTGCTACTGATCTGATCGTAAGAGCCGGCGGTAGCGTGATGTTCTCTGAAGTCACGGAAGTACGCGATGCCATCCACCTGCTAACGCCGCGAGCTATTAACAAGGAAGTGGGAAAAGCGCTGATTGAACAGATGGCTTGGTACGATGATTACCTCTCTCAAGGACAGGCTGATCGTAGTGCCAACCCCTCGCCTGGCAACAAGAAAGGCGGGTTAAGTAATGTCGTTGAAAAGGCGCTTGGCTCGGTGATTAAGTCGGGTAACTCGCCCATTGTGGATGTGATTGGTCCTGGTGAGCGCTTACGGCGTAAAGGGCTCACCTTTGCAGCTACACCGGCGAGCGACTTTATTTGCGGGACTCTGCAATTGGCGGCAGGCATGAACCTGCAGGTGTTCACCACAGGCCGTGGAACGCCCTATGGTTTGGCAATGGTGCCGGTGCTAAAGGTCTCCACTAATTCACAGTTAGGAAGACGTTGGCACGACATTATCGATTTGGACGCCGGTCGCATCGCCACGGGTGATGCCAGCATTGAAGACGTTGGATGGGAGCTTTTTCATCTGATTCTCGATGTGGCGAGTGGGCGCAAGCAAGCCGCTGCTGATCGATTGGGTATCCATAACGATCTAGTGTTATTTAATCCTGCACCTGTGACATGAGTGTGGAAAAGACATCCTGGCTGGACTAATAGTACAAGAGGTTAGTGATTTATGTTCCCGAGAATTAAATCCATGAGCGTCGTTCCTGTTGCTGGCTACGATGGGTTCTTGCTCAACTTGAGCGGCGGCCATGCACCATGGTTTATCCGTTGCGTTGTCATTCTTGAAGATGACGCCGGTAATAAGGGGGTAGGTGAAATTCCTTCTAGTGCCGGTATTCTTAAGGGGTTGGAACAGTGCCGGGATATCGTTGAAGGGTCACGCATCAACAATATCAAACAAACTCTCAATAATGCGCGCTTGGCATTGGCCAAAAATGGCCGTGAAGAGCGCGGCCGCCAGACGTTTGATCTACGAGTCGCTGTTCACGTTATTACGGGTATCGAGTCCGCATTGTTAGACCTTTATGGCCAAACGTTGCAGCTGCCTGTCGCCGATTTGTTAGGGCAATATGGTCGTCAGCGCGATGAGGTAGAGGCTTTAGGTTATTTGTTTTTACTTGGAGATCCTGGCAAAACCGATCTCCCATATCCTCAAGCATCAGACCCTAAAGATGCGTGGGATGAAGTTCGCTATCAGGAAGCGCTAACGCCTGACGCCGTGGCGGGCTTGGCTAAGGCTGCCTATGAGCGTTACGGATTCAAGGATTTCAAACTTAAAGGCGGTGTGCTGCGCGGTGAAGAAGAAGCTGACTGCATTCGCGCCCTTTATGAAGCCTTCCCGGAGGCGCGCTTGACGCTGGATCCCAACGGCGCATGGAAGCTTGATGAGGCGGTGCGTGTTCTGGACCCGATCAAGCACCTGCTTAGCTATGCAGAAGATCCTTGCGGCCAGGAAGAAAGCTACTCAGGCCGTGAAACCATGGCTGAGTTCAAGAAGCGTACAGGCCTGCCCACAGCAACAAACATGATTGCGACCGACTTTAAGCAATTGCAGTACGCCGTACAGCTTAATGCTGTGGATATTCCGCTTGCTGATTGCCATTTCTGGACCATGCAAGGAGCGGTCATGGTTGGCGAATTATGCAACGAGTGGGGTATGACTTGGGGCTCGCACAGCAATAACCATTTTGATATTTCACTTGCGATGATGACGCATGTTGCGGCCGCCTGCCCTGGAGAGATTACGGCGATTGATACCCACTGGATCTGGCAGGATGGGCAGCGTATTACGAAAAATCCGTTTTTAATTCGAGATGGAAAAATTAAGGTTCCTACCACACCTGGCTTAGGAATTGAATTGGATGACGATAAGCTTATGGAAGCACATCGCCTTTATAAAACCCTGGATGTAACGCAACGAAATGACGCCATGGCTATGCAGTTCCTTGTTCCTGATTGGAAGTTTGATCCTAAACGCCCAGCATTGGTTCGTTAAATGAACGGTAAGTCTAGTATGTTAGACGATTAGAAGTTTCTCTTACGCTTTGGTTAACTATAATTTTCTTGCTTGTATAAAAGATAGTTGATGTTTCCAAGTTTGCTGCTTATTAATCAGCGTGGTTTTGCTTTTAATTTGCAGCTTACTTGGTGTATTTCATTAAGTTATAATTAGTGACTTTGCACAATTTGTGTAGAGTAGCAAAACTTTCTGTTCCTGTTCCTGTTCCTGTTCCTGTTCCTGTTCCTGTTCCTGTTCCTGTTGCCATTATCGTGTATCACTTTGACCGGTACGAATGTTGGCAGAGCAAACTATTTGGCTAAGTCTGGACTATAGTCGTATGTTCAACGTATTAAACCCACGCTAGGTTATGGTTGTATGATTAAATACATATGACGTTTGAGGCGGCATACTATTAATACCGAAATTTAACATAACTACAAAATTAACAACCTGGAGCAGATGTCATGATAAATATCAAAAGCTTATTTGTAGGTGCTGCGTCTGTATCGCTGATCGTAGCCGGTAATGTCGCTTTAGCTAATGAATTCCAAGGGCCTGTTAGGATCGTTGTTCCGTTTGCGCCTGGAGGCACCTCAGATATTCTTGCACGTTACATTGCGCCAGAACTCTCCGAAGCCATTGGTCAACCCGTCATTGTCGAAAATAAGGCGGGGGCAGGGGGGAATATTGGCGCGGACTATGTGGCTAAAGCAAACCCTAACGGGCATACGCTTTTACTTTCGGATCTGACTGCACTACTCGCTGCGCCCAGCGTACTTGATAATGTTGCTTATGATATTGAAAGCGACTTGTCGCCTGTAACGATGGTTTCTTATTCGCCTTATGTGTTAGGCATGTCACAGCAGCATAATTTTGAAAGCTTTGATGATCTGGTCGAGTATTCTCGCAATAATCCTGGTGATATCGCCGTCGCAACATCCGGTGTAGGAGCCAACAATCATATTACTACCGAGCGATTAATCCAGGATTTAGGGCTTGATTGGACGGTCATTGCTTATCGAGGTGGGTCTGATGCTACGCGTGCCGTAGTGTCTGGTGAAAGTGATATGTTATTAAACGGTACAACAGCTTCCCTTCCTTTTGTTTTAAATGATCAAATGAGTGCGCTAGCAGTAACTGGAGAAGAGCGGTTAGAGGAGCTCCCTGATACGCCAACGTTTCGTGAGCTAGGACTTCCGGGTGAGCTTGATGGAACCTATCAAGGTATTTTGGTAACGGCAGGCAGTCCACCAGAAGTAGTTGAACGCCTTCAGAAAGAGCTTGCGGATATACTGGCGACTGAAGAGTTACAAGCAAAAATTGCCCAACAAGGCGGCCAGGCTCGACCTTCTGAAACATCTGCTCAGTTACAGGAATGGATGACCGAACAAATGGCAGAGTTAACTGCATTTATTGCTGGGTCTGATATTAAACAATAATTGTTAGCTATTAATATAAAAATAGAATCCTGCTCTTTGGAGCAGGACTCTCGTTGCCCAAGAAAAGAGAAAAGAAGGATGAGAGTACTCACCAATAGAGATTTTCTGGCAGGGTTAATGTGCCTTGTACTGTCGATATGTGTACTTTGGCAGGCACAAGACTATAGTTTAGGAACTTTGAGAAACATGGGGCCTGGATATTTGCCAAGAGTCTTGGGATGTTTTCTTGGTGCGCTTGGTGTTCTGATAATGGCTTTTTCAGCCAAGACAGCGACTGATTTTCCGAAAATTAACGTTAGAGCGTTAGTTTGTATTACTACAGGCATCGTTGTGTTTGCTTCCTTAATGAACCCCGCTGGGCTATTCATTTCAACAGTTACGCTTGTTTTTTTGTGCGGTTTAAGTGAGAAAAAGTTCAAGCCAGTAAGGTTGGCTTTGATATCACTTGCATTATGCCTAATGTCGTATCTAATCTTTATACTGGGACTTAATATGCCAATTCGCCTTTTTCCTTGGAGTTTCTAATGGAAATTATAAATAATTTGGCACTTGGTATATCCGTTGCTTTTACCCTTGAAAACCTTATGTATTGCGCTTTGGGCGTAACGATTGGAATGTTTATTGGGGTTATCCCAGGTGTTGGCCACCTCGCTGCTATTTCGATGCTCTTGCCCTTAACATATTATGTACCCGCTACAACGGCGCTCGTAATGTTAGCTGGCATTTATTATGGGGCACAGTATGGTGGGTCCACGGCGGCAATTCTCCTGAATTTGCCTGGTACACCGTCTTCGTCTGTCATCTGTTTGGACGGCTATCCCATGTCGAAAAATGGGCGGGCTGGTGTTGCGCTTTTTATGACGACGATTGCATCGTTTGTAGGTAGCTTTATTACAGTAATTGTACTGGCTGCTTTTGCACCTCCTTTGGCAAATTTTGCCGTTGCTTTTAATTCGGCAGATTATTTTGCCATGATGTTGCTTGGACTCGTGGCCGCTGCAATTCTAGTGCAGGGATCGCCTGCCAAGGGGTTGGCAGCAGTCGTGTTCGGTCTTATGTTAGGGATGGTAGGTACTGACGTAAGTACTGGTATTCAACGATACACGTTTGGGCTTACTTTTCTCTATGATGGTATCAATATTGTAGCCATTGCTATGGGCATTTTTGGTGTTACAGAAGTCATTGCAAATGTTGGTAAAGTGGCTCAGATAAAAAATGGTCAAAAAATTACGTTTCGTTCACTTTTACCAACGAAGCGTGATGTTAAAGATAGTGTGTTTCCTATATTAAGAGGTACTGGAATAGGTACCGGGATTGGCATATTGCCAGGAACGGGCACGTCAATAGGATCTTTTATAGCCTATGCCTTGGAGAAAAGAGTTTCTAAGGACCCTTCCAAATTCGGCAAAGGGGCGATAGAAGGTATTACTGCGCCTGAAAGTGCAAATAATGCAGCAGCTCAATCTGCTTTTATACCTACTTTAACCTTGGGTATTCCCGGTGATGCAGTTATGGCTCTTATGCTCGGCGCGCTTTTAATCCACGGCATCACGCCAGGGCCTAATGTTATTTCAGATAACCCTGATTTGTTTTGGGGGTTAGTTGTTAGTTTTTTAATTGGTAATTTACTTCTTTTGATACTTAATATACCGATGGTGGGGTTATGGGTTCGCTTGTTGAAAATACCTTATCCTATACTTTACCCCGCAATTATTCTGTTTATTGTGATCGGTGTTTATAGCATTAATTATGCCAATATGGATATTATGC
>NZ_JBQSVY010000025.1:0-27577 GCF_052446175.1 Halomonas sp. AOP43-D1-4
GCCTCCGTGCTTAATGCATTTAGCAAAGTTGAAAATATACGATGACTTGGCTTATAACCTGGGTTTAACTAACCAACTGTAAAGAGCTTCGCGCTCGTTTACCGCTCGACTATAGCGTTGCAGCTATTGCCTACCACCATGATTTATTCCCTTTGTATGCTCCATTTATCCCTGAAGAGCGCCGTAAACGATGACTTGCATGGGGGAATGGGGCACAGGGAACAGTAAACCTGGCGACGGACGTGGCGGCATCACTTGTGAAAGTACTTTGCCACGTTTAAACCCATAACAACCACTAACATTCACTAAAAAGATGGACTAAATTAGCGGCTCTATGGATCCATTCCCCCTTCTAAGCGCGTTCTGCATTACTTCATAATCAATGTTTGAGCGCTTTTTTTCCGGTAATTCGTCGGCATTGTTAACGATACTTAGCAAATCGTTTATGCTCGTTTCTTGTTCATTAAGCGAAGTAAATGCCTGTAAGTGCAGCAAGTGCTCGGCGTCCCAGCCAAGCTTGATCGGTTCATCGATAATATTGACCTGGGTGCCGTTGGGTATTTGCTCAAATACGGCTTTAATATCGTCGGGGTGCATACGGATACAACCTCGACTGGCACGCATACCAATACCATCTGGTTGGTTCGTGCCGTGGATTAAATAGCCAGGAATATCCAATAAGATAGCGTGCTGACCGAGTGGGTTATCAGGCCCTGGCGGAACGACATTGGGCGGTGGGTCGCCGCGTTCAGCCGCTTCCTGGCGAACAGATTCGGGTGGATACCAAGCGGGATCCTCAAGGCGCATAGTGGTTTTAGTAATCCCCAATGGTGTATCGAATCCATCTCGGCCGATGCCAATGGGATAAGTCTCGACGCGAGGTGTTTCTCCCTCTTGCACCTCGGGATAGTAGTAAAGCCGCAGCTCTGCGATATTAATGACCACACCTTTACGCTCCACATCCGGCAGTATGTGCTGCGCTGGAATTTGAACCTGCGTTCCTTTACCGGGAACCCAAAGACTGGTGTCAGGATTGGCCCGTCGAATTTCCTCATATCCGACACCGTGTGCGTGAGCAATATCGAGCAAGGTATCCTTTTCGTTCTCTACTTGAACGGTATAGGCCTCACCCACGATATTGCCGGTTTCAGGCAATAGATAATGTCCTAGTGGCCGTGAGGTCTCGCCAAAAGCCGAAAATGAAACAAGCCACAATGCCACCATGAATACGCAGCGAAGCAGTCGACCACTGACTGCAGGTTTTACAAAGCAAGAGTTCATAAGAAATGTTACTCACTATACGACCAAAAGCTCATTAGGCATGATGAACATTAACTGTAAATGAAGCGTGGATGTGGATAATGGCGGCTTTTGGCATTAAATAATGCTGTTTAGTTGTTGGTTTGGATGGTTTCGATCTATCGGCTGCAAAATGGGGCTGCCTCATATTAACTTCATCCCCTAATGGCATACTGCTGATAGAAACCATTTTCTATGACCTTGAGGAGTAAGTATGCGGGTATTACTGGTCGAGGATGATGTCCCGGTAGCGGCTGGCGTCGAAGCAGGATTGGCACTGAGCGGCTTTGTGGTTGATACCGTCACCACCTTGGATACTGCGAAAGGCGCGCTAGCCACCATTAACTACGATGCTGTTATTCTCGACCGTCGATTGCCCGATGGAGATGGTTTGACGTTATTGAAGCATTGGCGTCATGCGAGCGTGGCGACGCCAGTGCTGATGCTAACGGCTCGAGATGCGGTAGCGAGCCGCGTCGAGGGCCTTCAGGGAGGCGCAGACGACTATTTGATCAAGCCGTTTGATCTTGACGAGTTAACAGCCCGGCTCCAATCGTTATTACGCCGTACGGCAGGGCAAGTGGATCACGCCATTCGTCACGGCAGCCTGGCATTAGACCCCGTCACACGTAGCGTCACGTTGGATGGAGAACCCGTCGTCCTGTTGCGACGCGAGTTAATGCTGCTGGAAGCATTAATTCGAGCTCGCGGGCGAATTCTGAGCGCCGATCAATTGAAGGACTGCCTTTACGGTATTGATGATGAGATCGAAAGCAATGCGCTTAATGTGCACATCTACCAACTGCGTCGCAAGCTGGGACGCAACGTGATCGAAACCGTGAGAGGTTTGGGTTATCGACTTGGCAAATACAACAGTGATGCGACCTCATGAATCTGCGCTTACGTCTGGTTGCTACACTTGGAATTACTCTCGTGCTGCTATGGAGTATCACTGCCATATGGTCAATGCGCGACCTGTCGGCGCAGTTGGAAGAGTCTCTGGATCAGCGTCTGGCTCAATCGGCGCGAATGGTGGCTGGTTTGTTGGATCGCGTGCCAGCAACGTCTTGGAACGGTACAGAAGATGAAACGCCAACGATTCCTTCGCTGGATGGTATCGCTTGTCGAGTATCATCGCTTCGTGGTCAAGTGGTGGCGGGGACGCATCCGGAAATGAACGACGTGCTTGCCGTTGAGGCTGAGGGGTATCGTTATCGCGAGCACAACGGGCAGCGCTGGCGAGTTTACACGTTAGTTGATAACGACAAGCGTATTACGGTGGCTGATCGTCTGAAAGAGAGAGAAGCACTGCTGCTGCAGGTTCGCCGGGCCGCGCTTTACCCATTTCTACTGGCGCTGGTGGGCAGTCTTGTTGCGCTATGGTGGGGGGTAACACGAGGACTTGCGCCGCTTGCCAAGTTACAACAACGACTTATTCTGCGCGAACACAATGACCTTTCGGCACTACCTCTTCATGGATTGCCTGGTGAAATCCGCCCGCTGATCGATAGTTTCAATACGCTACTGGCACGAACGCGACGTATGCTTGAATTGGAGCAGCGCTTTACCGACGATGCTGCCCACGAACTTCGTACACCGTTAACTGCCATTCGCACACATCTGCAAATCGCGAGGCGTGTTGACGGTCACCAGCAGTACGAAGCGATGCAGCAAGCTGAAGCTGGGGTAGATCGACTAACGAAAACGCTTGGTCAGCTTTTGCTATTGGCGCGAATGGAAAGTGAGGACATCACACGTGCCCGTCGTCCTGATCCTACTCCTCTTGGGGGGGCACTGGTGGCTGCGATGACAGAAACCGGTAGCCGTGATCATTGTCATTATCCCCAGGGCGTTAACCAAGTACATGTCGCCCTATCTGAGCCGCTTCTCGTGACGGTTCTACGCAACCTGCTCGAAAATGCGATGCGTCACGGCGCACTCGGTGCGCCGATAGAGATTTCCGTACAGGAATCAAAGGGAATGACAGTCATCAATATCACTAGTCAAGGTGAAACCATTGCTGCCGAACACCTCTCTCGACTGACGGAGCGCTTTCATCGGGGAGATCATCCTAAAGGTAGTGGCTTGGGTCTTTCGATCGTCGAGGCGATTGTCACCCGGGCAGGAGGCCGAGTGACGTTCGCATCTGGCAATGGTGTTGGGCTACGAGTGACGCTTCAATTGCCTTCGGGTTGAACCCGTTTAGATTAAGGTGAATCACTCCCCATAATGGCTCGAAGCTTATCGGGCGAGGGAGCACCCATCACACTGTGCACGTCACCGTTGTCATCCTGATAAAAGGTCGCTGGCGTTGCAAAGAGTTGGCCATCGCGCATTAGCTGGGTGTTTTCGCTAACCCACTGCTCGCTTTGGTCATCCCCTTGATTTTCGGGCATGGCATCGTTGCGGTAATGCTCAGCCAGCGCTTCGCCAGGATTATCCGCATTGAGTATCGCGGCTGCCTTTTCAGGGCTGTCTGCTTTGAGAATACCTACCATCAAATGACGAACCTGAACGTCGCCACTTTCAACCCAGGGTTGGGCGTCTTCCCACAGTTGGCGGCAGTAAGGACAGTTGGGGTCACTAAAGGTATATACGATACGGGGTGCCTCTTTATCGCCATCGCGCACCCAGTGTTGGCTATCCATTTCTTGCCATAACTCGGCGTTTCTTTGACCGTTGACGAGTTGCTCTAGCCGTTCAGCTGAAACGTCCTGGCCCTCGGCATTGATCAGTGTACCAACTAGGGCATGCTCGCCTCCCGAGGTAAGGTATGCCGCAATCGTCTGGCCACGAGCACTACCTGCATATCCAGTCAGCCCGTCCGGCGCATCGAATTCTCCATGAATCGTGAGACCTTGCTGTTCGAGCTCTTGAATAGGGGCGGGCCACTCAGCGGCAGTTGCAGGCAGACTTGTTGCCAGCGCGATGCTAGTCCCAAGCGTTAGTGTGAGGCGTAGTGGTGTCATACAGGCGTTGAAAGCGGCCATGTGTGTTGTCTCCAAAGTGAGGTGAGTTAGAGGTTGAAACGCGCTAGACTGCGATCGAGCGTGGCGCGAGACAGCTCTCCAAAGTGGGTGTCGATAAGCGTGCCATCGGCGTTGTAATAAAGCGTGGTGGGCATGGCCATGGCACCCACGTCATGGCCGAGCGCATTGTTCCGGTCGAGGTAGACATTATCGAGGGTGAGTGACTCTTGCTGTAAAAAGGCACTAACGGTGCTGAGGCTCTCGCCCTGATTGACGAACACGAACGTCACGTCGTCTCGCTCTTGTTGAGCCTGCTCAAATACAGGCATTTCGCGTCGACATGGCGGGCACCAACTGGCCCAAAGATTGACCACCATGGGGCGATCAGCTTCGCTTAGCATAGTGGGAAGAGTCACTTCGTCATGCTTAAGCGTGGTTAACGCCGTCGAAGGAATGCTAGCACCTTGAGATACCATGAGTGTCAGTGCCCCCGCCGTCAGCGACCAGGTCAGGGCCCCTGATATTACGGCTGTTCCGAGAGGACCGCGCTCGTGAGGTTGGCGCCATAGCCGCCAAGCAAGGTAAACCAAGGCGACGACAAGGCCCGCTAGCGGCTCGAAGCCGCGATCGCGTATGTCAAACCACGACCAGAACGTATCGTAGCTTTCGCCATATTGGACGATGAAAACAAGTCGCGCCCCGATCACACCCAAGAGCATGGCATTGAAGATGCTATCGCCAACGTTGACCTTTCGACGGCGGCCTAGCCAGCCTCCGATGATCAGTGCGATAACTATCGAAAGCATCAGCAAAAGCTGCCCTACGCTCAGAGCTAACGGGCCGATAACGAGGCTGCGATCCAGGGGACTCATGAACCACCTCCAGTGGTACTGCTGCCGGTTTGTTTGGCCTGATCGAAGCGCTTCAGAAATGTGTCAGCGTCTAGTTCGCCGATAATGCGCGCACTGCGCCGCTCGTGCCCGTCAGAGCCGAACCACATTAGCGTTGGCGGCCCAACGATGCCGAAGTGCTCCATGATCTCCTTGTCAGATGCGTCGTAGTTAGTTACGTCGATGCTCAACCGTTGCACATTCTCCAGTTCGGCTTGAACAGTGGGGTCAGCGAAAACTTCCTGTTCGATCACCTTACAAGAGATGCACCAGTCGGCCGTAAATTCAACGAGCGTCATCTGGCCGCTAACCCCGGTTTGGTCAATACGGGCATCAAGCGTGGCTAGATCTTCAACCTCATCAAAGGTAAGCGGTTGCTCATTGTTTGAGCCTCCATTAGTTGATGTAAAAATCGCTAGCGGACGCCAAGGATCAGAGGCACCGCCGGCAGCGCCGATTAACATTAGCGCGCTCCATATGGCTATGCTTGCTGCACTGGCCGTCAAGACTTGAGGCGTGATGCCACTAAGGCCTTCGTTCCGAGCAAGCGACATGAGGGCTATCGCAAAGCTAAGTGTTAGAGCGCCCCAAAGGCCGAGAACGATGGCATCAGGTATTACGCGAGCCACAAACCAAATCGCCATCCCCAGTAATACAAAGCCGAAAAGCGCTCTAATGCGAATCATCCAGGCACCCGGCTTAGGTAGAAGCTGGCTACCCACGGTGCCGATCAGGATGAGTGGTAGACCCATTCCGAGTCCAAGCGATAACAGGGCTGCGCCGCCCAACCAGGGGTTGCCACTATCGGCAATGAACAGTAGCGCTCCCGCTAGCGGTGCGGTCATGCAGGGACCCACTAGCAGTGCAGAGAGCACGCCCATGATGGCAACCCCTTTTAAACGCCCGCCGCGTTGACGCGCCATGCCTGCATCAAGCCGCTGGCGAAGCGCTCTCGGTAGCTCTAATTCGAACAAGCCGAACATGGCCAAGGCGAGAACGATAAACAGTAGCGAGAACAGGCCTATAAACCAGGCGTTCTGAAATAGCATTTGTAGATTGGCGCCTGCCATGGCAGCGGCCACGCCGAGTAACGCATAGGTGGCCGCCATGGGCAGGACGAAGGCAGTAGACATTACGAAGCCTGCCGCTCGGTGGCTCTCACCCACCTCTCGTCGCCCCACGATCAGGCTCGAAAGGATCGGTATCATCGGCAATACACAAGGCGTGAACGTCAGTAACAGCCCCATGCCGAAGAATGCCGCCAACGTCCAGAACCAATTACCTCCGGCCAGTTGCGCCGCCAGTTGCTGGTCTTCTGCCAACGTATTTTCTGGGTCAGAAGTAGGGTTTTCTCCAAATGAGGATTCGTTCGTGGCATCCGATGTTTCGTCCGTTTTGGCTATGTCCTGGCCAGCAGACGCTAAGTCAAAGGTCTGTTCCTGAGGTGGATAGCAAAGGCCCGCATCGGCGCAGCCCTGCCAGCGAAGAGTAATCGTTTCAGCGTTGCCAGGCTGGGTGGTCATACTCAACGAATGACGATAAACCTCAGAACGTCCAAAATACTCGTCCTCAATGGTTTCCCCATCAGGAATATTCAGCGATAGCTCACGCCCTTCGGCTTCGGCAGAAAAACGGTGCCGATAAAGGTAGTAGTCGGGCTCAATTTGCCAATCAATTTCCAACGATTTGCCATCATGGCTAAGTGTTGGCTTGAAAGCCTGCTCTGGAGGAAGAACGCTCTCGTGCTGACTAAAAAAAGATTGTGCGGTGGCTACAGTAGTAACACTTAGCAAACCCAGTAATAACACCCATTGCACTAGCCAAAAGCAAACGGCCTTTTGTAGTGGCCTGTTCATAGCTCGCATTTCCAGCACTCCTGATTCGATGCTGGGTAGGATGGCTTATGGGGATTAACTGAAAATGAAGCTTTTTCTGCTAATGGCTTGGCTGGTGTACAGACGGCCCTATCTGACACTCGGGCAGTGACCGACGCCCTGCTTTCAGCGGCCCGGAGCAGGATCCCATGAAGTCCCTATCCGCCGTCAACTATGTTAGTTCAGCACTAAAAAGCGAGGTTACAGGATGGGGGCGAGTACAACTTTTGTGCTGCTGGCGGAGCTTTTCTGGGGGGTAGCTGGAAGGGGCGTCGGGATCCTTATGGCCGACGGTTGGGACGCGTTCGTGGTTTCCTTCTACCGGGTTGCGAGCGGACTGCTGTGCGTTCTCATCTGGATAATACTGCGTCCACAAAGTAGAGGCCTGACAAACCGCCAGTATCGGCGTAACGGGTAACTTCTCGTTCTATTTCTTAAGTATTGCGCACGGCAGCGTTGCTGTTGGGGCTGCGCTGATGTACAGGCCCCAGTCTTCGTATATCTCGTATCCTTCGCTCTAAGGCTCGAAAGTCCCACGCCGCTGAAGTGGGCCGCGATCGCAGTCGTACTTCTTGGTGTCGTGTTGCTTACACGGATTTATGACATCGGTGCGAGTGTAGTTACGGCGGTGGGTGTAGGTGCTGGTCTGCTTGCCGGACTGTCCTAGGCAATATTCATTTTCGGATTCAAGTATGCGGCGCCACATGGTAGCCCGTGGGCTATTCTCTCTATAGCGCTTACAGTACTTGCCACTAATCTTATCTGGCCGAGTGGTATTGGCCAGACAGTTGCTGTCCTGGGCACGCCGGATTGGCCGCCATTCGCAGTACTCGGTGTGCTCGGTGCAGATTTGTCTTTTGTTCTTTATAACTTCGGCTTGAATCATACTGCCCCGGCCGTGGCCTCCGTTGTGGAAATGGTCGAACCGGTCACCGCGACGCTGTTCGGAGTCGTGGTGTTAAGCGAAACTCTGGTAGGGCCGCAAATTCTGGGTATGGGATTGATATTAGTCACAGTGACCGCGCTGAGCGTCTTTTTAAACTCTGGACGGCCATCTCCGGATAGAGCCACTAGCTGGTTAGCATTCTGATCCAGAATCCACCGCTGTGATTGCTGATATCTGTAGGCATCGACAACTTGCGAAGGGTGAACAGAGAAAGGTAACGAGTTATTTCATGGTTTATTTGCTTGCTGCCTAGCTAAATATTATAGAAGGCGCGGAGTAGCCAAACCGCTCAAACTACCCATTATATCAAAACTTACTAAATTTCCGATCTTGGCCGACACCAGAAGCTAGGCAGAAACCCTGCCTAGCTTCCATCCAACCTAAATCCCTATTCAGCTCACCCCGCAGACAACACCGGCAACCAAAACGCCAAAGCAACCAGTGTCGCCAATAGCACCGGCGGCGTTATCAGCAACCCGATTTTCATATACTGGCCCCAGCCAATTTTGTATCCCTTGCCCGCTAGCACGTGTAGCCAGAGCAGGGTGGCGAGACTGCCAATCGGGGTGAACTTGGGCCCCAGGTCATTACCAATCACGTTGGCGTAGACCATCAGCTCCTGAGTGACTGCAGGCACGTTTGCCTGGTCGATTGCCAGCGCGCCGACCAGTGTCGAGGGCATATTGTTCATTATTGAGGCCACGATGGCCGATAGAAAGCCGGTGCCCAGCGTGGCGATAAAGTTACCTTGTTGTGCCAGCCATTCAAGCGCCATCGCGCCATAATTCGTCAGTCCTGCATTACCCAGCCCGTAAACGACGAGATACATGCCGATTGAGAACAGCACTATCTGCCAAGGGGCGCCGCGTAGCGCATCCGATACGGAGACGATGGCACCGCGGCCTGCTTGCCACCAGCGTCCGGCAATTGCCATTAGCAGCACGGCGGCTGTTCCCGTTACAAAGGCGATGGGAATGCCCAGCGGGGCAGTCACGAAGTAGGCGATCAGAAGTGTCGCCAGCAACGGAAACGCCACTCGAAAGATGAGCGGGTCCTTTATAGCCGAGCGCGGTGGGTCGAGGTTTTCGACGGCGTAGTATTTGGGAATGCGGCGGCCAAAGGCTATCCACAGCACGGCCAGCGTGGCCGTTATTGACACCAGGTTCACCGGCACCATGACTGCCGCATAGCGATCAAAGCCAATATCAAAGTAGTTGGCACTGACGATATTAACGAGGTTAGAGATCACCAGGGGCAGGCTTGCGGTATCGGCGATAAACCCCGTCGCAATAATGAAGGCCAGCGCCGCAGGCGGCTCAAACTTCAGGCGCAGCAGAATAGCGATAACGATGGGCGTCAGCAGTAGGGCGGCGCCATCGTTAGCGAAGAAGGCGGCAATGACCGCGCCGAGTAACACGACCAGCGGGAAAAGCAGATGCCCGCGTCCGTTGCCCCAGCGCGCCACGTGCAGCGCGGCCCAGGCGAAGAATCCCGCTTCGTCTAAAATCAGGGAAATGATAATCAGGGCAACGAACGTAAAGGTGGCATCCCAGACGATATCCCACACCACAACGATATCAGCCAAATGCACCACGCCCATGAGCAGTGCCACTAAAGCGCCGCCCAGCGCGCTCCACCCGATACCCAAACCTTTAGGCTGCCAGATCACCAGAACCAGGGTGACGACAAAAATAGCCAGTGCCAACATGAAAGGACCTTACGTCAGTGAGTGTTTTGGTTAACGCGGCGAGAGAGTTCTTCAGCACTTTCGACACGCTCTGAATAGCGATCGGTAAGGTAGGCGGACCTGTCCCGCGTCAACCAGGTGAATTTCACCAGTTCTTCGCATACATCGACGAGACGCATATAGAGAGGTGAGGGCTTCATGCGTCCGGCATCGTCAAATTCGGTGAACGCTTTAGGCACAGAGGATTGGTTAGGGATGGTGATCATGCGCATCCAACGCCCGAGGATTCGCATCTGGTTAACGGCGTTAAAGCTTTGGCTGCCGCCAGACACTTCCATCACCGCCAGCGTTTTACCCTGAGTAGGGCGAACACCGCCCAGCGATAGCGGTATCCAGTCGATTTGCGTTTTCATAATGCCCGTCATCGCACCATGCCGTTCGGGGCTGACCCAGAGCATGCCTTCGGACCACTGGGCAAGGTCGCGCAGCTCTTTTACCTTCGGGTGATCGGCCTCTGAATCATCTGGCAGCGGTAAGCCAGAAGGGTTAAAGGTACGTACTTCACAGCCGTACCAGCGCAGCAACCTCGCCGCTTCTTCGGACGCCAAGCGTGAAAAAGAGCGTTCGCGCAGAGAGCCGTAAAGCACCAGAATCCTGGGGGAATGACGCGGCGCATCGGGCCCCGTCAATACGTCCACGTCAATCGGCTGGAGCTTTTGGAGATCAATGTTGGGCAGGTCGTTGAAACTGATAGGTTCGTTCATTGGTGACTGCCCTTAAGGTGCACTACATCACCATCTTCTTTGGTAAACATCGTTACTGGGTTGGCCAATAACTCGAGTACACGCTCTGAAGGGCGGCACAGGCGTGCGCCTTTTTCTGTTACCACAATGGGGCGATTGATCAGGATGGGGTGCGCGATCATGGCGTCTATCAGTTGATCATCGCTTAATGCTGGATCATCGAGATTGAGCTCTTCAAAGGGCGTGCCCTTGCGGCGCAGTAACTCTCTTGGGGTAATCGCCATCATCGAGATCAGTTCGACCAGCCGCTCGCGACTTGGTGGTGTTTTTAGATATTCTATGACGTACGGTGTCTCACCGGATGCTTCGATGATCGCTAACGTATTGCGTGATGTGCCGCAGGCGGGGTTGTGATACATAGTCGTTTTCAAAAGAGTTATTCCTTCTCTGTATTGAGAGAACAGTCAGTGAAGGCCGTCAAAAGCGGCTCACAAACCTCGGGGTGGCCTGCACAGCAATCGCGAATCAAAAAGCTTAGGGTTTGTTGCATATGGCCGAGATTAGCGCGATAGATAATGGAACGGCTCTGCCGGCGAGAGTTGACCCATCCTGCCCGTGAAAGCACTGAAAGGTGCGCCGACATCGTGTTATGTGGCACCGATAACTGACGTGCAATTTCCCCCGCAGGAAGACCTTCGGGCTCATGGCGTACCAGAAGCCGAAAGGCTTCGAGACGCGTTTCCTGAGAAAGGGCACTAAAACTGGCCGTG
This sequence comes from Halomonas sp. AOP43-D1-4, assembly GCF_052446175.1. Classification (NCBI taxonomy): domain Bacteria; kingdom Pseudomonadati; phylum Pseudomonadota; class Gammaproteobacteria; order Oceanospirillales; family Halomonadaceae; genus Halomonas; species Halomonas sp. AOP43-D1-4. The sequence goes on from NZ_JBQSVY010000025.1 coordinate 11,179, forward strand.
ACGTTTTTAATTTCCATATGTCCAGTATTGTAGACATATTGGGAAATAGCAACCAAATTAGCTTGTGTGCATTGCTTGGAATGTTAGATGTAAGCGTTGATCGTCAGGCGTTGCCGCCGAAGGTTTTGCGCCAATCGCGTGGGCTAACTTGATGGCGCTGCCGGAAATGTTGGCGGAAAGACGTCGCCGTGTGAAAGCCCGCCTTTTCTGCAATCGCTTCTACCGACAACGAGGTGGTTTCCAAAAGCTCGCGTCCACGCCGCAACCGCTCGCTCACCAGCCACGCCACGACGGTCATGCCGGTGGCTTTGTGGAAATTTCGCGTAAAGGTACGTCGGCTCATGGCGGTGCGCTCAGCAAGCTCGTCGATAGTATGCGAGGCCGATAAGTTTTCTCGCAGGTAGTCGAGCAGGCGATTGATATGCGCATCTTGAGTTGAGGCGGCAACAGGTTGCTCTATGAACTGCGCTTGCCCACCTTCCCGGTGGGGCGGAACGATCATGGCACGGGCCACCTTGTTGGCAACCTGCGCGCCATAGTATTCGCGTACCAGGAATAAGCAGCAATCCAGACCAGCAGCGGTACCGGCCGACGTCACTAGACGGTCTTCCTCCACATAGAGCGCATTGGTGTCCAGCTTAACGTTGGGAAAGCGGCCACTAAAATCCTGCTCGGCCATCCAGTGGGTTGATGCCCGCCTGCCATCCAACAGCCCGGCATAAGCCAGCGCATAGGTGCCGTAACACAGCCCCACGACGTGAGCGCCTCGCTCATGACAGCGAACGAGCGCCTCACACAACTCTGGCGGCGGTGCTTCATTCAGGTCGTGCCATCCAGGCACTATCGCAATATCCATGTTATCCAACAGTTCTAAACCGCCATCGGGCTTCACCGTCATTGCCCGTTCGCCTTCGATGGAATTCCCCCCAGGTGCCACAATGGAAAGATTGAACAGCGTGCGATCAGACAACGCTATACCAAACACCATATAGGGCACGGAGAAGTGGAAGGGGCTGAAGTGTGGGTGAAGGATCAGGCCGACATTGGGTAGAGACAAAGCGCGACTCCTGTTATGTGTTTTTTTAAACGATAGCACCATGGCCCGAAAGTTTCGATAAATGTCTTTCAGGCCAATTCTTTTGTTGGTTGAGCTTCTCTAAACTACTTTCCATTAACCCAGCAACAAATTGAAGGAAGTACACAGATGCTAATCAAGACCCTCGCTAGTTCTCTCGCCATCGCCACGGCTCTTATCGCCCATAGCGCATCCGCGGACTCGCTCTCTCAGGAAGCAACGCAGCAGGTGCAGCAGATCCGCAATGCGACGGTGAAAATCACCTATGGGGACACCACTTTCCTGATTGATCCTATGCTGGCCGAGCAGGGCGCCTATCCGGGCTTTGAAGATACCTACCGTAGCGAGTTGCGTAATCCGCTGGTTGGGTTACCAATGCCGGTGGAAGATGTGATCGGCGATATAGACGCCGTCATCGTCACTCACACGCACCTCGACCACTGGGATGCCGCCGCGCAAGCGCAATTGCCGAAGGGCATTCCCTTATTCGCTCAGAATGCAGCCGATGCCGAGCTGATTCGCTCTCAGGGATTCAGCGATGTGCGCATCCTTGAGGACAGCGCCGAGTTCGGCGGAGTACAGCTCCACAAGACGGGCGGCCAGCATGGCTCCGATGCTCTCTATGCTGTTCCTGAGCTGGCGCAATCGCTAGGTGACATCATGGGTGTCGTCTTTGAAGCTCCGGGGCAGAAAACGACGTATTTAGTCGGCGATAGCGTATGGCGCGATGAGGTCGAGCAGGCAATGGAGCGCTACAACCCAGAGATGATCGTGCTGAATACCGGTGCTGCCGAGGTAGACGGTTTCGAAGGTGATCCCATCATTATGGGTAAGGAAGATACGCTGCGTACCCACCAGAAAGCCCCGAATGCCACCATCATCGCGGTGCATATGGATGCCGTAAATCATATGACGCTAAGCCGTGACGAACTGGCCGATTACGTGCAGCAAGAGGGAATTCAGGAACACGTACTTATTCCCACTGATGGCGAAGTCATTTCCTTCTAATCCCAAGGGCCGCTTCTTTATATAGCGGCCTGCTTCTTCTTGCCAGCTTATTGGCAAACGCTACTAAAAGGATTGATAGTATGAATAATCGCGCAATCATCGTCGTCGATATCCAGAATGAATATTTCCCCGGCGGTAAGCTGTTGCTGAACGGTATTGAAGAGGCTGCCACGAATGCAGCTAACGTCATTGAACATGCCCGGTCGGCAAACGATCTTGTCGTCTATTTTCAGCATGAATCTTCCGATCCAGACATCCCTTTCTTCACCCCCGGCACGCAAAGGGTAGCCATCCACCCCATGGTCGCGCCGTTGGGCGAGGAAACGGTATTAGTGAAGCATTTTCCTAACTCGTTTCGTGAGACCGGTTTGCAAGAGCTGTTGGACCAGCAAAATATTGAGGAGGTCGTCATTATTGGCGCAATGAGCCACATGTGCATTGATGCCACCAGCCGTGCAGCGTCGGATTTGGGTTACAAGACAACGATTATCCACGATGCCTGCGCCACGCTGGATCTTGAATTCGATGGCGTGACGGTGCCAGCGCCTCAGGTTCACGCAACGATAATGGCAGCCTTGGCATTTGCTTACGGTACGGTCACTACAACAAAGCAGTATGTTGGCTAACGCCATCGCTCTACGTGGCCGCCTCATCGCCGCCTCCGAAGCCTCTCGTATCAAGGCATTACAACAAGGCTTGGAAGACGCCACGGCGGCCTTACGCACGGTTCTCCTGCTAACTGTTCAGCACCTGTTAACCGTGCGGGTTAACCAGACTTGCCCGCTAACGTCGATAACACATTTGGCGCAAGAATCTGTGAAAGGACTTCAGGCTCTTTTTGGTCTGGCGTGTACCACAAGTAGAGAGGTACTCCTGAGCGGCCGTGTTGTTCCAAAAAAGCGGTGATGGCTGGGTCACCATTGGTCCAGTCACCTTTCATAGTGATCACATCCGCCTGCGCAAATGCTTGTTGCGTGCTGGCTGTATCAATGGCTCGCTGTTCGTTCATATGGCAAGTGACGCACCAGTCTGCGGAAAAGTAGACAAAGATGGTTTGCTCCTGCTGCCGAAGTTCGGCCAGGCGGTCCGCGTCAAAGTCGAGTGTGCGTGTGGCGGGTGAGTTTGCGGCGGCATTAATGGGCGCCTCGTGGCCCGCAAAGGAGCCGGGAACGAGGATGCTTCCCGTCAGCGCGAGTACGGCCGCGAGTGCTGCTGGTACCCAGACCAAGCGCTTGCCGTTGCGTTGGCGCAGGCCGGTGAACCAGAGTCCTATCGCCAGTAGTAAGATCAGAGCGAGGCTTGCAATCATGCCGTTATTGCTGAGCTGGCGGCCAAGCACCCAAGCTAACGCTAAAGCGGTTAGAAACATTGGGATGGCCATGATATGCCGAAAGGTTGCAAGCCAAGGGCCCGGCCGAGGAAGGCGGCGACGAAGTATCGGTATGAAACCAAGCAGCAAAAACGGTAAGGCAATGCCCAAGCCCAAGCCCACGAAAACCGTCAGTGCGGCAACCGTAGGGAGTACCAAGGCAGCGCCAAGCGCTGTGGCCATAAATGGGCCGGAGCAAGGTGTTGCGACAAAGGCGGCAAGTACGCCCGTCCAGAAAGCGCCGGACATGCCATCCTGGCTAGCCAGTTTGGAGCCAGCATTGATGGAGCCTAGTTCAAAAAGGCCTGCCAGGTTAAAGCCAATCGCGGCGGTCAGCAGTGTAAGCACCACAATGACCCGTGGGTCTTGCAACTGGAATGCCCAGCCAACGTGAGTACCGGCTGCGCGCAGAGCAATAATCGTTGCACCCAGGATCAAGCAAACGAGGACCACACCGGCGGTATAGGCTAGCGCCTCACGCCGGGCTTCGCGTTGACCACCGGACAGGCGTGCAAGGCTAAGGACCTTAAGGCTGAGAATAGGGAAAACGCAGGGCATGATATTGAGCAGAACGCCGCCGAGGATGGCACCGAGAAATGCGGTCAGTAGTAATGTAGAACTACTTTGTACGCCAGCTGTGCTTGCGTTTGGCGTTGGCGCACCATCACTACGGCTAACCAATGCTAAACCGGTTCCATTACCCAGTGACAGAAGTGCTTCGAACTCGTCAGGTGGATTGTCTGTCTGCCAGTATTTTGCCAACTGGGTTTCAATAATCAATGTGTCGCCTTCACGACTAAAAACCTGCTCAGACGCGGGATCAACCACGTTGTCGGTGGCAACAAATAAGTGTGGATCGTTTAGTTCCACGCTGGTGGGCAAGGGGATGCTTAAACGCAGCTGGTTATCGTCGGTCGTCACAAAGCTGGCTTGCGAACCGAGAGGCCTGGGAAGCTCGCGTCGCCATTCATCGAAGCGTGCTTTGCGCTCAGGCGTAATGTGGCCATCGCCTGCGACCAGCGTAGTGGCAAGCGATGCTTCCTCTGGAATGCAGGCATCAGCGCGACAAGCCAGATAGTTGAAATCAACGCTAATCGGTAGTGAGGTCCCTGCGGGCACAGAGGCATCAATTTCAATGGGCAGCAATAGCGCATAAGGATGTTCGTAGACATGATTCATCAGATCGCCAGTCATTAGCGTCTGCGGTACTGGGTAAGCGGCATCGCCTACGCTGACACCTTCCGGCAATTGCCAATTGAACTGCGGTGGTAGGCCAATGCTACCCGGCTGCTTCCAATACCCATGCCAACCTGATTGCGGCTCCATGAAAACGGATAACGTGCTGGAGGTGCCAGGTGCCGGTTGATCTGTTTCCGCTATCAGAGTGCTCTTAATCAGTACTTCGCCCGAGATGCCGGGAAATTCCTGTGCAGCGCCGATCTGGGGAGTCAGCATTAACACTAGGCAGAAAAGGACAAAATAGCGATAAAGGAACGTGGGCATTGGCTATCAGCCCGCGTGAGGCGGGCTGCTCCAGTAAAGAAAGGGGGGCCGCGCTATGGCTTGCGCGGAGTGGCTTACGCTTATTGGCTGAGGCGCTCGACAGCTTCGCCTAATGCGGTGTCTTGTGGTCCAAGCTTGTCGGTTATCTTGCCGTCAGCATCAATTAACACAACGGTGGGTATCTGCTGAACGCCGAATGCACGGTGTATATCGCCCTCGGCGTCAAGCAACACCGGTATCGCCGTCTCGGTGGTATCAAGATAACTTTCGACATCGGACTCTTGGGTCCAAAGACCAGAAATAATGCCTACCCACTGTACGCTTTGGTCTTCGCTTAACTGGTTGACGGTTTCGCGTACGCGGCGGCAGGCGGTGGAGGTTTCTGGCTGGCTCTCGGCAAGATAAGGCTCACACCAGGTGGCAAAAAACACCACACCCAGTGGCTTGTCTGTCGTCTCCCGAGTCAGGTCGATGGTAGTGCCGTCACGCGTGGTGACATCAAGGTGAGTCACCGTATCGCCCACCGTTAAAGCGTTGGCGTCGATATCCTTGACGGCGGCTCCTTCGGTCGCTGCTGAGTTGGGATCAGCGGGTTCAAGCACTGCCTGTAGCGCCTGTTCCAGGGCTTGATCGTCACGATGACCAATGTGAGTGATGTGGCCACTGCGATCAATCAGAACGTGCTGCGGGGTAACGCGTAGATTCAGCGCTTCGGCTAGCGTGCCGTCATCTACCGTGATGGGCATAGTCAGGCCCATTTCCTCGCGATAGACACGTGCGGACTCTTCGGTGTCAGCGTAGCCGGTGTTCACGGCGATGACTTGGATATCATCACCATGCGCTTCTTGAAATGCCTGGAACCCGGGCATCTGCTGGCGGCAGGGCACACACCAGGTTGCCCAGAACTTTATATACACGGGTTTGTCGCCATATAGCGCGCCTAGATCAATAGTCTCACCATCCAGCGTGGTAATGCTCAGCTCGGGGCCTGGCTGACCAATTAAGGATTCGCCAGCCGCTCTGGCACGCTGTTCACCATCGGCATCTTGATCATAGGCTTGATCGGCGTCTGGTTGCTCAGTGGTCTCGGTGGCGTGTGCCGAACCGAAGCAGCCGACCAACATGGCGAGCAGTATCGCCGCTGAACATTTCGTGTTTACTATACGCATTGATTTCATCCTTTTGGCAAATCGTTCTGAGCTAACGTAAAGAGCTAACTCAAGAACCGGCATAAAGAACTAGCTCGAGAACTGGCACAAAGATTTAGAACGGTAAAAGTGTAGAGTAGATAGTGATTGTGAAAGGCTTCATGGTCTAAAAAAAAGCACCAAGACTGATAGGTTTCTATGTACCATGGAGGGATGAGTAAACTTCGTTTTTCACTTAATCGCCAAGGCGAGCAATCTTTGTCAGAGCAGGTGCGTTCGAGCATTGCTGATGCCATTCGACAAGGGCATTTATACGAGGGCGCACGGCTGCCTTCATGGCGTGATCTTGCCACGCAACTGGGCGTTTCACGAGGCACTATTAAAACGGCTTATGATCGGCTGAGCGATGATCAGTTAGTCATCTCAAAAGGGGCCGCCGGTACGTTCGTTAGCGCCGTGCTACCCGCGGCACCAAAAATGGTGGTTGAGGCCTCTCGGCTGCCACTGCCTGATCTCTATCAGGACCTGGAAAGCGCGCCCAGGCTTTTTCAAGTGGGGGTGCCTGCGCAAGATGGCTTTCCCTTTAAGCAGTGGTCTCGCATCATGCTGCGCGGTTCACGCCAGGCGGTGGCCGAGTCACTGCGTTACCCAGACCCACGTGGAGAGCAGACACTACGCAAGGAAATTGCTGCCTATCTGGCCGTGGCTCGCGGGCTGCTTTGCTCTGCAGACCAGATCATCATCACCAATGGATATGCGGGGGCGCTGGGCTTGGCATTGCATTTGTTGCGCCCGGATTCAAAGCGGGTGTGGGTTGAAGACCCTTGTTATCCACTCAATCGGCACGCTTTGTCTTTGGCAGGCTTTACCTCGGTTCCTGTTCCGGTCGATGACCAGGGGATTTGTGTGGAGCAAGGGATAGCGCTTGCTGCGGAGGCCCGGTTGGCGATTGTGACGCCAAGCCAGCAAGCACCGCTGGGTATGCAGTTGTCGCTGGCTCGCCGCCAGGCGTTATTAGCATGGGCTAAAGAAAACGATAGTTGGATCATCGAAGATGATTATTTAAGTGAGCTGCAGTTAAGCGGCCAGGCAACGCCCGCACTGGCCTCGCTGGACCATGACGAAAGAGTGATCCACATGGGTACTTTCAGTAAAACCATCAGCCCACGATTGCGGCTTGGTTTCATGGTGGTGCCTGCGAGGTTGTCGGAGCGCGCGGGAGATACGGCCGCCGCATTGTCACCTGCGTCTGCACTGCCTAGTCAGCTAGCCGTTGCGGAGTTTTTGCGCGACGGGCATTACTTGCGCCATATTCGGCGTATGAAGCGTCTGTATATACAGCGCCGGAATGCGCTGCTTGCACTCATGGACAGCACGGTTTCAGTCAATCATATGGCGGGCTTGTCGCTGTTGCTTGCCCTGGCTGATGACACCGACGATGTTGGCATTGCCGAAGCGGCAGCGGCCTTTAACCTGGCACCGGCGCCGTTGTCTCCCTGGTACGCCAAGCAAGCCAATGCGCGAAAAGGATTGCTCTTGGGCGTCACTAATCTATCGAGCCCTGCGCTTGAAGAAGGCTATCAACCGTTGGCGGCACTGATTGCTCGTCATCGCCAATAGTGTGCCTGCAGTTGAAAAACCACTCTTATTGAACGTCCGCTTCACCAGGTCGCTTGCTGCGTGTTCTTATCTTAATATATGCTTTATATACGTTTCATATATCAAGGCATTCCATGGGTATCGTAAAAATCAACGACCAGCTACACGAAGATATTCGTAAAGCCAGCTCGGTCATGGTGCGTTCGATCAACGCACAGGCGGAGTATTGGATTAAAGTGGGCATGCTGGCAGAGGCTAATCCAGGCATGACCTTCACCGACATTATGCGCGAGCAGATGCAGCAGGCAGACATTGAAGTAAGGCAGGTGACCGGTGGATAACGTACCGCTGAAAAGTGCAGAAGAGTTGACGCTGATGCGCGAAGCTGGGCGCTTGCTGGCGCAGGTGTTCAGTTATCTTGATACGTTAATCGAGCCGGGTGTCACCACCATGCAGATCAACGATTGGGCCGAGCGTTATATCGTTGATGAGCTAAAGGCTCGCCCGGCCAGCAAAGGGCAATACGATTATCAATATGTGCTGAATGCGTCTGTGAACCAGGTGGTGTGTCATGGCGTTCCCTCCGAGACACTCACGCTAAAATCAGGCGATATCGTTAACATTGATATCACGCTTGAGAAGAACGGCTATATTGCCGATTCAAGCAAGATGTACATGTTGGGTGAGGTAAAGCCTATTGCCAAGCGCCTGGTCGATAAAACCTATGAGGCGCTGTGGAAGGGCATCCACGCGGTTAAACCGGGGGCAACACTGGGTGATGTAGGCCATGCGATCCAGCGGCATGCGGAACAGAACGGCTACTCGGTGGTGCGTGAATATTGCGGCCACGGCATCGGCCAGGAAATGCATGAAGAGCCGGAAGTCGTGCACTACGGAAAGCCAGGGCACGGCGTGGTATTGAAAGAGGGCATGGTATTCACCATCGAACCCATGATTAACCAAGGCAAAGCCAAGGTAAAAATCAAAAAAGATGGCTGGACCGTCGTGACCAGCGACAAGTCCTTATCCGCGCAGTGGGAGCATACAGTGGCAGTGACGGCCGAGGGTGTTGAGGTGCTTACGCTGCGTGATGAAGAGCGTGTTTAATTTTAACCAGTTAGGCGATGCAAGGTGACCTATGACAAGTCATCTGAAAACTAGCCGGGCGGACGTGAAACAGGCTTTTGAGAGACAGTGGTATTAAAATTCCATGCCGTCGCTAGAAAGTAACGGCGTGGTTATTGTGAGCTCGGCTAGCGCTTACAAATACTCCAGCACATCAAAGTGATCGCATCCCGGCAGCTCAATCAGCTCTGCTTGAACGTTGGCTGCGCGTAGCAGCGCTATAAAATTGTGTCCCTGCTGATGAAACGCGGGCGGGTCGTTTTCGGCAATCACAACCTGGCAGGTGGGCAGCGCGGTCAGCTCGCCAAATTGAGGGCTAAGTGCGCGTGCCTGTGATTTGGTCAGCTTTAGGGGAGCGTTAACGTAGGTTTCTACCAGCGGTGTAAGGTCATAAACACCGCTGACCAGCACCAGCTTATCAATAGGAACCCTGCCGCTAACGGCTATCCAGTAAGCCAGTTGGGCGCCCGCGCTATGACCTCCCAGGGTGACGGACCACACACCGCCGTTTTCTTCCAGCGCGTGGTAGGCCGCTTCTAGCCCCTGAATGCACTGAGTCATCATGTTTTCAATGGTGTGGGTTGGGGCTAAGCCATAGCCAATTGAGGCGAAGGCCATTCCCCGTGCCAGATAGCGCTCGGCCAGAAAATCCGTGGCAGTGTGGTCAAGCTCCTGCCAGTAGCCACCGTGAATGAATACCATCAAAGGCCACGGGCCTTCTCCCGGCGGAATAAACAGGTTAAGGCACGCCGCCGGGTGGTCGCCATAGGCGACCGTTATCGGTGGGTGGCGGTCCCTTAGCGTGCGTCCGGCATCCGCCTGACGTGTAAGAGTAGATTCAAACTCCGACGCAAAATGGCTCGGTGAGTAGGCCAGATCCGGCGTTAGCTTTGTCATGCGTGCTCTCTATCAGGTAACGGCGCTAAGCACGTGAAATTCAGGATTTTGATACTCGCCGCTTTCGACTACCTCGCGGAAGTGCTGCGCGGCCTGCCACACATCTTCGTAGCTTAAATAGAGCGGGGTGAAGCCGAAGCGCATCAAGCCCGGCTCCCGATAATCACCAATCACGCCACGCGCGATCAGCGCTTGCACAATGGCGTAACCGTTTTGGGCATCTACCAGTGATACCTGGCTGCCACGCTGGTCGGCTGTCGGGGTAATGTCCTCGATACCGTGGGCCTCAAAAATATCTGCCAGGCACTCGCGGAACAGATTGCTCATGGCCAAGCTTTTTTCACGCACGGCCTGCATATCGACCTCAGACCAGATAGCTAACGACGCTTCAAGGGCGGCGTAAATAATCGCTGAGTGTGTGCCGGTACGAAAACGCGAGATGTCATCGGCGGGTGCGTAGTCGGCCTGAAAGGCGAAAGGTGAGGTATGGCCATGCCAGCCCGAGAGCGGTTGCCACGTGCTGTCCAGGTGGTCGCGGTGCACGTAAAGAAAAGCGGGCGCACCGGGGCCGCCGTTCAGATATTTATAGGTACAACCTACGGCATAGCGCGCGCCCACGCCGTTAAGATCGACAGGTAGCGCGCCAGCAGAGTGGGCTAAATCCCAAATGACCTCGGCGCCATGTTCATGAACCAGTTGAGTAGTGGCTGCCATGTCGCGCAGTTTGCCCGTGCGATAGTTGACCTGGCTAAGCACCACCACAGCCACGCCTTCCAGGTGCGCAGCCAGGTCGTCACCTTCGGGCATAAAGCGATGTTCACAGCCGCTAACCCGGCAGTAGCCTTGGGCAATGTAGCCGTCAGTGGGGAAGTTGCCGCCTTCACTGAGTACCGTGCGGCAATCATCCTGGCGCTTGTCGAGGATATAGCCCAATAGTTTGAAAATATTGAGCGTGATGTTGTCCGTGACCACCACTTCACCGTGCTGAGCACCAAGCACCGGGGCGAGCAGGTTTCCCAGCCGTTCGGGCGCATCAAACCAGCCCTGGTTCCAGCCTTTAATCAGTTGGGTACGCCACTGCTCCATGGTGTCATCAACCGCTTGCTTGGCCGCGACCGGTTGCGCACCAAGCGAGTTGCCATCCAGGTAGAGAACACCTTCTGGTAGGGAAAAGTGGCGTTTAAAATCTGCCAGTGGGTCTTGGCGGTCCAGCTCACGAACGGTATCCAGGCTCACGCGCATATCGGTACTCCAGCAAAAAATGTCGTCACACAGGTGAAAAGTGGGGTAAGGCTTATTGGGCGCTTGCTGTTAAATAGATGTCCTTACGCTCCAAAGTTCCGGGAAGAACTGCAGGTCGAGTGCCTTGACCAGGTAGCTCACGCCCGACGAGCCACCGGTGCCACGTCGGTAGCCAATAATGCGCTCCACCGTTTTCATGTGGTTAAAGCGCCAGCGCTGGAAGTTGAACTCGACATCCACCAGCTTTTCGGCCAGTTCGTATAGGTCCCAGTACTTTTCACTGTTGCGATAGATCTCCATCCACACCGCTTCGACGTCGCTACTCGCGGTGTAGGGAATGCTCCAGTCACGATGGGTGATGTTGTCTGGAATATCAAAACCCCGGCGGGCCAGTAGCTGCAGCGAGACGTCATAAAGGCTGGGCGAATTAAGCGCATGCTGGAGTTTTTGGTAGTGCTTGGGCTTTGAACGGTGTGCTTCGATCAATTTGGCGTTTTTGTTACCCAGCAAAAACTCAATTTCCCGGTACTGATAGGATTGAAAGCCCGAGCTTTGCCCAAGGCTGTCCCGAAAGCTCAAGTAATCGGCGGGGGTCATCGTTACCAGCACTTCCCAAGCGTTGATGAGCTGCTCCTGGATGCGAGAGACGCGCGAGAGCATTTTGAACGCAGGGCTCAGGTTGTCATCGGCAATATGCCTGGCCGCCGCGTGGGCTTCGTGCAAGCAGAGCTTGATCCATAGCTCCGACACCTGATGAATCATGATAAAGAGTAGTTCATCGTGCTCGTCAGAGGCCGGGTTCTGGCAGGCCAGCAAGGGCTCAAGGTCAAGGTATTGGCCGTAGCTGATATCCTGGTCCCAGTGGATGGCTTCGTTATCAACGCTGTTCTTTTTTGGAGTTTCCATCACTTAATATGCCTTTGCCGCGTCATGAGTGGTTAGCGCTTGTGCTTGAGGTTCGCCTAAATCCCAGAAGATCCCGGCGGCTAGTTTTAGCCCTTGCTCGACAATGGTTTCCAGCAAGTGCTCATCGGGGGCGTGCTGATTGCATGACGGATAGGAGTGGGGCAGCCAAACGGTAGGCAGATTAAGCACGTCTGAAAAGCAGTGGTTGGGAATCGTGCCGCCCAGGTTGGGTAAAATATGGGGCGCTTCATTCAGGCTGTTCTCGGCCGATTGAGCAACAAAATTCACCCACGGGTGATTGGGGTCCAACCGAGTCGCCGCGTAACCGCCTAAAAACGTCATCTGGATATCGTTAAAGCCATGGGCATCCAAGTGCTGGCGCAGGTTACTCTCCACCGCTTGCCAGTCGGTGCCTTTTACAAAGCGCAGCTGTAGTACCGCTTCCGCGTGCTCTGGAATCGCGCCGACAGGCTTGTCGGTTCTGCCCGCACTTAAGCCAAGAATTTCAAACGTATTGGCCCCGTATAAACGCTCGCCATCCGCCAGGGCTTCTTCACCCCACGCTGGGTTAATCGTGGGGTCGGAGGCACCGCCGCCTACCGGCAAGTCACGCACTAACCGGGAGACGTCTTCTGTCATCGACGGCGCCTTGAGAAAGTCGGCCAGAATTTTGCCGCTCGGGGAAAGTAGCGTGGCGAGCGCATTGCACAGCACAACCGCCGGGTTGGTAATAACCCCTCCCCAGTTGCCGGAATGGCGGCCGCCATTGCCGGTGTTAAGCGACAGTTTGAGTTGAACAACGCCGCGAGAACCCAGGAAAAGGGTGGGCATATCGTGGCGGATTCTGGGGCCATCAGAGGCCAGAAAAAGGTCGGATTTAAGCGCTTTCTGATAAGCAGCGCAGGTCGCTTCCAGTCCTGTTGAGCCTATCTCCTCGCTCATTTCAAACAGCATTTTTACGTTGTAGCCTAACCGACCCTTACGAGCGTTAATCACAGCTTCCAGCGCGGTTAAATTGACGCTGTGCTGGCCCTTGTTATCGGCGGTGCCGCGGCCATAAACACGGCCTTCTTTAAAGGTTAGCGCCCACGGGTCAATACCGTTCGCCCATTGCTCTTCCTGGCCATCGGTAACGTCACCATGGCCATAAAACAGCAGCGTAGAGTAGGCGGGGTCTTCAATGCGCTCCCCAATCAGCAGGGGAGGAAAGCCGGGTTTCGGGTTCTCGATAATCTGGCAGGTGAAGCCCAGCCTTGAAAGCAGCGGGCCAATTTCTTGTTCAAGGTACGCGTTGAGTGTATCGGCACAGGCGGGGTCCTGGCTGACCGTACGCATGGCAATACGTTTTGCCAGCGTCTTATAAAAATTACCGTTTGAAAGCTCATCACTCGCTAGCTGAATCGCCTGTTCCCGTTTAGAACGCTGCGGTGTTGTCATGGTGCGCCTTTTTATCATTGGGCTTTTAGTGGTCGTTGAGGTGAGCCTAGCCCTTGCTCTTGTTTGCAGCAATCATTAAGATTTCAAAGTACCTTTCTAACTATTAGAAATCATCGGTAGATGTTTGAATCGTTGCCGATAGTGCTTTCACCTGCTAATAGGCAGGTCATCAATGAGGCCGTTATGCAGGATCTCCACTTGCGCTACTTTCAAAGCGTTGCGAAAACGGGCTCGTTGTCCGCTGCCGCTGAAGAGTTGCACGTTGCTGTTTCAGCGGTTAGCCGCCAAATCACCAATCTTGAGCAGCGCCTGGATATCAAGCTGTTCAACCGCCAGCCGCGGGGTATGCAGTTAACCGAAGCAGGCAAACTGCTGAACGCCTATGCACTGCGTAACCAGTTAGAAGTTAATAGCGTTATCGATGAGATGCAGGATGCAATGACACGCCAACGCCAAACCATTGTGGTGGCTTGCCCTGATGGCATGGCGTGGCACTTTCTTCCCAGTGTTATTTCGCGCTTTATTACTCAGCATCCTGATATTCGGTTTGATCTGCAGATGGCCGATTCAGCGCGTGCTTCTGAATTGGTAAAAGAAGGCAGTGCTGATATCGCCTTAACCTTTAGCCTCTCGCCGGATATTGGCGTAAAGGTGGTTTCAAGCCATAACGCCGCAATTAGTGCCCTTATGTCGAGTGAGCACCCGTTGGCAGTTAATGACGTTTTGCATGTAAAGGATTTATGCGACTACCCGCTTACCATGTCGCTTAATGGCTCGACAATGCGCTATCTGTTTGATGTCGCCTGTAGCTTGTCCGGTATTAAGGTATTCCCAAGTTTCTCCTGCGATTCACTGGGCGCGACCTATACCATGGTCAGCGAGCATCCCAATATGATCGGGTTGTGTAGTGCCGTGGCGGTAAGCGGTAAAATGCATAAGGATGGGCTGGTTTTAAAGCCGCTACACGAGCCCCAGCTTTCTCAGCGAAGCCTTCAGGTACAGGTGATGGCTGAACGCTACCTGCCTGCTCATATCGAGGCGTTTTTAGTTGTTCTGGAAGAGAGGCTGACGGCCGTTGACTGTTAAGCGCAGGCCCGTTAGATGCCAGGCCACCCATTATGGGTGGCGTGGAAGCGAACCTGCTTAAAACGGACCGTAGTTAATCGCAACGGCAACCCCGACAAACGCGCCGCCGATGACAATCCAAATCAATACCAGTGGTAGTACGAATTTGAACCACTCCACGTAAGAAACGCGGGCGATCGCCAGACACGCCATCAAGGTGCCAGAAAGCGGAGTAATAATATTGGTAACGGCATCGCCCAGCTTGAAGGTGATGAAGGTCGACTGGCGGGTGACTTCCAGCATATCGCCAATGGGAACCATAATTGGCATCACGATAGCGGCTTGGCCGGTACCCGAAGTAATCAATCCGTTAAATACCAGGTTAAACACGTATAAAAGCTCCATGGCGACAATCTTGCCATGACCATCTAAAGAGCTTGCGACGCTATGCACGAGGGTGTCGATGAGCTGTGCTTGTCTAAGCAGTACGATGACAGCGGCGGCGACACCCACCACCAATGCACCGTACATGACTTCGCTTGCGCCATTCATCAGGCGTTTTACAAAATCGTTGGGAGACATTCTGCCGATCAGCGCCGTGGCGATCCCCACCATTAAAAACGTGGCAGAGAGTTCGGTGATTCCCCATCCGAAGTTAAAACCGCCGTACAGGAAAAACACAAAGGAAGCGGCAAATATCAGCAGCACTAACTTATGAGAAAAGGTAAAGGGCGGCAGGGCGCCAGGCTCATGTGTGGCTTCGGTGTTATCAAAGGCGTCTGCTCCCATCACGCTATGAGCCGGGTTCTGCTTGATACGTTTGGCATAGCGGCAGATGTACACCGTGGTAACGGCCAAAAAGACAATAAAGATAACGCCACGATACATAAATCCGGAAAACAGCGGTAGCTCGGCAATGGTTTGCCCGGCAACGGTAACGGTCGGGTCAAAAACACCTGCACCGAAGCCTGCGTAGGAGCCTAAAAAGATAATGGCCACGCCTACAACGGGGTCAAGCTTCATTGAGCGGGCAAGAAACAGTCCGATAGGAATAAAGGCAATGGCCAGGTTGGCACCTACCCCAACCGATGCAAGCGTTGAGAACGTAGCGCAAAAGATAAAAATAAGAACGTTTCGACGGCCATTGGCCTTGCTAATGAGTTGGTGAATACCTGCGCTGATGGCGCCTGTTGACTCAATCACCTTGAGCACGCCGCCGACCATCATGATTAAGAAGATCAGCGGAGCCGCCGCCACCAGGCCTTTTTGAATAGCGGTAAACAGGTCCATTACGTTCAGGGGCGCTGCAGTAATGTACTGAAAGCTATCGGTGGCGACCTGCGTCAGGCCATTGTTGTTGGTTCTTTCGTAGCTTCCTGCGGGGATTATATAAGAGGCGAGCAGTACCAGTACCATAAAGCTAAACAGGATGATGAACACATCCGGCATAGGGCGTTTTTTCTTCATTGTTTGTGCCTTTTCTGGCGCGCCTTTACTCAGCTTCGTTGTCATATTCGTCTTCGCGGTCAGAGGGTTATCGTTTTATTGGTGGCGCTACTCTAGGCAGTATGTGCGACTCAAACGCTCAACGACAAGTAAACCGTGTGTATGGCCGAGGGGGTAGGTGGGCCGAAGCGGTTTAGTGTGAGGCGTAGCATCGGGTGGTGACGTTTTGTGTACTTCCACGAAATAGGTTAGGTAGAAGGTCCATAGCGCCGGGTTCACAGGTGGTGAAAGGGCCACCTTTAGTGTTGTTTGAAATCAACCTACCAAGGAAGCCCAAGGCTAACAATTGTGCATTTATCAAATGTGTTTTCTATTTTAGGCAAGCACGCTTGGCAGTCAGAAGGAAGTATCCGAGCAACCCAATAAAGCCGCTAAACGGTCGATTCAAAATGCCCGCTCAACGATGTTTTATATCGCTGTAGATAACAGGTCTGCAGGCCATATCGCGCAATTTTACGCGTTAACAGCGCATAGCCAAGCGGCCTGCTACTGTCTATATAGAACCTGCTACTGTCTATA
>NZ_JBQSVY010000026.1:0-22714 GCF_052446175.1 Halomonas sp. AOP43-D1-4
TAATAGAGTTCTGGATAATAGAGTTCTGGATAATAGAGCCATCACCATAGCGTTGAAACATGACAAAACCCAAACACGGAAGATACAGCGCTTGGGTTTTGTTTGGACGTTGATGCGCGCCGTGAATAGGCAGTTAAATAAATAGGTTAAATGGGAGGATAGGGCAGCGCGTTTTCTATTCCACGGGGCGCTTCAAATCCTGCGGTGGCTGCAATCCGGCGTGATACCCGCCTGTAGGCGTGCCGCTTGGTTAAAGCTTGAGCCCAGCAGATATCCACGGCGGTCATCATGCCGGGCATAAAGTGATCGTAAAGATGAAGGCAGGAGCCGCAGATGGCACAACTGCTTACGTTGATAATCGCATCACGGGGATGCTCTATTTCGGGATCGGGAACCGTATCGTAGCGCACGTCGTTTTTTCCGTGCCAGCAACGTGCTTTCGTGGTTGCTCCTCCTTACTCTTTTGCAGATAATTAGCCATCCTGCTATGTATCAGTGTTAGCCTTTATCAACATAGCTCAGACGTTAGGCAAAAAAGTTTAAGGAAAAGCAATTTTTCGAGGTTTTAGCAGCAATAAAGCGTTATTTCAGCCCTTTCGCTCAATATCGACATCGCTTGCCTGAGTAAAATCTCCCAGCGCCATCATATGGCCAAGCTTGCCCGCCTTGGTGGCAAGGTACTGTTCATTGTGCGGATTTAAACCGGTGGTGATGGGTAGCCGTTCGACCACATTAACGCCATCCCGGGTCAGCGCATCAACTTTACGGGGATTGTTGGTCATCAGCTTAAGCGCGGTAACGCCTAGATGATTGAGCATTGGCACGCATAGGTCATAACGGCGCATATCGGCGCCAAACCCGAGCTGTTCGTTGGCTTCTACCGTATCCGCCCCTTGGTCTTGCAGGTGATAGGCGCGAATCTTGTTTAGAAGCCCGATGCCGCGGCCTTCCTGGCGCAGGTAAAGCAGTACGCCGCGGCCCTCTTCCGCAATACGCTTAAGCGCTTCCTGCAGTTGATAGCCACAGTCGCAACGCATGGAGAACAGCGCATCGCCGGTCAGGCATTCGGAATGAACACGCCCCAGTACCGGCGCGTCACCCGTGAGGTCGCCCAGCGTCAGGGCGATATGATCCTTACCGGTCGCGTTGTCTTCGAAACCGTGCATGGTGAACGTGGCCCAGGGAGTGGGCAGTCGGGAAGCAGCAATGAAGCGAATGGTCACAGGTTACCTCGCAGATTAACCAAACCAGTTAACCACAACAGTATGGGCAAAGTGGGCGGGTAGTTTATCAGGAAGCGAGCCATGCCTCACGGCTGTTACTCGCTAAAATTAAAGCAGAGAAGAGTGAGCGTGGTTCACCCTGTTCTAGCATATACATTTACCGTGCGTGGATTAAGATAATGCAACGCCCTCATGCACGCAGGTTTTACGACGTAAAACCCTATAGGGTTGCAATAATGCAACAACGCGGGTGCTTCACAAGCTCGCTTAATTAACAGTCAGACCATTTACCCGCAGCGTGATAACCGCTGAGACAACCGAATTTTCACCATCTGACGGAACATTATGCTGCTACTTATACTTATCACAGCGCCTTTTATCGCCAGTATGATGGCCGCATTAATGCCCGCCAATGCCCGTAATCGGGAAGCATGGCTGGCGGGCGGCGTAACGCTTTTGGGGCTGCTGATTACCGGTTTTCTCTATACCCAGGTAGGCGCCGGGGAGATTGTTCGGAGTGAATTTGGCTGGCTTCCCAGTGCCGGTCTAAACGTCGTATTACGTATGGATGGCCTGGCCTGGTTATTTGCCATGCTCATTCAGGGCATCGGCCTACTGGTCATTATTTATGCCCGCTACTACATGTCGCCTGCTGATCCCGTGCCTCGCTTTTTTTCGTTTCTGCTCGCGTTTATGGGTTCAATGCTGGGGGTGGTGTTATCAGGCAACCTCATACAGCTGGTGCTGTTCTGGGAGTTAACCAGCATTACCTCGTTTTTGTTGATTGGCTATTGGCATCATCGCGCCGACGCCCGCCGCGGCGCACGCATGGCGTTCACCGTGACAGCAACCGGGGGGCTTTGTCTGCTGGTCGGTGTCTTGATGCTTGGCCATATGGTAGGCAGCTACTCGCTTGATGTTGTGTTGGCCTCGGGTGATCTCATCCGTAATCACGCGCTTTATCGCCCCATGCTGGTATTGGTCGCGTTAGGGGCGCTGACCAAAAGCGCGCAGTTCCCTTTTCACTTTTGGTTGCCGCATGCTATGGCAGCGCCGACACCGGTATCGGCGTTTTTGCACTCCGCCACCATGGTCAAGGCGGGCCTTTTTTTGCTCATGCGGCTTTGGCCGTCGCTGTCGGGAACGCCCGAGTGGAGCTGGATCATCATGGGGGCGGGGGTATGCACCATGTTGATTGGTGCCTTCACCGCTATTTTCCAGCACGATTTAAAAGGCCTGCTGGCCTACTCAACCATCAGCCACCTGGGATTGATTACGGTACTGCTGGGCATTGGCACCCCTTTGGCCCTGGTGGCCGCGATTTTCCATACCGTTAACCATGCCACGTTTAAAGCCTCGCTTTTCATGGCCGCAGGCATTATTGACCATGAGACGGGGACCCGGGATATGCGCCACCTGCGCGGCCTTTATAAAGCGCTACCCTATACGTCCACGCTGGCGATTGTCGCCAGTGCGGCGATGGCCGGCGTCCCGTTTCTTAACGGGTTTATTTCCAAGGAGATGTTCTTTGCCGAAGCGCTGAGCGTTGGCTCCGCGCAAAACTGGGGGATGTCCATTGCGGCCGTGTTGATGGGGGTCTTTGGCGTTACGTATTCGCTTCGCTTTACCTACGTTTTTTTCGGCAAGCTGCCCGATGACTTGCCTCGCCAACCGCATGAGCCACCGCGCTGGATGCGCTTCCCTGTCGAGTTTTTGGTGCTTTGCTGCCTAGTGGTGGGCATTATTCCAGGCCTGAGTATTGGCCCCTTCCTGCACGCTGCCGTCACCTCCGTATTAGGCGAGGCAACGCCCTACTACAGCCTCGCCGTTTGGCACGGCTTCAATCTGCCCTTGGCAATGAGTTTCGTCGCGTTAATCGGCGGTGTGGCGTTCTATATTTGGCTACGTGTCCGCTATGGGCTAATCCAAGCCACCCATGTTCCGTTGTTGGGACGCTTTAACGGCAAGCAAGCCTACGAAAACACCATGCTGCGGATCTCATCCATCGCCTCTTTGCTGGAAAAAATACTCAGCACACGGCGCCTACAGCCTCAGCTCTTGCTTATGGTGGTAATGCTCCTGGCGGCGCCCATTTTGCTGATACGCCCCATCTCGCTGCTTGCTCTGCCTGCCAATGGGGAATTTTCCTGGCTCTTTGCCGGGCTATGGCTGATGGGGGCGATTTGCGCCGTCGCGGCGGCCTGGCAGGCAAAATATCATCGCTTGGCAGCGCTTAGCCTGGTAGGCGGCGTAGGCATTATTACCAGTCTGTCGTTTTTGTGGCTATCGGCGCCCGACCTGGCCCTTACCCAACTAATGGTGGAAACCATTACCACGGTGCTGATCCTGTTGGGTCTACGCTGGCTTCCCCCGCGTATCACGCCGCGGGAATTGAACATTACCACCACCCACCGCGCACTATTTCGTCGCTCACGCGATATCGTCATTGCGGTGTGTGCGGGGCTGGCAATGGCGTTGGTCAGCTATACGGCACTGCTACGCACACCTTCTGAAGGCGGTATTTCTGACTTTTTCCTTACCCATGCCTTAAGTGAAGGCGGGGGCAGTAACGTGGTCAATGTACTACTGGTCGATTTCCGTAATTTCGATACGTTGGGCGAAATTGCGGTGCTGGCCATTGTGGCCTTGACCGTTTACGCACTGCTGCGGCGCTTTCGCCCCGCGCCTGAAAGCCTGCCCATTCCCGCTCAGCAGACCAACAGCGTTGATCCGGCGGCAGGGCAAACACCTATCCAGCAAGTGGCAACAGGCTATCTCAGGATCCCCAGCGTTTATTTACGCTTGCTGCTGCCCGTGATGGGCGTCATCGCGGCCTACTTCTTTATTCGGGGCCATAACCTGCCCGGCGGCGGTTTCGTTGCCGGTTTGATCTTTGCGGTTGCGATTATTGTTCAATACATGCTGGCCGGTACGCAGTGGGTTGAAACGCATCTACGCCTACGCCCTCACCGCTGGATTGCATTTGGCCTACTGACGGCCTGCGCAACGGGCCTGGGCGCGTGGCTGCTGGGCTATCCTTTCCTGACCACCCACACCGCACACTTCACGCTTCCTGTGCTTGGCGAGGTGCACCTGCCGAGTGCATTCCTGTTTGATTTAGGTGTCTTTGGCGTGGTCGTTGGCTCCTCGATACTGATGCTTGTGGCGCTGGCACACCAATCTGTACGCAGCCACCGCTTACCCGCTACCACGGCGCCAGCGCCCCTCAACCCTCAACAGGAGACCCGCTAATGGAAGCTGTTATGGCCATGGCAATGGGCATCATGTTTGGCTCCGGGGTGTGGCTGCTGCTGCGTCCACGCACCTTTCAGGTCATTACGGGCTTATTGCTTATTTCGTATGCCGTTAATCTGTTCATCTTCATCATGGGGCGTCTCTCCATCAATCAGCCCCCCTTAACGCTTGCCGAGGGCACTATTGACCCCGCTTTGTATGCCGACCCGATGCCCCAGGCGCTGGTCTTAACGGCTATCGTGATCGGCTTTGCCACCACAGCCCTTTATCTGGTGGTGATGATTGGTGCT
The DNA here is from genome assembly GCF_052446175.1 of Halomonas sp. AOP43-D1-4. NCBI lineage: Bacteria > Pseudomonadati > Pseudomonadota > Gammaproteobacteria > Oceanospirillales > Halomonadaceae > Halomonas > Halomonas sp. AOP43-D1-4. The sequence goes on from NZ_JBQSVY010000026.1 coordinate 4,769, forward strand.
CGCGGCCTTACCGGCACCGACCACGTTGATGGCAAGGAGCCCCATTGATGAGTCTTCCTTGGCTGCACCATTTAATGTTGGCACCTGTTTTACTGCCCTTGATATTCGGGGCAGGGCTGATCCTGGTGAATGAACGTCATCACCAAAAAAAGTTTTTTATTAACCTGGCCAGCACGCTGGCGATGCTGGCGACCTCTGTCGCACTGCTTTTGCTGGCGGACCACGAATACTGGCCCGATGGCATTGGCCTCTACCTCTCTGCTAACTGGACAGCCCCCTTTGGCATTGTCTTGTTGGTTGACCGGCTAACGGCGGTGATGCTGCTGCTTGCGTCAATATTGGCGAGCGCTTCTCTGATCTTTGCCATGATCCGCTGGAGCCGCATTGGTGTGCACTTTCACTCGTTATTCCAGTTTTTGTTAATGGGCATTAACGGGGCCTTTCTTACCAATGACCTGTTCAATCTGTTTGTGTTCTTCGAGGTCATGTTGGCGGCCTCGTATGGCTTGATACTGCATGGCTATAACAGCATGCGTATAAGAGCAGGCATGCAGTACATTGTGGTGAATTTGTTAGCGTCGTTTTTCTTCCTGATTGGCGTGGCCCTGATTTACGCGACGACCGGCACGCTAAACATGACTGACCTGGCGATGCGCTTGAGCATGCTATCGCCGGAAGACCTCATGTTGTTAAAAATTGGCGTGGTTATTCTGGCGTTAGCCTTTCTCACCAAAAGCGCCATGTGGCCACTGGGGTTCTGGCTGCCCACGACGTACTCGGCGGCCTCGCCGCCGGTGGCTGCCATGATGGTACTGATGACCAAAGTTGGCGTGTACGTGCTGATTCGGTTGTGGTTACTGCTGTTCTCGGAAGGTCCTGCCGCCGGTTTCGGCTTTGACCTACTGCTCTGGGGAGGCCTTGTCACGCTTGCTTTCGGCACCATCGGGATCCTTGCAAGCCAGGAACCTGGCCGTATGGCAGGCTACGCGGCGGTCATCTCATCAGGCACGCTGCTGGCCGCCGTCGGTTACGGCCAACCGGCGCTTATCAACGTGGCGCTGTTTTACTTGATCAGCTCGACACTGGCGGTTGCCGCGTTTTTGCTGCTGATAGAGTTAATTGAGCGTATCCGCACACCGGGAGCAGCGATGCTGGCATTAACCATGGAGGCTTTCGCGGTTGAGGATACGCCCGAGGAGCCTGTCGGCAAGGCGATTCCAGGCGCGCTGGCCTTTTTGGGGCTGGCCTTCGCCTGCTGCGCCCTGATTATTACCGGGTTGCCGCCGCTGTCAGGGTTTATCGCCAAATTCAGTCTTTTTCATAGGCTGTTGAATCCTACCGACATGCTGATCGAGAGAGGGATAGTCACTTGGGTCGTCATTGCGCTGGTCGTGCTTTCCGGGTTGGCAGGTATTATTTCGTTAATGCGTTTTGGGGTACGGACCTTCTGGGCCGTCCAGAACCCGGTCGCGCCCCACTTGCAGCGCTCCGAAGTCATGCCTGTCATCACACTGCTACTGGCCTGCCTGCTGCTCACCGTTCAAGCAGGCCCGACGATGGCGTATCTGGAGCGCAGCACAGAAGCACTCAACCAGCCTGATGTCTATTTGAACCGTTTAGGGTCAACCGCAACGGTGGGCGGTACGTTTGGGGAGTCGGCCCAATGACGCTGCGCTGGCTTCCCTCTCCTGCCTTGTCGGGCGCGCTGTTAATCATGTGGCTATTGCTGAATCAAAGCATTGCGCCTGCTCAGATGTTACTGGGCAGTGTCCTGGCCATTGCCGCACCGCTGCTCGCCAGGCCACTGCGCCCACTCGCCCCGGCACCACTGCGTAAACCGCTGGTGCTGGCACGCCTGCTGTTTATGTCGATGATAGAAATCGTGCGCTCTTGCTTTAACGTCAGCCGCATCATCTTGTTCAATGCCAAGGGTGTGAAATCACAGTTCGTCCGAGTGCCACTGGATCTTAAAGACCCGTACGGCCTAGCGTTGCTTTCGTGCCTGATCAACTCAACCCCCGGCACCGTGTGGGTAGAACAGCTGCCAGACTCCAATGACTTGGCGCTGCATGTGTTTGACCTTCACGATGAGCAGTGGTGGATCGACACGATTAAAACGCGCTACGAACAGCCATTAATCGAGATCTTTGAACATGAATAAAAGGCGTTCTGTATGACTACGCTGCTCTCTCTGGCAATTAATATCACGCTACTTAGCGTCTTGTTAGCCATGCTGCTGTGTACGGTGCGCTTATTGCGTGGGCCAACCGCACAAGACCGTGTACTGGCACTCGATACACTATGGATGTGTGCCATGCTGTTTGCCCTGGCGCTGGGCATCCGGTTTGGCAGCGTGATCTATTTTGAGGCCGCGATGCTGATTGCCCTGACGGGCTTTGTATCAACCATCGCGCTTACCAAATTCCTTATGCGTGGCGAGGTAATTGAATGAACCCACAGCTGGAGTCACTGCCGCTATGGGCCAGCCTGCCCATTACCCTGTTATTGCTACTTGGAAGCGCGATTGTACTGATCGGTGCATTGGGCCTTGTTAGGCTGCCACACTTCTTCCAGCGCATTCACGGCCCCGCCATTACGATCACGCTAGGCACCGGCTCCATTCTGATTGCCTCCATGATCTACTTCTCGGCGCTACAGTCACGACTGGTCATTCATGAGCTATTGATCACTGCCTTTGTGATGCTCACTGCACCGGTGGTGGCCATGCTGCTGATGCGCACCGCTGTTTATCGTGACCTGCGTGCTCGTGACCGCCGCCCAACCGTTAGTGCGAACGAGAACAAGAGCAAGACAACGACCGAGGTTTATCCCTTTTCTGCGAAGGAAGAGCCGTAGCTTCGTGCCATGCCGGCCTCTGCGTGGCGGATAGGTTTGGGCACGTTTTACACGTCGGCATGCCGCTTACTGGGGCGTTCTCAAGTACACTCTCACCTCTGCCTTAAGGTTTAGAGACCCGAGCCAAGCGCCTTTTTAATCATGTTTCAAGTAAAGTACCAGCACTGGTTTGTATACCCTTTAAAATACACTACAGGTAAATTTCCCAAGGGCACGTGTTTATGACTTCCACACCGTTGCAAAATGATCGTTTTCTCCGCGCCCTGGCGCGCCAGCCCGTTGACCGCACGCCGGTATGGATGATGCGTCAGGCAGGCCGCTATCTGCCTGAGTATCGTGAGCGCCGCGCCGATGCGGGCAGTTTTATGGACCTGTGCCGCAACCAGGACCTGGCCTGCGAAGTAACGCTCCAGCCGCTGGAGCGTTACCCGCTGGATGCGGCGATTCTGTTTTCAGATATTTTGACGATCCCCGATGCCATGGGTCTGGGGCTCTATTTTGAAACCGGTGAAGGCCCCAAGTTTCGCAAAACCGTGCGCACTCCAGAAGAAGTAGCCGCGCTAAGCGTGCCCAACGCCGAGCGCGACCTGGACTACGTCATGCGTGCGGTATCGACCATTCGCCGTGAACTGAACGGGCGTATGCCGCTGATCGGCTTCTCGGGCAGCCCCTGGACGCTGGCAACCTACATGGTGGAGGGCGGTTCCAGCAAAGACTTCCGTCACCTGAAAACCATGCTTTACGATACGCCAGACACCATGCACCAACTGCTGGATACCCTGGCCCAGTCGGTGACCGATTACCTGAACGCACAGATTCGCGCAGGCGCCCAAGCGGTGCAGATCTTCGACACCTGGGGTGGGGCGCTGTCTACTCCGGCGTACCTGGAGTTCTCGCTGCGCTATATGGAGCAGATTGTTTCCGGGCTGATCCGCGAGCACGACGGACGCCGCGTACCGGTAATTCTATTCACCAAAAACGGCGGCCAGTGGCTTGAAGACATCGCCTGCGCTGGTGCTGATGCACTGGGTATCGACTGGTCGACCGAGCTCTCCAGCGCCCGCGCCCGTGTGGGCCACAAGGTTGCGCTTCAGGGCAACCTCGACCCTAACGTGCTGTTTGCACGCCCGTCGGCGATTCGTGCCGAAGTCGCCCGCGTGCTGGAAAGCTACGGTCACGGTCCGGGGCATGTTTTCAACCTGGGCCACGGCATCAGCCAGTTTACCAACCCGGATAACGTCACTGCCTTTATGGAAGCGCTGCACGAGCTAAGCCCGCAATATCACCAAGGCATTCCGGCCCACTCCGACACCCCTTCCTCAGGAGCCAATTGATGAGCGAATTACGCGACGACCAGTGGTTCACCGAAGTGTTTGATAGCCACGGCAGCGCCTTCTCGCTGAAGATCTCTGAAAAGCTGTTGGATGTGCAGAGTGAGTACCAGCACCTGGAAGTGTACGCCACCGAGACCTACGGCAACCTAATGGTGCTGGACGGCTGCGTGATGCTCACCGACCGTGACAACTTCCTGTATCACGAAATGATCGCCCACCCGGCGCTGTTTACTCACCCGGCGCCCAAGCGCGTGGTGATTATCGGCGGCGGCGACTGCGGCACACTGAAAGAAGTGCTGCGCCACCCGGGCGTTGAAAAAGTCACCCAGATCGATATCGATGAAGAAGTCACCAAGGCCGCAGAGCGTTTCTTCCCGGCACTGGTGGAAGCCAACGACGACCCACGCGCCGAGCTGCTGTTCGCCGACGGTGTGAAGTGGGTAGATGACGCTGCCGATGAAAGCATCGACGTGCTGATTATCGACTCTACCGACCCGGTCGGCCCCGCCGAAGGGTTGTTCAAGACTGACTTCCTTAAGCGCTGCCACCGCATTCTGAAAGCCGATGGCGTGATGGTGCAGCAGAGCGAATCTCCGCTTTATCACAGTGGCTCGATTATTCGTGAGCTGCGTCATGACATGCGCGAAGCGGGCTTTGCCAGCGTCGCCACACTGCCCTTCCCCCAGCCGGTTTATCCTTCCGGCTGGTGGAGTGTGACGCTTGCCGGTAAAGGCACCAACGTGGAAACCTTCCGCGAAGAGGCTGCCGCTAGCCACAAAATGCCGCTACAGTACTACACAGTGGATGCCCACCGGGGCGCCCTGGCGCTGCCACCGTTCATGCGTAAAGCGTTCGGCTAACGTTTATTTGAATAGCACGCCAGTAAGCGATGAGGCCGGGCACTGCTCGGCCTTTTTTGTGTCACCACGTTAAGGAACCAACAATGAAAACCCTTAAATGGATAAGCATTGGCGCGTGCGCCCTGGCCCCGACGGTTGCCTTGGGCACCACGTTAGAAACCGTTCAATCCCGCGATAGCGTACGCTGCGGGGTGAACGCCGCCCAGCCCGGTTTCTCCTCACTGGACGATAACGATACGTATCGCGGCCTGGATACCGATGTCTGCCGCGCGATTGCCGCGGCGGCATTAGGCGATGCCAGCAAGGTTGATTTCGTACCGCTCGACTCGGTGGAGCGCTTTACCGCGCTGCAATCCGGCGAAGTGGACCTGCTCTCGCGCACGACGACCTGGACCTCCAGCCGCGATACCACCCAAGGTATGCACTTTACCGGGGTGAGCTATTACGATGGCCAAGCATTCATGGTCGCCAGCGACCTGGGCGTGCAAAGTGCCGAAGACCTGGACGGCGCGGCAGTGTGCACTCAGTCAGGCACGACCAGCGAGCTGAACCTTTCCGACTATTTCCGTGTTAACGACATGCACTATGACGCAGTGGTGTTTGATTCTCCCGAACAGTCGATTGCCGGTTTTGAAGTCGGGCGCTGCGATGTCTTAAGCTCCGATGCTTCTCAGTTGTATGCCCAACGCATGCAGCTTGCCAACCCCGACATGGCGGTAGTGCTGCCCGAGATTATTTCCAAGGAACCGCTTGGCCCCGCCGTACGCCAGGGCGATGACCAGTGGTTCAATATCGTAAAATGGTCGCTGTTTGCCATGCTCAACGCTGAAGAACTGGGTGTCTCAAGCACCAATATTGATGAACACGCGGATTCCGATAATCCAGATATTGCCCGCCTGCTGGGCCAGGACGGCAGTTTTGGTGAAGGCATGGGACTCAATGACGACTGGGCTTACCAAATCGTCAAACAGGTGGGCAACTACGCCGAAATGTATGATCGCAACGTGGGCGTGGACTCTAACTTCAATATTACCCGTGGTTTAAATGCTCTGTGGCGCGATGGCGGCATTCAGTACGCCCCGCCTATCCGCTAGGGCTTACCGGTCAGCACTCTGCCAGCAACCATCGGTTGTCGCACCAAAACAGCGCATGCGGCAACCGTTTCTATTTTTTTGCACCTAAACTTTCGTAGAAGCAGAATCATTTTGCGTTGAAAAGCGCTGAATTTGGCGTTGTACCCACATTGGCATCTTCCTTGCTAGCTTTATATGTCATGCCTTCGCATGCATAACAATATTAATCGAGGAAGGGAATTACCATGTTGAACAAGAAACACTGGGTATTACTGGCCTCTGCAGGCGCCATCACACTGACAGGCGCCACTAACGCTAACGCAGCAACACTTGAAGAAACCATTGAACGTGGAGCCGTGCAGTGTGGCGTCAGCGACGGTTTGCCAGGCTTTTCGGCACCCGATGGTGATGGCAACTGGCAAGGGCTGGATGTCGATGTTTGCCGTGCGGTCGCCGCTGCCGTGCTGGGTGATGCAGATGCCGTCAATTACATCTCTCTCAATGCCGTTGAGCGTTTCACTGCGCTGCAGTCTGGCGAAGTCGATTTGCTTTCTCGTAACACGACCTGGACCACCACCCGCGATACCACGCTGGGTCTGAACTTCGCAGGCGTCAACTTCTATGACGGTATCGGCTTTATGGTTAGCCGTGACCTGGGCATCGGCGGTGCTGATGAGCTGGACGGTGCGGCGATCTGTATCCAAACGGGCACCACCACCGAACTTAACGTGGCCGATTACTTCCGCGCCAACGATATGGAATTTGATCCTATCGTGTTTGATACCTCAGAGCAGACCGTGGGCGGCTTCCAGGCTGGCCGCTGTGACGTTCTAACCTCGGATACTTCTCAGTTGGCGGCGCTGCGCATTCAGTTAGATGATCCGGATGGCGCCGTCATTCTGCCCGATATCATTTCCAAGGAGCCGCTGGGCCCGGTAGTTCGCCAGGGCGATGACACCTGGTTCAACATCGTGAAATGGTCACTGTTTGCCATGCTCAATGCTGAAGAGTACGGCGTGACCAGTGAAAACGTAGAGGAAATGACCAGCTCCGAAAACCCCGACATCGCCCGCCTGCTTGGCCAGGACGGTAACTACGGTGAAGGCATGGGGCTTGACGCTGACTGGGCTTACAACATTATTAGCCAGGTCGGTAACTACGCCGAAAGCTTTGAGCGCAACGTTGGCATGGACTCACCGCTTGAGATTGAACGCGGTGCCAACGCGTTATGGAACCAGGGTGGTTTCCAGTACGCTCCGCCGATTCGCTAAGCGTCTCGCTTGACCCGGCCCGTCGCGCTTAGCAGATAAGTGCCGACGGGCCATTTGATTGACCTTCCGTGTAGCGGAGACGCCACCCATGTCCATAAGACCCAACACTCGCCCCGCTGGCCACAAGCCACCGTTTTGGCGAGACCGTGCCAAACGCGCACTTGTTTTTCAGCTGCTTTTAACGGCAGCCGTTGTCGTGTTTTTGCTGTATATCGTCGGCAATACTCAGGACAACCTATCCGCCCGGGGTATCACCACCGGTTTTGGCTTTTTAAATAACACCGCAGGCTTTGGTATCGTACAAAGTCTGATCGACTACTCCTCTCAGGATACCTACGGCCGCACCTTTTTGGTGGGCTTACTCAATACGCTATTGGTCGGCGCCTTGGGTGTGGTGGCTGCGACGCTGATTGGCTTTATTGTCGGCATTGCTCGCCTGTCGCCCAACTGGCTACTGGCACGCCTGGCCACCGCCTATATCGAAACTTTCCGCAATATCCCGTTACTGCTACAGATTTTTTTCTGGTACTTCGCCGTGCTGCGCACGCTACCCAGTGCAAGGGACAGCCTCTCGTTTGGCGAGGTTATTTTTCTTAACGTGCGTGGTCTGTATCTGCCTGAGCCGCTTTTTGAGTCAGGCTTTGGGATGATTCCAGCGACCTTTATCGTCGCGATTATCGCCAGCATTGCGCTGTGTGTGTGGAACAAGCGCCGCCAAGAGGCAACCGGTCAACGCATCCCTGCCGGGTGGATATCGCTTGCGCTGATTCTGGGGCTGCCACTGCTGATTACGGTCGCCACCGGCGTACCGATCACCTGGGATATTCCGGAACTGCGCGGCTTTAACTTCCGCGGTGGCTTTACCGTGATTCCGGAATTTCTGGCGCTGTGGCTGGCGCTTTCTATCTATACCGCTGCGTTCATTGCTGAAATTGTCCGCTCGGGCATCCAGGCCATTTCCCACGGCCAGACCGAAGCCGCCCAAGCCCTGAGCCTGCCGCGTAACCTGGTGTTGCGCTTGGTGGTCATTCCGCAGGCGCTGAGGGTCATTATTCCGCCCCTTACCAGCCAGTACCTGAACCTGATCAAGAACTCCTCGCTTGCCACGGCCATCGGCTATCCCGACCTGGTATCCGTGTTTGCGGGCACCACGCTGAATCAGACGGGGCAGGCCATTGAGGTGATCGCCATGACCATGGCGGTGTACCTGACGATCAGCCTGCTGGTTTCCATGTTCATGAACTGGTTCAACGCCCGCGTAGCGTTGGTTGAGCGCTAGGCGCCGGTGAGGATAGCTTTATGATTCATAACCAAACAATGATTGACCAGCGGCCTGCCCCCAGCAATACCCTGGGGCCCGTAGCCTGGCTGCGCACCAACCTGTTCAGCAGCCCACTCAATACGCTATTTACGCTGGTGGGGCTGTACGTTCTGTACCTGCTTTTGGTGCCGACCATTCAGTGGGCGTTCATCAACGCCGACTGGGTAGGCACCACCCGGGATGACTGTTCGCGAGAGGGCGCCTGCTGGGTGTTCGTTAATGCGCGCTTTACGCAGTTTATCTACGGACTTTATCCGCGAGAGGAAATCTGGCGAGCCAATATTGTGTTTGGCGGCTTTTTTACCCTGATCGCCTGGCTTGCCATTCCGCGCCTGCCGCTCAAGCGCTGGGTGGCCGTGTTTGCCTTGGTAGGCTTTCCCATCGCGGCCTACGTACTGCTTCACGGCGGCTACTTTGACCTGCCACGCGTACCTACCCACCGCTGGGGCGGTTTGATGCTGACCCTACTCCTAGCGTCGGTGGGCATGATAGGGGCTCTCCCCATTGGCATCGTGCTGGCTCTGGGGCGGCGCTCTAACATGCCCATCGTGAAGAGCTTCTGCGTCATCTTCATCGAGTTCTGGCGTGGCGTGCCGCTGATTACCGTGCTGTTCATGGCCTCGGTAATGCTGCCGCTGTTTCTGCCCTCTGGTATTAGCGTTGACCGCTTGGTACGGGCGCTGATTGGCCTAACGCTGTTTCAAAGTGCCTACATGGCCGAGGTCATTCGTGGCGGTCTTCAGGCGATCCCCAAGGGCCAGGAGGAGGCCGCCGCGGCACTGGGCATGACCTACTGGAAGCGCATGGGCCTGATCGTTTTACCCCAAGCGCTGAAGATGATGATTCCAGGCATCGTGAATACGTTTATCTCGCTATTTAAAGACACCACGCTGGTCATGATCATTGGGCTGTTTGACCTGCTGGGGATCGTGCAGGCGGCGCTTTCCGACTCCAACTGGCTGGGCTTTTCGCTGGAAGGCTACGTGTTTGCCGCGTTTGTGTTCTGGATTTTCTGTTTCAGCATGTCGCGCTATAGCCAGTATCTGGAACGCAAGTTGAACACCGGCCACAAGCGCTAACGCCGCTTTTTCAAGAATTTGAGCAGGATTTAATCATGACACAAGCAGCCACCAACCTCTCTGGCAACAGCATGTCTAACAGTACGTCGGACCTGATGGTCGAAATGCGCGGCGTTAACAAGTGGTATGGCGACTTTCACGTACTGCGCGATATTGATTTCGAAGTAAAACGCGGCGAGCGGATCGTTATCTGTGGCCCGTCCGGTTCGGGTAAATCAACGCTGATTCGCTGCATTAATCACCTGGAAGAGCACCAGCAGGGCGATATCGTGGTTGGCGGGGTGCCGCTGACCCAAGACGTAAAACGTATTGAGCAGATACGCCGCAGCGTGGGTATGGTGTTTCAGCACTTCAACCTGTTCCCCCACCTCACGGTGCTGGAGAACTGCTGCATCGCCCCCATGTGGATGCAGAAGAAGCCGCGCCGAGAAGCCGAAGAGCAGGCCATGCGCTACCTGGAGCGCGTTCGCATCGCCGAGCAGGCCCAAAAGTATCCCGGCCAACTCTCCGGCGGCCAGCAACAGCGCGTGGCGATTGCCCGCTCGCTGTGCATGCACCCGGATGTGATGCTATTTGATGAGCCTACCTCAGCACTCGACCCGGAGATGATCAAAGAGGTACTGGACGTCATGGTCGAGCTTGCCGAGGAAGGCATGACCATGCTGTGTGTCACCCACGAGATGGGCTTTGCCAAAACCGTCGCCGACCGAGTGATTTTCATGGACCAAGGGCAGATCATTGAAGAAAACGCGCCCGAACCATTCTTCAACAACCCTCAGTCCGAGCGCACCCAGCTGTTCTTAAGCCAGATTCTGGGGCACTAAGGCATACGGAGGAGGCGCGATCTAAGGCGCGCCCACTTGGGTAATGCTGGCCGGTAACAGGGCGGGCTGCTCACGGTGTTGGGTGAGTGGCCTGTCTTGCAAGGCGGTCAGCAGTATTTGCAGCGGGTCGCCGTGACTAACGACCAGGATGGTTTCCCCCTCGCACTGCTGCTCCCACTCCTCTATCACCGTCATCATGCGCGCAGCCACCGTGCTCACCGCCTCTACCTGGTGCGTAGTGTGGTCGGCATTCTGGGCATCCAGCGCCCACACATCCGGATAACGCTCGTCCGAGCCGCCCTCCCACTCACCGAAGGAGCGCTCTCTAAGGCGCTTGTCGGGCGTCATCGTAAGCTTAAAGGCCTCGGCCACGCGGGCAGCCGTTTGGGTGGTGCGCAAAAAATCAGAATGCACCACCTGCGTTGGCACCGGCCAGGCCCATGCATGCACCGCGCTCGCCAGTTGCTGCTCGCCGATAGTGGAGAGTCCAAACGCTTCAACACCCCGCCCGGGACTACTGATAATCAACGCTTGCTGGTTTGCCTGGCTATGACCATGACGCATCAACAGGTAACGATTACGCCAATGGTAGGAGGCGGCAAGAAAAGTGTTTGACATAACTTTGTAACAAACCCTAGATTGAGAGTGTCGATTTTCGAAAAATAAATATTTTGATGGCTAAATGTACATTTTCGAAACACTTGACGCCTTTTGATCATGGCACAAAGTATATAAAAGAACATCATTAGCCTGCTGAGCAACTTCAAGAACACAAGAATAATTCATGAATGAGGCCCCTTATGACTTCCATGACGTTTTGCAAGCGTCCGCTTGCCCTACTGACCACAACTACGCTCTTGGCACTGCTTTCCAGTCATGCCTACGCCGAATGCGAACGCGGCGACCTTGATGCGCTTTACTGTGACGAAAACTCCGATATGGTCGCGGACCGTCCCGCCGATGAGGCGCAATGGCTAAATCCCGACACGCTTATCTTTGCCTATACCCCGGTGGAAGATCCAGCCATCTATTCCGATATATGGCAGCCCTTTATCGACCACCTGTCAGAGGTGACCGGCCGCGATGTGCGCTTCTTCGCCGTTCAATCCAACGCGGCTCAGGTGGAGGCAATGCGCAGCGGGCGACTGCATATTGCGGGCTTTTCTACCGGCCCCACGCCCTTTGCAGTCAACCTGGCAGGCGCAGTTCCCTTTGCATTAATGGGCTCAGATAGCGGCCAGTTTGGCTATACTCTACAGCTTTTTACCCACGCAGACTCCGACATCCATGAACTGGAAGACCTGAAAGGTAAACGGGTTGCCCATACATCACCCACTTCCAATTCAGGCAATCTGGCGCCTCGGGCACTACTGCCTGAACTGGGTATAACACCTGACGAAGATTACGAAGTGGTCTACTCTGGCAGCCACGACCAATCCATGTTGGGCGTCGTGGCCCGCGATTACGACGCCGCCCCAGTGGCCTCGGAAGTGGTTGATCGAATGGCAGCGCGCGGGCTTTACGATACCGACGACGTCCGCCTGATTTTTGAATCCGACCGCTTCCCCACCACCTCCTATAACTACGCCTACAATCTGCACCCGGACCTGGTCGAGAAGATCGAAGAGGCCTTCTTCAGCTTCGATTTTAAAGGCACAGAGCTTGGCGAAGAGTTTGAGGGTGTCGAGAAGTTCATTCCCATCAATTACAAGGATAACTGGCAGGTAATTCGCACCATCCAGGCTGCCAATGGCGTGAGCTATACGCCTGACAATCTGGAAGAGTAAAACGTACCGCGCCCGCGTGGCGCGGTTTGTTAGCTACCGATGGAAGCGAAAACATGCTGGTAATCAAGAATCTGGTCAAACGGTATGGCCGCGACAAAGCCGTGCTGGAAGGTCTCGACCTGAAGGTTGAGGGCAATAGCGTGGTATCGATTGTGGGCGCCTCCGGCGCCGGTAAAAGCACCATGCTGCGATGTATCAATCGCCTGGTGGAGCCGACCTCCGGCTCCATTACCCTCAACGGTACCGAGCTTGTGCATCTCAGGGGCGCTGACCTGCGCCGTGCGCGTCGCAAAATCGGCATGGTGTTTCAGGGCTTCAACCTGCTGGACCGCCTGACGGTAATGGAGAACGTGCTGGCTGGGCGGCTGGGCTACGTGAATCTCTATCAGGCAATTACCCGCCGCTACCCGCAGGCGGATATTGAGCGCGCATTTATGCTGATGGAGCGTGTGGGCATTGCCCACTACGCCAACAAGCGCGCCGATGAGCTTTCCGGTGGCGAGCGCCAGCGGGTAGGCGTGGTACGGGCGCTGATGCAGGAGCCCGACGTGTTGCTGGCCGACGAACCCACCGCCTCGCTTGACCCGCGCACCTCCGAGCAGATCATGATGCTACTGCAAAGTCTTGCAAGCGAGCTTTCACTGCCGGTGCTGATCAATATCCACAACGTGGCCCAGGCCAAAACCTACACCGAGCGCATTGTGGGTTTGCGCCACGGCAAGATGATTTTTGATGGCGTGCCAAGTGATTTCAATAAAGACGCGCTGGACGCCATTTACGGCGGCATCGAAGCACCGGACGATGCGATAAGCGACGCCCCATCAGAGGAGCGCGCCCATGACCCCGCCTGAGGCTTCATCCAGCACGCCGCGCACCTGGAAGAAGCCGCCGTTCATTGCCAATCCTCTACTTCGCTACGGGCTGATCATCGTCGCGGCAGTGTATCTGGTGTGGGCATTTGGTTCGCTACCGTTCAACTGGGCGCGCATTTCTGAAGGATTGCCTCGCGCCGCGCGTATCTTCAGCGGCGGCTTTCCACCCAATCTCGAGCGCTACGAACTTCTCCTGACCGGCTTCAAGGAGAGCTTTCAGATCGCCATTCTGGCCACGCTACTGGGCGTCTTCCTGTCGATCCCTTTTGCCGTGATGGCGGCGCGCAATATTGCGCCCATGCCGATCTACCTGATTGGCCGTGCAGTCATCATTATCTCACGTAGCTTTCATCCGGTGATCGTGGCGATTCTGTTCGTTGCCGCCGTGGGGTTTGGCCCGCTGGCGGGCATCTTGACGCTCACGCTCTACTCCATCGGCTTTGTCGGCAAGCTTCTGGCCGAGGAGATCGAGGAGATCGACTGGGGCCAAGTAGAGGCCATGCGCGCCGCTGGCGCCGGGTATCTGGCCACGCTCTTCTACGCCGTATTCCCGCAGATTCTACCGCGCCAGGTAGGGCTTTCCATGTACCAGCTGGACAGCAACCTGCGGGCGTCTGCCGTGGTGGGTATCGTGGGTGCCGGCGGCATTGGCGGCACGCTGATGAACGCTTTCGGGCGCTATGACTATGACTTCGCCTTTGCGATCCTGCTGGTCATCATCGCGGTCATTTTACTCAGTGAAGGTATCAGCGGCTGGGTGAGGAAAAAAATATGGTAGATCATGCACAGAAACTCGCCGACCACGTTTGGCAACGTTTTGATCGCAAGGAACGTCTTATTCGCTTTGCCGTGCTGCTCATCACTCTGATGGTGGTGGTATGGGCAGTTCGCGATATCGATATCTTCTGGCCCTGGGTGTGGGATGCGCCCAACCAGATTTCCGGGCTGGGCGCGCGCATGTGGCCCCCCAGCGCTGCCGGGCTTGGCAATATCGTAAATGCCCTAATCGAAACGGTACACATAGCCACGCTTGCCACCTTCCTGACCATTTTTCTGGCATTGCCGGTGGCCTATATTGCCGCACAGAATACTACGCCCAACCGGGCCTGCCTGTGGCTGGGGCGGTTCATTCTGGTTTCCAGCCGCTCGGTGAACACCATCATCTGGGCGCTCTTGTTCGTGGCGATCTTCGGCCCCGGCGTGCTGGCAGGCATTCTCGCCATTGTGTTTCGCTCTATCGGGTTTATCGGCAAGTTGATGGGCGAAGCAATCGAAGAAATCGATAAGCGACCGGTCGAAGCCATGGAAGCCACTGGCGCCTCCAAGGCCAAGGTAATTGTCTATGCCATCGTGCCCCAGGTGATGCCGGCGTTTTTCGCCATCGTGATCCTGCGCTGGGATATCAACATTCGCGAATCTACCGTGCTGGGACTGGTGGGCGCAGGCGGGATCGGCGTCATTCTGCAGGGTGCCATTGATACCTTTGCCTGGCCTACCGTGGCGACCATCCTGATCGCGATTATTGTGCTAGTGCTGATTGGTGAGGCAATAACCAGTCTCTTACGACGTAAAGTGCTCTAGTTTGACCGAATGCCAAACGCTTGCCATGGTTAATATATCCCTAACGGCATGGAGGACGTTGACTGATGACAACCTATATCGTGGTAGCGGATGCCGCTCGAGCACGCATTTTTACTCGTGACTTTCTTCATCTGAAGGAGAAAGAGAGCCTAGTTCATGCCGAAGGCCGCCTGCATGAGGGTGATCTGATTACAGACAGTGCAGGCGCGGATGTACATGAGTCCATGTCATCGAGTTCACGTTCGTCTGCCGAAGGGGGGACAGCGTTAAAACATGAGAACGAGCTGTTTGCCAAAGAGGTTGCTCAATGCCTTTATAACGCCCGCGTCAATAACAGTATGGAAAAACTGATTATCGTCGCACCGCCCAAATTCCTGGGCCTGCTGCGCGAAAAGCTTGATGCGCCAACCCAGAAATTGGTACTCCATACGCTGTCGAAAGATCTTAGCAAAGCGTCACTTAACGACATCCAGGAAGCCGTCAGTGACTTGCGTTAATTTTTCACCACCATGTCCTAACTATCGCCGAGCGCATAAAATATGCCGTTTCGACACTGCCCCCTGACGGACTATAAATACATTAAGGCACCGGCGGCAGCTCAATATCGTCACTGCGTTTAGCGCCTGCGGTCATTTCACGACACAGGCGCAGGAACTCACGCACGCCCGTAGTGAGGTATTTATGGCGGTGCCAGATAAAGGTGAACTGACGCTTTAGATCCAGCTCCGGCGTGGGAAGCGGTACCAGGCTTCCCCGCCGGAAGGCATCGCGTAGCGCTAGCCGCGAGACACAACCGATGCCAAGCCCCGACTCTACCGCCCGCTTAATCCCTTCCGTATGCTCCAGCTCCAGCAACGTATTAAACCGGCTGCGCCGGTGGCGTGCGGCGTGCTCTAGTGTCATGCGGGTGCCTGACCCCTCTTCACGCATGATCCAGTCTTCGCGCAGCAGTTGCTCAAGTTCGAGGTGCTCTTTTCCCGCCAGCGGGTGGCGCGGCGAGCAGAAAACACACAGCTCATCCTCAACCCAAGGCTGGCTGATGATCATTTCGTCATCGCACTGGCCTTCAATCAGGCCCAGATCCAGCGAGTGCTGGCGCACGCCCTCAATAATATGGCGCGTATTACGCACCGAAAGGCGCACCCGGCTGCCTGGGTAACGCTGCATAAAATCACTAATCAGAAGCGTGGCCAGGTAGTTGCCAATGGTTAGTGTGGCCCCCACGTCCAGCGCCCCAACGCCTTGCTGGCCACGAAGAAGCTCTTCGATCTCCTCGCCGCGATCAAGCAACGCTACCGCCTTGGGCAGCAGTTGAAAGCCCAGCGCATTTAATTTTAACCGCTTTCCCATGCGATCAAGCAGTTGGCAGTCGAACTGGCGCTCAAGCTCGGCAAGCGCCGTGCTGGTAGCCGATTGAGACATGGCCAGCGCACGTGCCGCTTGCGAGACGCTCTCGTGCTGAGCGACCGCGACAAAGACTTCCAATTGCCGGAGGGTATAGTGCATACAGGGCCTATATCGATTTTAAAGATAAGTGTTATCAATATAATTCGCTTAACAGATATATCACCTTTACTTAGAATTGATAACAACATATTTCATGATTTTTTATTCTTTTAAAGAATATAGATGCTGTGATTTCCTGCCAGCATCGCGATAGGGAGACATTGGTATGAGTAAGTTTGCTCTGGAAGAAGTTCTCAGCGTTCACCACTGGAACGATACCCTGTTTAGCTTCCGCACTACGCGCGAGCGCAGCCTGCGTTTTAAAACCGGCCAGTTTGTCATGATCGGTCTGGAAGTGAACGGCAAACCACTGATGCGTGCTTACTCCATCGCCAGCCCGAACTATGAAGATCACCTTGAGTTTTTCAGCATCAAGGTGCCCGATGGCCCGCTGACCTCACGCTTGCAGCATCTGAAAGTAGGCGATCAAATCATGGTCAGCCGTAAGCCGACCGGTACGCTGGTGTGCGACGACCTGCTGCCGGGCCGCAACCTGTATATGCTCTCGACCGGAACGGGCCTTGCACCGTTTATGAGCCTGATTCAGGACCCGGAAGTCTATGAGCGCTATGAGAAAGTCGTGCTGGTACACGGTGTGCGTGAAGTGTCTGAGCTGGCCTACGCTGATTTTATTACCAAAGAGCTGCCTGCCCACGAGTATCTGGGCGAAGATATTACCAATAAGCTGGTCTATTACCCCACGGTAACCCGTGAAGAGTTCCATACCATGGGCCGCTTAACCGACCATATCCGCAGCGGTAAAATTTTCGAGGATACCGGCCTTCCGCCGATCGACCCGCGCCAGGACCGCGCCATGATTTGTGGCAGCCCTGCGATGCTGGATGACACCAGCGCACTGCTGGATGAGCTGGGGCTAAATATCTCACCGCGCATGGGTGAACCTGGTGACTACGTGATTGAGCGTGCGTTTGTTGAGAAGTGATGGATTGGTGAGTCGTGAAGAGCGAGGTGTGAATAGTCGAACCTGATCGCTGCCCTCTCATACGTCACTCGCTGATAAAAAGCCCTGCGGAGATACTCCGCAGGGCTTTGATTCATGACTTACCCTTCACTGCTCACCCTTCACCCGCTTAAACCGCGTCTTTACCCGTTTCGCCGGTACGAATACGAATAACCTGCTCAAGCGGCATCACAAAGATTTTACCATCGCCGATTTTACCCGTGTTGGCGACCTGGGTAATCGCATCAATTACCTGCTCAACCATATCGTCATCGACAGCGACTTCCAGCTTCACTTTGGGCAGGAAATCCACCACGTACTCAGCTCCACGATAAAGCTCCGTGTGGCCCTTTTGACGACCAAACCCTTTTACTTCTGTGACAGTAATGCCCTGCACGCCGATATCGGAGAGCGATTCGCGTACGTCATCAAGCTTAAACGGCTTGATAATGGCTGAGATCAATTTCATTGAGACATCCTCTAGCTTGGTGGCCATTGTCTTGTCTATTGGGTGCGGCGAAAGCCAGCCACCTCTGGTGCTAAGCATACACCGCTACAGGCGGAGAATAAAAAGGCCTTCCTCGAAAGGAAGGCCATAAGGAGCACGCCAGCTCACTTGCT
>NZ_JBQSVY010000027.1:0-11235 GCF_052446175.1 Halomonas sp. AOP43-D1-4
GTATTATGCTTATTTCTTAACGCTAAACTCAGGGTAGGCTTCAAGACCACATTCCGCGATATCCACGCCTTCATACTCTTCTTCTTCGCTCACCCGGATGCCCATGATGGCTTTCAGCACCAGCCAGACCACCAGGCTTGTCAGAAACACCCAACCGAAGATACCCGCAATACCCATCATTTGAGCACTGAAGGACGCGCCATCATTGGTGATAGGCACCGCCAGCACGCCCCAGATACCCGCCACGCCGTGAACGGAAATAGCACCGACCGGATCATCCAGCTTGAGCTTATCAAGCGATACAATCGCTACGACCACAATAGCACCGCCCACCGCACCGATAATGGTGGCACCTAATGCCGTTGGCGAGAGCGGGTCAGCGGTAATCGCCACCAGGCCAGCCAGCGCACCGTTAAGCGCCATGGTCAGGTCCGCTTTACGGAACCACAGTTTGGCCAGGACCAGCGCGGCAATCACACCGCCAGCAGCGGCCGCATTGGTATTGGCAAACACCTGGGCGACGTTGTTGGCCGACTCGATATCCGAGACTTTTAGCTCAGAGCCACCGTTGAAACCGAACCAACCCATCCACAAAATGAACGTACCCAGCGTTGCCAACGGCATGTTGGCACCGGGAATGGCATGGATAGCGCCATCTTTACCGTACTTACCTTTACGCGGCCCCAGAATCAGCACGCCTGCCAGAGCAGCGGCAGCGCCTGCCATGTGAACAATACCCGAGCCAGCATAATCCGAGTAACCCACGCTGCTCAGCCATCCGCCACCCCACGTCCAGTAGCCAGAAACCGGATAGATAAAGGCGGTCATGACCACAGCGAAGGCCAAAAAGGCCCATAGCTTCATGCGCTCAGCGACCGCACCGGAAACAATCGACATGGCAGTAGCCACAAAGACAACCTGAAAGAAGTAATCAGCGCGCATGGAGTAGTACGGCGCATCTTCGCCACCCGCCAGCACTGAATCGACGCTGTTCTCAGTACCCAGCAGAAAGCCCAGGCTGGGCAAGAAGCCGCCTTCGCCGCTGGAGTACATGAGGTGATACCCCACCAGCAGATACATGGTGCAGGCAATCGCAAACAGCGCGATGTTTTTCGTCAGAATCTCGGCGGTGTTTTTAGCGCGCACCATACCCGCTTCAAGCATGGAGAAGCCCGCGGCCATCCACATGACCAATACACCGCACATCAAGAAGTAAAACGTGTCGAGCGCGTAGCTCAGATCAGCCAGTTCGTTCATTTGTTAGTTCCCCGTTGAACTACGAAGTAGCCCGGTAAGCCCCTGTTTAAACGGCATCAACGCCGCGTTCACCGGTACGAATTCGGATAACATCGTCGAGCGGTGTGACGAATACTTTGCCATCGCCGATTTTTCCACTGTTGGCGGCATTGCAAATGGCATCCATCACGCTTTCCAGGCGCGCATCGTCAACCGCCACTTCTACTTTTACCTTGGGCAGAAAATCGACCACGTACTCAGCACCCCGGTAGAGCTCGGTATGCCCTTTCTGACGCCCAAAACCTTTTACCTCTGTCACGGTAATGCCCTGCACGCCGTTGTCGGCCAGTGCTTCGCGGACATCGTCAAGTTTGAATGGCTTAATGATGGCGGTGATGAGTTTCATCCCATATCTCTCCTGCTGATAAGTCCTGCTAGATAGCTAGCGGCATTGCCGCTGAAAATGGCGATGCTCTACTAATGCGCATACCGTGCCATTAGCTAATTTCTTATTAATTTTTAGTGGCTTAACAAAAAATAAGGCGCTTTTACGCACACCCCAAGATCGCGAAAGGCGTAGGACGCAACCGATTGCACCAAAAAAGAACCGGCACGAACGGTTGGCGCACCATGATTGGGCGACGAGATAAACGAATAAATGCGCCAATGCCATACGCAATACATGCGTACTGGCGGCGGGTTGCGTATCCTTAAAATAGTGCCCACTTTTAAAGCATCATTATTTAAGGAGAGAACCATGACGCCCCAGGACCGTATTAGCCGTTTGGCACAACAGATTGGCGACCGCTTACAAAATGCGTCACAAGCGCCCGAAGATATTCAGAAAGGCGTTCAACAGGTGGTTCGTGGTGCCTTTGATCGGCTGGAGCTCGTATCGCGGGAAGACTTCGATATCCTGATGGACGTTCTACAGCGCACGCGCTCGCGGGTAGAAGCCCTGGAGAGGCAAGTAGCGCAGTTGGAAGCTACGCTGGAAGCGAGTCAGCCTGAGAAGCACCTGCCAGTCGCCACTAAGGCCGCTGCCCCAAAACCGGCTGCCAGCAGCACACTGAACGACGATAAGAAAAGCGATACATAAGCACAGCACTGGTAACGCCTGCCGCCACCAAAATGAGAACATCTATCATTGCGTTTTAATCTACCGATGATAGGATCACGATGATTTACGCGTTCTCTGGATAACCCACGAACCGCTCCTCTTTTCAAGCGTCGCTCTTTTGGGCGGCGTTTTCTCGCTGGGTTGATCACTGGATTACCAAGCCGCAGGGTCCTTATTGATGCCAACCTTTACGTCGTTAACACCATCGACACTTAGCCAACTGGGCCAAACATTCGGCATTGACTATCTGTATGCCGGGGAGGGAATTGACGACCCCATTGCCCAAGGCAACGTCAGTGATTTGCCGCTCTCTTCTGCGCTGCATCTCACCCTGTCCGACCTTGCTGTTCGTCAACGCTATGTCTCCCGCTCTACGCAGACAGTGCCCTGGTTTCTAAGTGTTGTTTTGGAAGGCTGGATTGACATCGCCCAAGGCCAGAAGCGGCTGACTATAGGCGCGGGGCAGGGGCTTTGCGCACACTTTACCCCGCAGGCGCCGTTGATCGTTGAACAACCGGCACAGCCACGGCTGCGTACCCTCAATATTGCGGTACTGGCCACAATTCCTAATGCGTTGCCTAGCGCTCAAGCGCCTCAGCTGCATGCCTGGGCGCCACCTTCCACACTCTTTGCTCAGCTACGCGCGAGTTGCGAAGCGCCACTGGACGACTGGCGGCATTCACTAGTCTGGCAGGGGCTTGCCCTACAGCTTCTTGGGCACGGCTTACCCGCGCCGCCTGCCAGAGAGGGTAAACCTGCACGAGGCATCAAAGCCCGCGAACGCGAACAGCTTGCTCAATTGCATGCCGAGCTGCGCAATAACCCAATGACCGATTACTGCCTGAGCGGCCTGGCTCGTCGTGCGGCGATGAGCTCCAGTAGCTTGCGCCAGAAATTTAGTGCACTTTACGGCTGCTCAATTTTTGATCACTTACGCCACTGTCGGCTTCAACAAGCCTATAGCCACTTGGAAAAAGGCTATAGTGTTCAACAGACAGCCCATGCCTGTGGCTATCGCCATGCCACCAATTTTACGACGGCTTTCAAACGCCACTTCGGTGTTGCGCCAACAGAAGTGAGCAGCAGGGCCAGAACACATTAAGCGCATCATCAACACTGGCATTACGCATAGCTGATTTGGCATATTGCATAGCTCAACAGACCCTTAAAAAGCAATAATTCTCATTATTACAAACGGTAGAGAATTATTGTCATGCTTATGCTCCCGCACCGCTTTTCCTATCGCCACCTTGCGCTGTCCATTGCCTTGGCAGGCGGCTCGGTATCTGCCGCCTACGCCCAAACATCACCGGATGCTGCCCATCAGTTAACGACGGTCACGGTCACTGCTCAGCAAGCTGCCACCAAGGTAGAAACCCCCTTTATCGAGACGCCGCAAAGTGTGTCAACCATTACCCAGAAGCAGATGGAAGAGCGTGGTGTAACGACCGTCCAGCGCGCAACCGACTACACGCCAGGCGTTTACTCCAATCAGGTGGGCGCTTCAAACCGCTTCGACTATTTAGTGTTGCGCGGCTTTTCCGATGGCAGCTTAAGCAATACGTTTCTGGATGGCCTGAAAGTGATGGGCGATGCCAACTCCCACAGTTCGATGCGTATCGACCCCTGGTTTTTGGAAAGCATCGAAGTCGTTCGCGGACCTGCCTCCGTGCTCTATGGCCGCGCCTCTCCGGGCGGCATGGTAGCGCTGAACAGCAAGCGTCCTGAGTTTGAGCAAGGCGGCGAGCTGCGCTTGCGAGTGGGCAACAATAACCAGCGTAGCGCTGCGTTCGATCTCACCGGGCCGATTGACGAGCAGCAGCGCATAGCATTTCGCTTAACGGGTATTGCCAGCGGTGCGGACACCCAGTTCGGGTCCGCCGAAGAGCAGCGCTACGCCATCGCGCCACGCCTGACATGGGACATGACCGACGACACCAGCCTGACGGTTGAAGCCTACCTGCAGGATGAACCTGAAGGCGGCTATCACTCCGGCGTGCCTTATGAAGGTGCCGTAACACCCCGCAACGGGCGTAAAATCAGCAATAATTTCTTTGACGGAGAAGAAGATTACGACGCCTACGAGCGCACCCAGCGTATGTTCGGCTACTCGCTTGAACACCGCTTTAATGACCAGTTCACTGGCCGTCAAATGCTGCGTTACCTGAATTCAGACGTAGTACTCAATCAGGTATATGGCTTTGGCTGGACATCGCCCACTTCCAATGAGTTAACCCGCTATTACTCCGGCAGCGACGAGTCCCTTGAAGCATGGACCATCGACAATCAGCTTGAAGCTCGATTTGATAGCGCTGCTATGGCGCATACACTGCTCTTTGGCGTGGACTACCAGCAGCGCGAAAACAACGTGTCATGGCCTTCCGGTGCCTTCCAGCCCATTAACGCCTTTGAGCCCGTTTATGGCGGTGATCCCGTCGCATTTTATGCCCCTACTCGGGAACAACATAACATTGAACAGACCGGTGTTTATCTACAGGACCAAATTGCGCTTAATAACTGGCGCTTCACGCTGGGCGGACGCTATGACTGGGTAAGCATTGATAACACGAACAAGGATACCGACGCTTCAAGCTCGCTAAACGATACTCAACTTAGCGGCCGTGCGGGCGTGGTGTATCTATTCGATAACGGCGTAGCGCCTTACTTGAGTTACTCCACCGCGTTTACGCCCACAAGCTTTGTGGATGAAAGCGGCGATTTGCTCTCGCCCATGGAAGGCGAGCAGTGGGAAACCGGGGTGAAGTACCAACCCAGCGGTAGCGCCAACCAGTACAGCGCGGCCATTTTCCATATCAGCCAGGAAAACGTAGCCACCAAAGAGCAGCCCTCTGACCCTTACCGCGCCGTGGGTGAAATTGAGTCCCAAGGACTTGAGCTGGAAGCCCAGACCCAACTGACCGAAACGCTCTCGCTTCAGGCAGGCTATAGCTTTACCGATATTACCTACGCTAAAAGTGACGACGGCAACCAGGGCAACAATGCGATTTACTCGCCCCGGCACCAGCTACAGGCATGGGGACATTATGAAGCGAACAGCGGCTGGCTAAACGGCGTGGATGTAGGCGTTGGTGTGAGGCATTACGCGGATATCGCCGCAGACCGCGCAAATACCGAAAGCGTACCCGACTACACGCTGGTCGATGCCACCATCGGCTACGACCTCAGCCATGTGGGCGTTAACGGCGTCGAAACCCGCCTTAACGTCAACAACGTACTGGATAAATCCTACGTAGCGTCATGCAACTCGCTGGATTACTGCTACTTTGGCGCTGAGCGCGGGATTACAGCAAGCGTTCACTACCGTTTCTAAACACTTAAGAGAGCCGCTGAGCCCCGTCGCCCTGTTTAACCACACGTCGTCGGGGTTTAGCCAACGACAAGCCTGCACGGCGTTGCAAGCAAGAAAGATTATCGTTTAAATACAGCTCTTCTTTCAAAATGGCTCTTCCTCATGCGCCGTACCGTGACGCTTTTTTTCGCCCGAGCCGCGCTTCTGCTCACCAGCCTGCTAGCATTTACCAGCGCCCATGCTCAGTTTGCCACGGTGGACTGGACCATTGCCGAGACGTTGGTGGCTATCGACGCGCCGATCAGCGGCGTGGCTCAACAGAAGGACTACTACGACTGGGTCGGCGAGCCGCGACTTCCAGAAGGTGTGACCGACCTTGGGCTGCGCACCCAGCCCAATTTTGAATTGTTGGCCCAGCTGGCTCCCGAGCAGATATTGATCTCGCCGATGTTTGCTGCACTCACGCCTCGTTTGGAGCGCATCGCACCGGTAACTTCCATTCCGCTTTACTCTCCCGGCGCCGATACCTGGCAGGAAATCCAGGCATTAACGCGCCAGTTGGGTGAGCTCACCGAGCGACAGCCCCAGGCAGAGCAATTAATTGCCGATACGCAAGCGCTAATGGCATCACTACGTGAAGCGCAACCTGACACCGCACCGCTATTGATGGTGCAGTTTATGGATGCACGCCATGTGCGGATCTTCGGGGATAACAGCCTTTACAATGCGGTGCTTGAGCAGCTTGGCCTGGACAATGCCTGGGACCAACCCACCAACGCCTGGGGGTTCGCCTTAGCAGGTATCGAAGTGCTTGCCCGCTATTCAGAAGCGACGCTGGTAATTGTTGACCCGGTGCCCATGGGCGTAGAAGAAGAGCTGGCAGAAAGTGGCCTGTGGCAACAGCTGCCCGTTGTGCAAAGCGGCAACTTTTTGCGCCTGCCACCCGTATGGAGCTTTGGAGCGCTACCTTCCGCCCAACGCTTTGCCCGTGTGTTGTCTACCGCTTTGGACGACTTTTCCCGCCACAACCAGCCCACCCGTTAGAAGTGGCGTCCGCACATCGCACCATCTCCCCGCTATGCTCATCACGCCTAAAGCCCTGCCTGCTATCAAAGTTTTCTTAGTTACGGTAAGTTAACTATTTTGATCAAGTAGAATTAGGAAATAAGCGAGGAAGCGGAATGACCTTAGCCATTGTGGCCACGCGTGCGGGCGTGGGCCTGGATGCACCAGCCGTCCATGTAGAAGTACATCTTGCCAACGGCTTACCGGGGCTTACGCTGGTTGGGTTACCCGAAACAGCAGTCAAGGAAAGTCGTGAACGCGTGCGTAGCGCATTGATTAATGCCGGGTTTGATTTTCCCAACACCCGGCGCATTACGCTCAACCTGGCGCCTGCGGACCTTCCCAAGGAGGGAGGCCGGTTCGATTTGCCCATCGCACTCGGCATTCTTGCGGCCTCAGGCCAGATTCCAGTAGACGCGCTAGAAGGCATGGAGTGCGCGGGCGAATTGGCGCTGGACGGCAAGCTGCGCGCCGTACCCGGTATGCTTCCTTTCGCGCTGGCAACGCGCCGGGCCGGAAACGCTCTGATCATTCCTCGCGCCTGCGCCGACGAAGCCGCACTAGCCGGTGACTTACCGGTACTACCAGCGGATACGCTTTGGCAGGTCGTTGCTCACCTACTTGGGCAGGAGAAAATCCTGCCCCACCGCCTACCCGCCTCAGTAAAAACCACCACGCCAATGGCCGATTTAGCCGATGTACGCGGCCAGCAACAGGCGCGTCGCGCGCTGGAAGTTGCCGCTGCGGGAGGCCACAATTTACTGTTCGCAGGCCCGCCTGGCACGGGTAAAACCATGCTGGCCAGCCGCCTGCCGGGCATTCTACCGCCGCTTTCAGAAGAAGACGCCTTGGCGGTCGCCGCCGTGCGCTCGGTATGTGGGCTGTCGCTGGATGCCGACTGGGGCAAGCGCCCATTTCGCCAACCGCATCATAGCGCCAGCGCCGCAGCGCTGGTGGGCGGCGGCTGTGAATTACATTAATAAAAACGACTAAACAAAAAACTGCACGACTGGCATACTGCACTTAAGAAAAAAATAGGTGCTAATATTTGCATGGCTAGTCGAAATCTAATCACTAATTTTGAAGAATTTCCTCACGATGGTCGCCACTGGATGATACGGTGGGTAGATGGGTACCAATCGCATGAGGGACGAACATCAACCCCCTCTGTTGGCGTCAAGCTTTGTCCAGTAAGCTCGAACCCAAACAAACAAGAAATCTGCAAGCCTGCCAGCCTGAGTGAAGAGATCCTGGTACGCGCACATACGGGAATAGTTCCAGAGCTTGTTTTAGGTACCATATACAAAAATGGGCGCCTAATTGGTCGCGCTAATGCTCAAACTATTAATATTAATGCAGATTTAACAGATAACAGTTCTAGAATTGTTAAAGCAAACGATATCATGCCTGAAAGGCCAAGTTGGTGGAAAGATGAATTCCCATACCGTTGGATAGGGCAGTCAGAATACAATCTTGGAAAAGACTTTTCTAACAGCTACTGCGTTGTAATTCAGCAAGCACAAAGTACCTATATAATCCCTTGCCACGAAGTTTTTAGGGCCCTCATGGCACCCTCTTCTGAGTTCGCACTAGCATTAACAACGGGGCCATGGGCAACAACTAGGGAAAGAATTGTTAATATACAAAAAACTGGAACAATTTCCGATGACGAATGGTTGGTAATTTTAAGAAAGAGAATTAAGGATAAGTTTGCTGATAATGCAGCGAATCTCACTATTTCTGAACATGGCATTCAAGCAGCTAATGCTATTTATGCTAATGCCTTAAGGGCTACTGGTGAGTCTTATATATATGCAGGCATTCCTTTTCTAGTTAACAATTTTAAATTTTCTGTACGTGCAGTTCAAATACAATCAGAACCTAACAAATATCTTTGCTTGGAGATAATCTCAGCAACGTGGCCTTTTAGTAACTTGACAATCCACCATGGTCGCGACAATAGTGGCGAGACAGGCAAAGACACTATAGATTCAGATAAAGATAAGCCTTGGCCAAATGGCAGTCAGAACAACAGCAGCCCAAATGATGATTTAGCGATTTCTTCTAAAGAAGATCCTGCAGCGAATTCTGGGCTTGATGAAATCAGCTCTTTAGGGGTTGCTTGGAAAAACAAACCAGAATTAAAAAAAATTGAAAAAGAGGTTAGTTATAAATACCTTACAGGAAAAGTAACGCCTATTGAAAATCAATTTTTCAAGTATGGCACTTCTGGATTACCGACGCATGGAAATACAGAAACAAAGGAGGTTTCTGCGGAACAGGTCGGCCAAACAAACATGCCTTATAGGTTTTTGCAGTTAAAGAAAATGTTGAATCTGCTTCGCAATAAAAAAATAATAAGTAATCTTTTCTGCTATCAGCCACAAGAAGGCGGTCTGTTTAGAGATAACATTCTGACTTGGCCATTACCCAAAAGAGTTATAGACGAGTATCAAAAAAAACACAGAAGGGACAAATGGACCACGTTAACACTTTCAAAACATAGAAGCGTTTTAGTTTATCATTTTGACTACAGCGGAAGTAGAGTATTTCTTCTTGAAATTGAATGTAGAGAAAATGAGGGTGGGTACTGTGCGTTACTGCTTGAGATAACAGAAGAAAACCATCAAGCGACTATCAAAAAAGTTATAAACCACATAGCATTTTTCCGTGGAAATTTAAAAGGAGCTGAAAGTAAAATTCGAGCTTCTTCGGGTGTTTTAGATATGAAAACATGGGTACACGCATATAATAAAAAGCAAGATAGCAGTTCATCTATAAAGCCACTTAACCATGTAAGCTTCACCAAAGCTTTAAGAACGCTCACAGGCGAATAAAGACTAAAGTAATTTAAAATATATAAGCTAGGTGAAACGTACCGAAAGACGTCATCCAGAGGGCGGTTTTTGTAAGAGGCTACTTTAGCAGCCCTTCCGAAAGCCGCAATTCATGCTAAACAGCATTGCCCTCTTGCACCTTCAAACAATCCTGCCAGATTCACTATGCGACGATTTGGTCAGCCTCTGCGTGCCAGAAGAGACAGATATCCAGCGAAGCTATGTGGGATGCATCGACTCAACACGAATCGCCAAACAGGCACTACAGAGCGGGCGAGGAGTACTAGATCTTGTACGCGAAGAAGGGCTTTTAGACGACGCTACGCTGAGTGAAATTCAGCGTCCCGCGAACATGATTGCTTCGAGACAAGCAACACGAGTTACGCCGGTCAGCGGGTAACTTCCTTGTTTCGATAAGAGTAAGTGACCTGCCTAGATTTAAACCTTCAAGTGGCAGGTCACAGTAAGGTTATAATTACTTTACAAAAAAGTTAATGACCTATCTAGCCCAACAAGCCCTTAAGCGCTTCTTGTGCAGCATTATTTTCGTGCCCCACAAAAAAAGGATTATCTTTTATAACAGCGTTTTTCGCTAGATTGAGTGGTTGGAATGGATCTGAGGTAATATCAATCTGATAGTCCCTCAGAGATCTACCAAACTTACCCAGTGCAATGCATGTGACAGAATTAGCGCCTGCTTTACGCAAAAGTGCGGCGGCTACACCGAAAGACACCCCATGAGTAGTACAGTCATCTACCACTATGACATTACGCCCGGTGAGGTTACCGCGATATTTAGGGTTTAAATGAATAGTTTCTATCTGTTCGGTGGGATCAAGTCGATCTGTTCTTGAACCAGCTGACGACCGCTTAGTTGATGGTTTATGACGCACAAACAAGGGCTCTCCCTTTCTCGCCATACGAACTTTTGATACAGTTGTCCTTAAGCGATGCGTAAAATCGCTGAGTACCTCGCTATCACTGTTATCGCTAGCTGACGAAGGAAACACTCCCCAAAAAAGCTTTGGAAACGAGTCAACACCCTGAGTTAGCAGAGATCTCGCAACCATTGCAAGTAAGGCATTCAATCGAGGCCCCCCTTGTTTTATAGTACTAGTTAGATGCGCGCGAAATTGTTTTTGATCAAAGTCTTTTCCGAAAGTAGATAGATCTGAAAGAGCATGTACAGAATACGAAGCGCCTTGGCCATTGAACCACCACTTGCCATCCCACTCCGAAGTTAATCGAAGGGTTTCCTTAAGAGAACGTGCACAATCCACTTGAATACCGAGCTCAGACACTCTTGGGTCATTTGACCAACCGGCTGCAACCATAACCGCTTTACCATTCTTACCCATGGCAATGTCAGCTTGCGATCCAACTAGCACTAAGACATCTTGCGGCGCGATTTTTAGCTTTTCGGCAGTTCTTTTAATAATCCCTCCATTTTGCCGTCCTAGCTCTTGCTTAAATATTACACCGGTTTCGGCAAATAACTCATCAAACCAACCCGGTTTGGCGTTATTTGAGACAATCCCAACCTTATGATTATTTTGAGCTGCTTCTATCAAAACCTGTGCAATAGAGGGATCGGGGTCACCATTAATTAGCAGCGCACTGGGAGAGGTTACTATCAACATAGGCTTCTTTTCATATTGTTAAAGTGA
>NZ_JBQSVY010000028.1:0-9177 GCF_052446175.1 Halomonas sp. AOP43-D1-4
GTGGCTGTGTTTGGCGTTATTGGATGCGTGTTATTAATCTTGGGTTTTGAACCAGCGCCATTGCTCCTTGGGTATATTTTGGGGCCGATGATGGAAGAAAACTTTCGGCGTGCCATGTTGATAAGCCGGGGAGATTTGATGGTGTTTTTAGAAAGACCTGTTAGCGCAACCTTTTTTGCGTTAATAGCACTTTTTTTATGTTGGTCAATCTATTCAGCAATTAAGCAAAGGCGTAGCCCCGTTGAGGGCGAGCTTTAGCGCATTAATTTTAAATTGAGCCTTAAAAGTTGTTTTTAATGCTTGGGAAGTTTTTAGGTTCTGTCTGAAAAGTTGGCGAGTGAAAGCAAGGTAAAATCGGTAAAGAAGCGGAGTTTACTAAAGAGCTAGCTGAGCTGATTTTTACGCTGTATTGCTGAGCCTGGCAATTTTCAGACAGGGCCCGTGGTTCATCTGCACATTGCTGCCTAGTGTTTTTTGATATTAATATTAATTTTCAGTTACTTAGCCAGTTATCAGCTCCACGTTCTGATCGATAACCTTGTCTCATTCAGTACCGTCTTAGGCTAAAGTCTAGAGGAAACTTTGTATGATGTATGACAATGTTGGCTATATGATATTGAAATATTCAACCCGGTACTAAATGACTGAGCCACACGAGTCACCGCTCGTCTAGGTTCGCTTACTGTATAAAAATGAGGAGATTACCATGAACTTTTCCAAAGCGACGCTTAAAGCTTCTATTTCTGACGGCCTGCTTTCCTTCCCTGTAACTGATTTCGATGCTGACGGTAAATTTGATGCTGAAAGTTACCGTAAGCGCCTGCTATGGTTGAAAGATTATGAAGTGACCGCACTCTTTGTCGCTGGCGGTACGGGTGAGTTTTTTAATATTACGATCGACGAGTATCGTGAAATTGTTAAGGTGGCTGTTGAAACCATCGGTGGAGATGTGCCGGTCATTGCGAGTGCGGGCCAAAATGTCGAGCTGGCGAAAGAACAGGTTAAAGCCGCCCAGGAAGCAGGTGCCGACGGCATTTTGTTAATGCCTCCTTATCTTACCGAGTGCTCGCAGTCCGGGATTGTTGATTACGCTGCTAGTGTTTGTGAAGCAACTGAGCTAGGTGTTATCTATTATAACCGTGCTAACGGTTATCTGGGGGTAGATGGTGTCAAGGCGTTAGCCGATCGTTGCGATAACCTGGTCGGATTAAAAGATGGTAAAGGCGATATGCAAACGCTGAACATCACCATCAAAACGCTAGGTGACCGTTTGGCCTATGTGGGCGGCGTGCCAACGGCAGAAATCATTGCTGAAGCTTACTTGGCCATTGGTGTAAGCACCTACTCCTCGGCGGTCTTTAACTTCGTGCCGGAGATGGCCGTGAAGTTTTACAAGGCAATGCGTCAAGGCGACAGTGAGTTCGTTAAGAACGTAACCCGCGAGTTTTTCATTCCTTTCGTTACTTTGCGCGACACCACGCCGGGGTATGCAGTGAGCTTGGTTAAAGCAGGAGCTGGCATCGTGGGCTACCCAGGCGGCAGTGTACGCGCGCCCCTGACTATGCCTAATGATCAAGAGATGGGTCAGCTTAAGCAACTGGTTGAGAAAGCAAAGTCTTTTTAAGTATTTCTGTTAGTTCATGAGGGCTGGCGTTTTGCCGCCCTCGTGATTTTAAAAGCTGACACCTAAAATGGTTACGCGCTGAAGAAGTAGAATGATGGAGAAGTGTTTATGCCAAGTCACAGTACTCCCACAATAACCGAAATGCGGGTCATACCTGTTGCTGGCCGCGATAGCATGCTGCTCAATATCGGGGGGGCGCATTCGCCTTACTTCACTCGTAACCTGGTTATTTTGAAGGATAGCGCTGGCAACGTTGGCGTCGGCGAGGCCCCTGGCGGTGCAACGATTGAACAATCACTTGAGCAGGCAAGAGAGCTTGTGGTGGGGCAGTCGATTAGCCGTTTACGCTCTATGGTCTCCTCGCTCAATAATGCGGGCCGTAGCGCTGACTTCGAGGATTTCGGTAAGGGGTCTTGGACCTTTGAGTTGCGCATCAATGCGGTTGCGGCACTAGAAGCCGCTTTGCTTGATCTAATGGGTAAGTTCTTAGGCGTACCGGTTGCTGAGCTATTGGGTAACGGTAAGCAGCGCGATAGCGTCGAAGTGTTGGGATACTTGTTCTTCATTGGCGATGGTCACGCCACGCCGCTCGACTTCCGCCGCGGTACAGGTGGGGTAAGTCATGAGTGGTATCGCCAGCGCGATGAAGCGTCGATGACACCCCAGCGTATTGTAGAGTTGGCTCAAGCCGCTCATGATCGTTACGGCTTTAAAGACTTCAAGCTCAAAGGTGGTGCACTGCCGGGTGAGCAGGAGATAGAAGCGGTCAAGGCGCTGCATAAAGCTTTCCCTGACGCGCGCACCACGATCGACCCGAACGGCGCTTGGTCGCTAAATGAAGCCATTCATCTCTGTAAGGATCTGCATGGCGTCATTGCATATGCAGAAGATCCGTGCGGTGCTGAGCAAGGCTTTTCAGGTCGAGAGATTCTTGCTGAATTTCGTCATGCTACCGGGTTACCTGTGGCAACTAACATGGTAGCGACTAACTGGCGTGAAATGGCACATGCTTTAATGCTGCGCTCGGTGGATATACCGCTGGCCGACCCGCATTTCTGGACACTGTCAGGCGCTGTGCGAGTTTCACAGCTTTGCCAGGACCATGGTATGACCTGGGGTTCTCACTCCAATAACCATTTCGATATTTCGTTAGCCATGTTTGCTCACGTGGGCGCAGCGGCGGTAGGGCGTACGACGGCCCTGGATACCCACTGGATCTGGCAAGAGGGAGATGCTCGTTTGACGCATAACCCACCCGAGATCGTTGATGGGAAAGTGGCGGTTACTGATGCGCCTGGTTTGGGTATTGAAATTGATATGGATCAGATCGAAAAAGCCCATGAACTTTATCGCAGTTTACCGGCAGGCGGACGTAACGACGCCATGGCGATGCAGCATTTAATTGATGGCTGGACCTTTGATCCCAAAAGGCCAGCATTAGTGCGCTAAGTCGGTACGAATGACCCAGTCGCCGGAAATAACTTCAAAAAGTGATTGGGCTTATAAACGCTAGATAGAGGTAACTTAACAATGAAAAAATTATTAGGCACGCTAACACTGGCCGTAGGGCTTGTCGCTGGTAGTCAGGCTATTGCAAATGATTACCCTAATAAAAGTATCAATATGATTGTGCCATTCTCGGCCGGTGGTGGTAACGATACCTTTGTCCGGGCGCTTCAGCCGTTGCTTGAAGAACAGCTAGGAGAAACCCTGGTCATTCGCAATATTGCGGGCGGCGGTGGTGCGGTGGGCATGTCGCGTGCGGTCGCGTCTAAACCCGACGGCTATACATTGCTTGCCGCTAGTAATGCAATGTTGACGCTCGAAGCGATGGGTAACGTCCCGTTTACGCATGATGATTTTGATTTTATTGCGAAAATTATCGAAGAGCCGTACCTCATCGCGGTAAGTGAAGATAGCCCTTACCAGGATCTGGATAGCCTGGTGGAAGCCGCTTCAGATAGCGCTATCCGGATCGGGGCGTCGGGTGTCGGTTCTTCTGCGTACATTACCGCTAATGCTATCGCCAACCGCACCGATTCCAACTTCAACCTTATTCCTTACCCGGGTGGCTCTGAAGCTATCTCCGCCGCTATGGGCGGGCACGTTGAAGCGGTAGTGCTGGGCGGGGCAGAGCTACGTTCAGCGCTGGAATCCGGTCGATTGAATGCGCTTGCGACTACTTACGCCGAACGTAGCGACAATTTACCTGATGTGCCCACCTTTCAGGAGTCTGGCTACGATCTTACGCTTACCGTGTGGCGCGGCATTGTAGCTCCTAAAGGTATTTCTGATGAAGTGAAGGAGCGCTGGGTGACGGCGATTCAGCAGATCATAAGCGATGGCTCGTATGAAGAAACAGCCAGCAACTTGGGTACTGATCTATCGCCTCTTTACGGTGAAGAGCTTGATGTTTTCATCAATGAATCCGCAGGCGTCATGCGCGAAGCCGCTGGCGATCTAGCCAATTAAAAGCTCTCTTGTGCAGCCAAGGCCTCCATGGCTTGGCTGCTTTGTCATTAATCAAAACATGATGGGGCTGCCATTAAGAAGGGGCTGGGGTCTGAATAATGGAACGTGATATTGGAAAGCCGCTATTTAATCTTTTTCTACTGGTCGCTTCGGCAAGTGCTTTTGTGGCAGCTACAGCGCTACCCAACATTGAAATCGTAGGGGATTTATCACCTGCCTT
This sequence comes from Halomonas sp. AOP43-D1-4, assembly GCF_052446175.1. Taxonomy (NCBI): domain Bacteria; kingdom Pseudomonadati; phylum Pseudomonadota; class Gammaproteobacteria; order Oceanospirillales; family Halomonadaceae; genus Halomonas; species Halomonas sp. AOP43-D1-4. Next base: position 4,317 of record NZ_JBQSVY010000028.1, read on the forward strand.
TTTCCCTCAGCTGTTATCTGGATTGATATTTCTATTTGCTATTCCGTGTCTGATTAAAGATGCGCGACAATGGTGGATAGCCAAGCAAATACATTCGGATACCCCACATGCTTTACAGGTACGAAGTATCGCGCAATGGCTGTTTGTTGTGGCCTTGCTGACGGGCTATATCTTTGCATTTGAACGAATTGGATATATCGCCAGCACAGGGCTTTTTACCTTTTTCTGCATAATGGGATTCGTAGTGATAAGCGGCGTATGGTCGACGCTTTCGATGTCTCAGAGATGGAAGTCGTTTCTCTCTACCCTGGTGTTTTCCACGATATTAGCCGTAGCTATTTTTTATGTTTTTACCGTTCTTTTCAAAATTCCGCTCCCGACTTAAGCGGGTAGCTCTTTTCCTGAGATTTGGGAGACTTATATGATTTCAGGTTATCTCGATGGCCTAGGTATGGTGCTGCAAATCAGCACGTTACTGGCCATTGCTGGCGGTACTCTGCTCGGCATCATTATGGGGTCGCTCCCCGGCTTGACCTCGGCAATGGCGATAGCGCTACTGTTGCCGGTGACCTTTGGTATGCCGCCCGTGGCGGGAATAGGTATGCTGCTAGGAGCGCTTTGCGGCGCCGGTGCTAGCGGATCAATTCCAGCGATATTGCTTAATATTCCCGGGACCCCCTCATCCGTAGCGACCACCTTCGATGGCTTTCCCATGGCCCAGAAGGGCGAAGCGGGCCGTGCACTTGGCTTGTCGATCGTAGCCTCCTTCTTTGGCGGTGTCGCGAGCATGGTTATTCTCAGCCTATTGGCGCCGCCCATCGCTGAGTTCGCCCTACGATTCGGCCCTGCTGAATACTTTTCTTTGAGTATCTTTGGCTTGGTTATCATTGCTTCTGTCGCTGGTAAATCGTTACTCAAAGGTTTAATTGCCGGCCTGATCGGCTTTTTTGTATCGACTATCGGAACCGATCCTATTACCGGCGTGGGCCGATTTACCTTTAACGAGCTTTCGCTGCTGACAGGGGTTAATTTATTGCCAGCTCTCATTGGCCTGTTTGCCGTTTCTCAGGTGCTTAAAGATACATTTGAGTACGACCCTCACGAGCGAATGAAAGAGAGTGCGCATCGCATTGATATTGCACGCCCGCGTTTTATTGAAACGTTGAAACACTGGAAAGCTGTCGTAATCGGTGTGATTTCTGGATCGGTGGTCGGTCCTATTCCAGGCGCTGGGGGGAGTATTGCCTCACTGGTAGCCTATGATCAAGCACGACGCTTTTCCAAAACCCCCGAAAAATTCGGTTCGGGTCATGCGTCGGGTATTGTGTCTGTAGAGAGCGCCAATAATGCATTGCTTGGTGGGGCACTGATACCTACGCTCGCACTGGGGATTCCAGGCGAAGCAGCGACGGCGGTACTGCTCGGTGGGCTGATGATTCAAGGGATCACTCCAGGCCCCCTTCTGTTTGCGGATCAAAGTGGCACGGTATACGGCATTTTTCTAGCTTATCTGATTGCCAACATCTTCATGCTATTGATTATGTGCCTCGGAATTAAGCTATTTATTCGGGTGCTTACTGTGCCTAGAAAACAGCTCCTTGCTGCCATTTTGGTGTTCTGCTTTATCGGCGTGTACGGCGTGGATGGAGATGTGTTCAATCTTTACTTAATGCTTGGCTTTGGCATTTTAGGCTATTTCTTGAACCGCTATGGTTTCGGGACTGCGCCCGTCATTTTAGGGCTGATTTTAGGGCCGATTGCTGAGTCAAATTTACGTCGAGGGTTACAGTCCTTCCAGGGAGACTGGACACCGTTCTTCACACGTCCCATCAGCATCACCTTCTTGATCATTGCTTTGGCCTTGTTGGTGCTAACGTTGTGGCAGAACTATCGTACCAACCAGAAAAACACTGCTTCGGGCTAGCTATACTCGAAAGTTGTCGCGGTAAAAAAGTGCGAGTCGCGAAAGCGAAGTAGCCTAATTTCTCAGCGCGGTTGAAGACAATCAAAGCAACAGATTTTGGGCTGTGCTCGCGGTACTGCTAGGTGCGCGAGAAAAATGTAAGTAACGCTTGGTCTAAACCGAGAAACTACGAAAACCACTCTCATTTAGGAGGCAAGATGAATCTGACAGGTGAAATGCTCATAGGGCAACAGGCTGTTAAAGGTAGCCGTAGTCCCGTTCAGGCAATAAACCCAGCAACCAACGAGCTCCTTGAACCGGCCTATGCGGGTGGTACTCAAGCCGAAGTCGAGCGGGCTTGCGAGTTGGCTTGGAACGCCTTTGATATTTATCGTGACACTTCACTTGAGGACCGAGCCAGGTTCTTGGAAACTATCGCTGATGAGATTGAAGTGATTGGCGAAGACCTGATTGAGCGCGCAGTGGCTGAGTCTGGTTTGCCGAAGGCTCGAATTCAGGGGGAGCGTGGGCGTACCTGTGGGCAGCTACGTCTGTTTGCAAAAACTGTACGCGCTGGCGAGTGGTTGGATGTACGCATTGATCCGGCTATGCCAGATCGTCAGCCTATGCCACGTTCTGATCTTCGTCAGCGTCATATTGCACTAGGCCCGGTTGTTGTATTTGGTGCGAGTAATTTTCCGCTAGCATTTTCTGTCGCTGGCGGTGATACCGCTTCAGCACTAGCGGCTGGCTGTCCTGTCATCGTTAAGGCCCACGCTGCCCATCCAGGAACCGGCGAGCTGGTTGGCCGTGCTATACAGTCTGCCGTTAAAAAGTGCGCTTTACCAGAAGGTGTTTTCTCGCTGATGTTTGGTTCTGGCCGAGAAGTGGGCACTGCCTTGGTTTCTGATGCACGTGTCAAGGCTGCTGGCTTCACTGGCTCAAGAAGTGGAGGTTTAGCGCTTTGGAAAGCTGCTCAATCACGGCCCGAGCCGATTCCTTTCTACGCTGAAATGAGCTCTATTAATCCGGTTTTCCCGCTACCTGCGGCCCTCAAGTCGCGTGGCGCAGAGATGGGCAAGGCATTTGTTGGCTCACTCAACATGGGCGCAGGCCAGTTCTGTACTAACCCGGGGCTGGTCATTGCGGTTAAGGGAACCGAGCTCAACACCTTTATCGAAGCCGCAGGTGAGGCCGTTAAAGCGAGTGGCGCGCAAACAATGCTGACGCCAGGTATTTTCGAAGCCTACGAAAGCGGTGTGAAGAGTTTTGTCGACAGTGGTAAGGCGCAAGAAATCGCGCGAGGGCAGAAGGGTGATGGCCCCAACCAGTGTCAAACCGGCTTGTTCGTAGCCAGCGCCCAGGATTTTCTTGGCAATGAAGCATTGCAGGGAGAGGTGTTTGGTTCGACCTCGTTAATCGTTGAGTGTGCTAATACCGCAGAACTCAAGCAAGTTGCAGAGCATTTGGAAGGCCAACTGACTGTAACGCTACAAATGGATGATGCCGATCTGGAAGCTGCGCGAGAGTTATTGCCGACACTAGAGCGCAAGGCAGGTCGTATTTTGGTTAACGGCTGGCCAACCGGGGTTGAAGTGTGTGATGCAATGGTCCACGGCGGGCCGTTCCCGGCAACATCCGACTCACGTACTACCTCTGTAGGGACGGCAGCAATCTTCCGCTTTCTGCGCCCGGTTTGCTATCAAGACCTTCCTGATGCGCTATTGCCCGCTGCTATTAAACAGGAAAACCCATTAAAACTACGTCGTTTAGTCGATGGTGCACGAGAGAGTTAAGACGTTCGCGTGTATAAATGTTAATGACAACATAGGCCACTCTCACGAGTGGCCTTTTTAAGCTACGAATTAAAAAATATGCACGGTTATATTAAGTCCTTTTATTTCGTTTGAGTATAAAAGCACCTTCATTATATTTGGAGAAAATATGGCTGACGTTGATTTTGCGACATTGCAAAATACCCTTGAAAAGGCACTATTAAAGGCGGGTCTCGCACCAGATGATGCGGCAGTCTGTGCCCAAATTCATGCTGAAAGTACTCGCGATGGTGTCCATTCTCATGGGATTGGTCGGATCCCCCGGTTTATTGAATATGTTGGACGTGGATGGATAAATATTAATGCTACGCCAAGCGTTGTGCAGCGGTTAGGAGCGATTGAGGTGCTTGACGGAGGCCAAGGCATTGGTGTGCTTAACGCTCTTAGTGCAACAGATCGAGCAATCGCATTAGCGCGTGAACACGGTATGGGGCTGGTAGCGTTACGTGATACTACCCATTGGATGCGTGGAGGAAGTTATGGATGGCGTGCAGTTGAGCAAGGGTTCGCTGCGATTATGTGGACCAATACCGAGTCTTGCATGCCTGCTTGGGGAGGGGTATCGCAGTCTATCGGTAATAATCCATTAGTGATGGCTGTACCGCATAGTTCAGGCCCACTAGTACTCGATATGGCGATGTCTCAATTTTCCTATGGAAAGTTGCAAACAACACAGTTAAAAGGTGAGCAGTTACCTATTGATGGTGGCTTCAATGAGCGTGGAGAGCTGAGTCGCGATCCCGCTGCTATCGCCGCGACACGGCGCTTGCTTCCAACCGGTTATTGGAAGGGGTCAGGGCTTGCGATTCTACTTGATGCAATGGCCGCTTTACTCGCGCAAGGGAGGCCAAGCCATGAAATTGATTCAGTTCAGCGTGGAAGCGGTGGTGGTAGTTGCCAGGTGTTTATGGTTTTTGATCCAGAGCAGTTGGGTGGCCGTGCGGCCTGTGATGCCCTTGTTGAGGGAATTCAGACACATTTAGCCGCTACTAGGCCCGCTAAGCCAGGATGCAAAGTACGTTGGCCGGGAGAGTCTACTTTTCGACAGCGATATGGTCGTGAGTTAATCTCAATTGATGATACTTTATGGCAAGCTGTTTGTGAGTTAGCTATCTAGCTGTAT
>NZ_JBQSVY010000029.1:0-7602 GCF_052446175.1 Halomonas sp. AOP43-D1-4
AGAGGATTGATCAGCTCATCACCTTGTCCCTCGGAAGGTTTGTTAACAGCCGTGCTAACCGGCCAATGTTCAACTAGTCCCGCATCGATATGCCGCACCATGCTGCGGATTGTCTCTTTATCCGTCAGGTCAGTAGCAAGCCAGTGTTCAAGACTGTCGTCGTCCAAAATTAACGGCATCCTGTCATGCACATCGGCAGCACTGCCTCGAGCTGGCTCGGTGAGAATGGCACATCCTAGACCTCCATCATCCCGTTCTGCGTAGATAGCGGCGAAGTATAGGGGCTCTCGATCCCTTCGGCACAGATAATGAGGCTGCTTAGGGGGCGTGTTCTTGATCCATTCGTACCATCCGTCAGCGAGTACGAGGCACCGGTGTTTAGCAAATGCCGATTTGAAAAAGTTATTAGTCGCAACGGTTTCAACTCGCGCATTTATGGGTTGCGTGCCTTTCCCTTTGGCCCACGATGGGCGAAATCCCCACCACACCTCTTCAAGCGTGGGAGCAGAGTCCTCAGACGCCTGCCGTATGCTCGCGATCCAGGTACCCGGCGCCACATTGTAGCGCGGTCGAATGTCGCGCTCAGACATAACCGCACCGACCTTTTTGGTCAGCTCAGGTATCGGGGTGAATAAAGCAAATCGTCCGCACATAGCTGCAGGATAGACGAGAATTGGCCACCCAAGTCAGCCTACGCACCAAAATCGCGGTGCCCTCATCTAACCACTGTCAAAATAAGGTGGGCTTGCCAACACGATAAGACCAACGAATGAAGAAGAGTGCTTGCGATTCACTAGGCTGATCGCTTATTGTCAGCCCTTAATACTGTATATATTAGGCTATGTTGGCATCTGCTGTTGGTCAGCGCCTATCGCCGCACGAAGCCACGCTTCCTCGGCTGGCCTTGTGGTTTCAAATAACCGTCGCCATGCCAAGTAATTAGGTAAGTACGCTGTCCCCACCCCATGAAAGCGCCCCATCCACCCCTTCAAGCGGCTCATATAGCTGTTCACGTTCTGAATGTGGTATTCCTTGCCGATCACTCGCTGATTATCGAATACGATGAGTCGATGATGGGCAATGCCGTAGTCGCGAGAGAAGGTTTTATACCAGCTGTGTCCGTCAGAGCATAAAATCGAGTCGCGATCGATGATCGGCGCCAGAAACTCATGAACAGTCGATTTTTGGAGCGCCGGATCAACCAAATCACTGACCTTTCCATTACGGTCTCGCGCAATAAGCACCTGAATTTTTTGTTCTTTTTTCTTAACATTGCCTTGTCCCCCACGCTTGCGAGGTTTGCGGTGAGTAATCTGACGCTTTCCTTTGCAGGACTCCAGGAAGAAGGTTTCGTCTACCTCAATGATGCCGGATAGTGGGTTGGCATTGTCTTGAGCACTCGTTTTCAGGAAACGATGACGCCATCGGAAAGCCGTCTTCAAATCAATACCCACTCGGGCCGCTGAGGCGCGCAACGTCAAGCTGTCTCGCATGCAGCGCAGGTAGTCGAACCATTTATCTCGATGTTGCAGCTTGGCTAAGGGCTTGCCTGTAAGGGCGTTGAATGTTTTGTGACACTCGGGATTCCGGCATCGATACCGCTGTAGGCCACCGCTGCGTCCCCACTTAACAGCGTGCTCGCCGCCACAATGTGGGCATGGAAAGTGATGGCTTAAGGTATCAATCAGAGTGTCTGCCTGTGAGCTGATTTGCCCAAGAAGTCGTTCCGCTATGTATTTCTTGCGCTCAACAGGAAGGCTGGAAAGTGTCCTCTCAAGGATTTTGAAGTCTGCTTGCTTCATGGCGCTCTCCACACGAAGGCTACACATACAGTATTTTATACAGTATATTTAAAGCACATCAACAGAAGATGACAACATAGCCATATATTAACAGCTATATAGGGAGGCGCTTATGAGCAAGAAAACTTACCCACGGTCTATGCAACGGCCATTCAGTAGTCCCCGTACTCTTCCAGTTATCGTTGGAGGATTTCCTCTTCAACGGGATGATTTGAGAGAGGAAGGTACGCAGTTGTTGGCGGTTTGGGGGACTGAACAAGACGCGCTACTCGCACCGCTTGAAAACATTGAGGTGCATCTACCAGGCACATGGCGAGCGATGGGGAGCATGGCATGAGTATGCATTTCACCATTCTTGGACGCGTCGACACCATGGCTCGACCGCTAAGGCTGCCTTTAGCGGGTGGCGAAGTCCGCGCTGGTTTCCCGAGTCCCGCAGACGATTATGTCGAGGTCGAATTAGATCTTATTGCCCATTTGATTAAGCACCCTAGTGCAACGTTCTTTCTGCGAGCCAAAGGCACCTCCATGGAAGGCGATGGCATTAAAGATAATGCGTTGTTAATTGTCGACCGGTCTATCAATCCTCAGCCAGGCCATATCGTGATCATGAGCGTGGACGGCGAGCTGACGTGTAAAAAGCTAAGCATCATGGGCAGTCGGCCGTATTTGGTGGCCTCTAACCCAGAGTTTAAGCCCATCCCTCTCACTGGGCATGATTGTCACAATTGGGGTGTGGCCACCCATAGCATCCAACCGCTAGCACCCGGTTTCACCGTATGATTGCCTTGGTCGACTGCAATAATTTCTATGTCTCCTGCGAACGAGTCTTTGCTCCCAGGTTGGAAGGCCAAGCTGTCGGCGTTTTGTCGAATAACGACGGCTGCGTGGTCGCGCGTTCGCAAGAAATCAAAAACTTAGGTGTGGCAATGGGAATGCCTGCCCATCAGATTGATCCGCATATTCGTCGACAATGCACATTGCTCAGCTCAAATTATGCGCTTTACGGTGATATGAGCAGCCGCGTTACTGATGTTCTCTCACAGCATACGCCTCACGTGGATGTATATAGCATTGATGAGTCATTTCTATCGTTTGAGGGCTTTGAACCAGACACATTAGAAGAACGATGCCAATTAATGCGACAGCAAGTTAAGCGAGATACAGGTATTCCGGTTAGCGTTGGCTTAAGCACTAGCAAAACGCTTGCAAAAATTGCCAATCACCGCGCTAAAAAAGAAAGTGTTTTCAATGGCGTGGCCATGATGGACCCTAACAGCAGCGACACCCGGGAATTCCTGGAGCAGCTACCCGTTAATGAGATATGGGGGGTAGCAGGTCGCAGTGCAGCGCGGCTTCATACTCTAGGCATAGAGAATGCTTGGCAGCTGCGCACCGCCAGCTCTAAGCATTTGCGGCGCCATTTCAGTGTGGTCATGGAACGTCTGGTTTATGAGTTGAGGGGCGAAAACTGCATATCACTCGACGACATGAGCCAACCAAAAAAACAGATCATGGTGTCCCGCTCCTTCGGCCGGCTCACGACGAACAAAACCGATCTGCACGAAGCCCTACGCGTGCACGCATCACGTGCTGGTGAAAAGCTACGACGACAAAACGGCTTGGCGCAGGCATTGATGGTGTTTGTTCACACCAATCGCTTTCGGCAAGATCTGCCGAGCTACAGTAAACGGTTAGTAATACCGCTACCTCACCCCACCGATGATAGCCGCGAGCTCATCAAAGCTGCCATGGCAGGGCTAGAAAGAATTTTTAAAAAAGACATCTGGTACCAAAAATGCGGGATTATGCTCATTGATTTGTGCGATCACGACAATGAACAACTAGGGCTGCTCGCCGAACCGATCAGTGACGAGAAACGTGCTCGTAATGAAAAATTGATGGCCACGCTCGATAAGCTCAATCGCGAACACGGAAAAAATACCGTCCGGATTGGCATGCCTCGCAAACAGAATGCTTGGGAATTGCGTTGCGAGCACCGTACACCACGCTACACCACACGCTGGGAAGAGCTAGCAGTGGCCAAAACCTAGAAAAGAGCTGCCATCCCTGGCACTCCTACCTCTTTTCACTACCAATAATCACATCCCTGTTGTGACGCATTCGACGTGCTAAAGCGGCGATCCTGGGCGTCACACTTTCACCCTAGCCTTTATCAAGCCATTTTTATGTAAGCGATTGACCACAGCGTTTGTAAGCAATGGCTTACAACAATCCGTTATGCAATGAAACTAAAAACGATTGGCGATATGTGTGCCACTAACCCAATTGGCAGCAACTAAGCCAGTGGTACTTCAGCTTATTCTGATGGATGGCAAAGACACCTGATCCGATTCAGGATAATTCGAGCAGTTAGCACGTGACATTTTTCCGCTAAAACAAGGGTTCAAACGCAGGATCGCTTGGTGAATAGGTCCCCTGGTAGCCTGTATGATTTCAGGCGGGGCATCAGAATTCATCTTCGTTAATTAGCTCAAAGGTGTGGTCGCTTAAATATCGCTCAAGGTTTTCCAGCAGCCTTGGCGGCTTCTTCAACCCATACTCCAAGGTTTTCACGACCATTATCTGTATTCCAGCGGTAGTGCTTGTATCCTTGGATCTTCATGCCGCAGAAGTCACTTGTTTGTTTATTGAAATCTGGGATTTTACTAATATCTATAGTCAACAATCCGTTGCCCCGTTTGATACTTTTCTCTATTTCGTATTTTACCCATTTACTTTTATCAGTATTGGCACCTATAAGTACGACTGTCACAGTCGTACCGATAAGCTGGGCATCTATCCATGCTTTTACCGTGCTATCACCTGTGCGCTCTAACTTCTCGAACTCTGCTTTGTCGATGAATCCAACTTTAGGGTTGGCATTGATCACGTTACTGTTACGGACATTCATCGCTCTCAGAACGTCGTCGTACTGGAAACTAAAGAAAACCTTTCTAGCCATGGGGACGCCTTAGATGAGCCGTAAGAGGAGGAGGATGACTTCTTGAGCGCGTTCAAGTGATGTAGATTTATCGCCTAGTTCACCCAACAAGGGTGTAATCTTTTTACCATTCTCGTGCTGAGATTCTTGATAAGACTTCATAACCTCATTCCACAGTAATTTCGACATCGAGCCTGTAATACCTACAGGAATTACAAAAACGCCTTTCGCTACAGCGATATCGAATTCTTCACGCATTCCGTCAGAAAGGATTAACTCGCCATTTTCCAGCTTATTGCCAAACATAAAAATAGCAACGCCTGCATGAGCGAGCATATTGCGTCGATATTCTGTCCACAGTTCCTTCAGAGGCCTTTCCCCAGTCTTGCTTTGTGGAAAGGGCCTAAGAATTAACTGGTCGTTGTCGAGACGGCCACCATTCATAACAGTTTGTTCAAGCACGCCAGTGATGATTGCGCTACCTATACCGAGGCCAAACCCTGAGATCACTCGGTACTGTTCTTTGCAAATGGCCCTGCTCAGATGATAAACGAATTGCTCTGATTCAGCCTTGCACCACGGGTTATAGTCATGAGCAGCACCAGAGATAAAGATTGTATTTCTTTTGTGGCGATGCTCGATGGCACGCAGAATGTCAGTAATTTCAGAAAACTCATCAACATAAACGGCTTTGATCCCTACACGGAGCAGCTCTCCTGTGAAAAGCTCTTCCTTACGTTGGCGATACTCGAAGTCAGCAAGGTCTTCATTCTCTCCCTTGCTAGCTCTTCTCAGGATGCAGTAGTGCTGTCGTTGATCTCGAGTAAACTGAATCCTGACGCGGCTAAGAATATATTCTAGATTAGGGTCGGTGAAGCTGAAGCCGAGAAAGAGGAAGGTTTTAGAAACCAAGTCACCGCTTAAAGCTGTAATGAACGGCTGCATATTGACGTGGTAACGCTCATAGTCATCGCGAGTCAACACCGCGTCAGCGGCATGCTCGATGTCACCATGCATCTTATAAACAATTGCATCACGTTTCGGCCGTGTCGTTGCCAATTGCTTATTGGTATGTTTGATGTCAGCTATCTTTTCGTTTTTTTCAAGCGCCGTTTCGATCAAACGATCATAATTGGTTGTCCAGTAGGTCGGAATAGGCAGCCTTGCCAGAATCGCGTGGTTTTCAGTGGGCTCCGCCGTCATTGAGAACTCAGTCACCAGTAGCTGATTGAGTTTTGCTCGGTTGGTCGCATTGACGTTTGTGTGGTATTGCGCCAACGTAACTAGATCCCATTCTTTATCGACGTCTAAATCAAGCTCATCAGCTATTGGCTTGAGCAATGACTTCCAGTCGACATAACCTGCTGCTCTTGAAAAGCCTGCACCCGCAAAAATAGCCAGATTTCCTTCTTCTAGCTCTTTTGAAAGGGTGTCAACGAGCCGTAACTGATCACGTTTCATTCTGAGCTTCCCGTCAGGTTTTTGTAAGGCATAATCAGATATTTCTCAGCCAACGACTGTGCCCTTGAAGGTCGTATAGGGCTAATGCTCCGTTTGGTGTGGTGTCGATACGGGAATAAAGCTGTAAATATTCATTGCCATGATGACGACCTGATGAGTCGACGGTAGGAACGATGACGATGTTATTGAGATTCTTCTTTCCATCAGCGTAACCAATCTCCCAAGGGCACCATCGTGATGACATGGAGTTCTCAGTAGCCAGGAAAAGGAACCAATTGGCATGCACAATGGCATTCTTGATTCGCCTTGCGGTTTCTGCATCAGGGCGTTCCGGCATCTTTTGGTCTTGCCAATCGATGTAGATATCCCACCCTTGTTCAATGAGCATTTGCTGAAGGCCTAATGCTTGCTGGTTATCTTTGTGACTATGGCTCAAGAAAGCAGTCGGTCGACCGATGCTTGGTGATGAAAAAACCCGTTGTTGCTTACGAAATGAAGCATTGCTGAGCTCATATTGGTAAATTGCCATACGTTACCATTCCCTACTATTTCTTAGTGTTTCAAGGGAAAGTGTCATTATTTTCATTCATTCGCAAGCCGTTTCTGAGCGTATTCTGATAGCGGAAGCGTTCAGCGTAATAGGCGGCGATGAAAGGCTTAGTGAATCCTGTTAGGCCTAACCGGGTGCTGTACGAAATAGCGACTACCACCCTCATTGGGGTTCCATCATGATCTAGTGGCAGCCAATGGTGTAACCGGATCATTCAATTCTTCAGATTATTGGGCCTGGGAGATAGATGATTGAATAATGTAGGAGAATCAAAATGAAAATTATTGAAAAGGTGGAAATCGATTTCGTCACCGATGTGATGTGCGATGTATGCCTATGCTCCACTCGGGTAGCGAATGTTGGGCTTGAATTTGCGACGCTCCAAGCTCATTGGGGATACGGGGCTAAGCACGATGGCGAGCGCTACGAACTACATCTCTGTGAGAGTTGCTTTTTTGGCACAGTTGCGTACCTAAAACAGGAGCGACGTATACAAAATTTATTCAGTGAGGAGGTTGGGATAGAGGCTAACGAGCCGAACAGCACATTTGGCCTAGTTGCATCAGAGGATTATTTTCGTGACGACGTCGGAAGCAAACTCTAATCATGATCTGCTCTGAAGTGGCCAATAAAGCGCTTTTAGCGCGAGGCTGTTGGACATTTTTGAGCAAGATGTGTCGTAAAAAAGTGTCAGGGCGGGCCTTGATCAAAGGCCATTGTCACTACCGGATGCGCCTTCTTGGCCTGGGTAACATGAACTAACTAGGCCGTATTGTTGTAGGCATGAAGCTGCCTTCGTCATTTAACAATATTGCTAATATCTGTCACCCATGGGGGCTTATGGG
>NZ_JBQSVY010000030.1:0-7009 GCF_052446175.1 Halomonas sp. AOP43-D1-4
GTTGTCGGTGCGCCAGCCAACCACGTTACAATTCAGAATATCAAAGGCATGTGTCAACAGCAGCAGTTTGCAGATGGTATTAATATGAGAGGATTACAATAAATTTTCATCGCGAGACTAAATACTGCCTGTTGCCGCGAACAGCGCCCACCAAGCCATTACCTGTATTCATAAGAAAGTTTAGCGGCTTAACAATGTCCAGAGACACAGACACCGGAACTGTAGAGTTCCGGCGCTGGGGCAATCAGATAAAATTATTACTGAGTATTTAAGCGTAATGCTTAAAGCGTATTTTTATAAGAAACGCCCCCTTTCATAATGAGCATCAGCTGTTCGTCAGGCTCAGTAAGCACTGTGATATCGTTCAGGGGGTTATCTTTAAGGATGATGACATCACCACGGGCGCCGGGAATGATTTCGCCAAAATCGCCCGTATGGCCGTAGGCATCGGCCGCGTGGCTGGTGGCCGCACGGATCAACTCATCGGCAGGTACCACCTCTTTGCGAAGATGGAACTCATTGAGCTGATGACGCTGCATACGGCCCAGTAAGTCAGACCCGTAAAGCATCTTCACACCGTGGCGCTGCGCCATTTCAAGGGCTTTGCCACCCGCATCGAGTACGTCGAACACTTTACGCTGCAGCTCTTCAGCCATACCCGCTTCCACGCCTTCTTTCGCTAACGCATCGTAAGTACACAGTGTAGGCGTCAAATAAGCGTCATGTTCGAGGAAAAGACGGCAGCTCTCTTCGTCCATAAGATTACCGTGTTCGATGGTTTTAACACCGCGAGGCAGCAGGCGATTAATAGCGCGTGCTGTATAGGCGTGAGCCATGGTATGAATATTGGCAGCCGTCGCCTCTTCTACAATGGCGTCGATCTCTTCAAGCGAAAACTGTGTGCTATCAATACGATCTGTGGGTGACGACACGCCACCAGACGCCATGATCTTAATTTGAGTAGCGCCTTTGCGAATCTCATCACGTGCGGCCTGACGCACTTCACTAACGCCGTCACATACACGGCCAAGGCCTGCACAGCAGAAGCAGCCTTCAAAGGTTTGCTGGCCTGGCCCACGCATATCACCGTGGCCACCCGTTTGTGAGAGCGCCCGGCCAGCGTACATGATACGTGGCCCGGCCAGCGTTCCTTCATCTACCGCTTTGGCCAGGCCGTAATCAGCCCCACCGGCATCGCGTACGGTGGTAAACCCACGCATTAACATGGCTTCTAGTAGCTCGCTGGATTTGGCGCCCACGTAAAATGGTGAAAGCGTGCCCAGCAGCGCAAAGTTGGGCGTGATGGCGGTGACGTGTACGTGGGAATCCACCAAGCCTGGCATCAGGTAGCGGCCTTTTACATCGATGACCTGGTCGTCGTTGCCCTCAAGTGGGGACTCGCTTACCGCTTCGATGCGGCCATCTTTAATGCGCACCTCATGATTAGGGAGCACTTTACCGTTGCGTGAATCGATAACGTTGGCGTTGATAAAACGAGTGGTAGTCATGAGTGTTCCTTATTGTATAAGCGTCAGAACATTTTCTGCGGAAGATAAAGCGAAAGCGCAGGAAGCAGCACGATGAGCAGCAGCGCGACGATGTCCATCACGATGAACCAGCTCACACCCCTGAAGACCTCGCTCAAGGTAACGCTGTTGCCGAGTGCACCTTTGATGACATAGACGTTAAGCCCGATAGGCGGTGTGACCAGCCCAACTTCGAGCAGCTTGACTACGATGATGCCAAACCAAATCAAGTTAAGATCTGCGCCTTCGACCAGGGGAAGTATTAGCGGCAATGTCAGTAATAGCAGGCCAATGGAGTCGATAAACATGCCTAAGATAAGGTAGATAACGGCTACCGCTAGGATGATCCACCATGTCTCAGTGCTCACACCTAGGATTAACTCGGAGAAAGCAGCGGGTACACCGCTCATGGCCAAAAAGCGGGTGAAGAACAGCGAGCCGATCAAAATAATAAAGATGCTGGCCGTGCTTACCGCCGTTTGGACGACCGCTTCACGAATGGCAGCGATGGTTAGAGTACGACGGGCCAAGGCGATTAATGCTGCAATGGTAGTGCCTACTGCACCCGCTTCGGTTGGCGAAAAGACACCCAGAAAAATCCCGCCAAGCACAGAGCCAATGAGTAATGGCAATGGCCAGATATGTTTGAATGCATCCCACTTTTCTTGCCAGGTAGAGCGTACATTGGTATCTCCAGCCAGGCTTGGATTGAGCTTGGTACGCACCATTATCATCGCAATGTATAACAGCGCAGAAATGACGCCCGGAATGAAGCCCGCCATAAACAACTGGCCAACGGACACTTGGGCATAAACACCATAAAGCACCAATAAAACGCTTGGCGGAATCAACGAACCTAGCGTGCCTGATGCAGCAACCGTGCCCGTTGCTAGGCCCTTATCGTAGTTGTGCTTGAGCATCTCAGGCACCGCGATGCGCGACATGGCGGCAGATGTCGCAACGCTTGACCCCGATGCAGCGGCAAAAAAGGCCGACGCCATCACGCTGGAAACGGCAAGCCCGCCAGGAAGTCTCGCCAGATAGAGACGCATGGCCTGGAATAGGCCTTGAGTCATGTTAGTGGTGGTACACAAGTAGCCCATGAAGAGAAACATAGGCGCGGCGGTTAATTCCCAAGTACCCGCAAAATCGAACGGAGTAGCAGAAATCATCCCCCACGCAACTCGCATGTTGGTCATTTCGCCAATACCGATAATCGATACTAATCCCAAAGCAATACCGATTGGCACGCGCAGGGCGATCAGGGCCAAGGCAATGGCGATACCCGCCACACCTATCTCGATGTTAGTCATTGATTAGCTCCTACAGTGCTTGGCGTTGATGCACTGCCTTGATCATGTTGGCGAGAATGGCCAGGCACATGGCGGCAAAGCCGACCGGTAATGCCCAGCGGCTGGGCCATAAATAGAAGGTGAAGTTGGCCATGGCGGTTTCTTGACGCACCGTGGCACGAACGGCATCAAGATAGCTCTGGTAACAGAGCATGCCGAAGTACACCAAGCCAAGCGTACCGGCAAACAGGTAAAACGCCAGCTGCACAGGGGGAGAAAACCTGCCTACAAAAACATCGACACTGATGTGCTCCCGCTGGAGTTCCACGTAGGCAATGGGCAGAAACACTACCGCAACCATGTAGTAGAAGGAGACGAATTCCAGCGTGCCGGTAAACGATTTACCAAAAAAATAACGCAGCCCTACATCAAGCGTGACATGCAGCGCCATTAGGATAAGAAACAGCCCCGCCAACACTAGTGCGCTCTTGGCAACCCATTGGCTTAATGATTCAACAATGCGCGTGATCATACATACTCTCTTGTCTTCGCTTGCGAAGATGCAAAGCCAAGCTCGATAAGGGCGTCTTTCCAGAACAGCAGCATGTCGCGGTAAAGCTCTGGGTCATCACGCCATATGCTCTGGGCGCCCATACCGCGCATCATGCAGAGAGTGGCGTTCAGAGCCACACGATTTTGCCGTGACGTATGCCTTGAGCTGGCAACAAGCTGCTCCCAGATTGCCTCTAAAGAGCTATTGAACCTGGCCGCAAGGGGAATAAGCACTTTCATGATGTCAGGATCGGTACGGGCAGTGGTCAAATACTCCAACGTCACCATGTACAGATCCCCTTTGAAATGCTCGTGTAGTACTCTCAACAGGCTATCGAAGTCAAAATTACCCTCTTGCACACTGACTGCCAGTTGGCGAACGCTCTCAACCTCTTGGTTAAGCAGGTCCTCCAGAGCTGACTGCATCAAAAGCGTTTTGGACGGATAGTGATGAACCAAAGCCCCACGAGACACACCGGCCTGACGAGCGACATCAACCGTCGAAGTGGCACGAATTCCCTTGGCAAGAACGCATTCGATCGTTGCCTGCATCACGCGAGCTTGAGTGTTGCGTGAGCGCTCTTCCTGATTTTGTCGCTTCGTCATACCGGTCCCTATTTTTATTGCATTAACGTTGGCCGCCTAGCAGGCACACAGAGTACGTTAAATTAATAAATGCCGTAATCAGCGGGAAGTTTGCTGTAGATTTCACCCATCGCTAACTGGGCCAGGGCCTCCTCGTCACTGCGATCCACGCCTTCAAGCAGCGCTTGCCACTTTTCATAGGTGCTTAGGAAGTCATCAATTAAGGCTTCCGGATCTTCCACACCGTACTCATCACGCGCCTTGTTATAGACGTTGGAGAGCGCTTGTTCGCGGAACGCGACAACGGATTCCATGAGATCATCTTCCGGCTCATAGACGTTGTTGCCTAACTCTTTGGCTTCTTCGATAGCAGACTCTGAAGCATTAAGGAACTGAACAACCATGCGCGTCATTGCTTTAGCAGTAGCTTCCTTGAAGACGTTGCGCTGATCGTCAGTAAGGTCTGCCCAAAACCCTTCGTTAAAGCCCCACTGAGGACCTGACCAGTACATACCGGTAGGCAGAAGCGTTGTGTGTTTGGCCACTTCCCAGAGGGAGCGATCAATTAAGTCGTTAGCCGCATTGGTAGCACAATCCAGTGATCCGCGATCAAGGCCGCTATACATTTCACTTGAAGGAACATTCACGGGGGTACCGCCAGCTTCTTCTACCCAAGCAGATACCGTTGAACCCGCTGTGCGGATACGCTTGCCACGCAGTTCTTCAAGATTACGCACAGGCTCCCGGCAAAACATCACGTAAGGCGGGGTGCTATAAGCGCCAAGATAAACGATATTCAAATAATCCCATTCGGCTAGCTGAATGGGATTATTTAGACTAAAGTCGGTAACAGCTAGTATGCTGGCTAAAGGGTCATCATAGTTAAACCCCAGTTCCTGAACCGCATTAGCAACCGGCATTTCAGAAGGTGTGTAAATAGCGGCATGGTGTGCTACCTGCGCAATATTATCCTGAATACCCTGCAAATTAGCGCGCGGCGCTAGCAGTACAGTACCCGTATAAACCTCAGGTTGTAGCTCCCCATCAGAAAGCTCTTTAACCATCTCAGCCCATTCGATATAACCGTAACGAGAGTGAGGGTGCTGTTGGTCGTAAAACGAATTAGCAATAAAAGAAGTTGTCGCTTGAGCGGAAGTAGCAAAAGCAGGTAACGCAAGAGAAGCGATAGCCAGAGTGAGTGCATTGCGGTTGAAGTTCATATTGTATTATCCCCGAACCGAATCAATCGGCAGTTTTTTAGCGTTATGTTATTTCATTTAATCGTGGTGGCATACTCTCTTCTAGCGTATGCACACTATTCAATTTAAACTTCAAAAAATATAAAAACAAGCAGGTCTGTTTGTTTTTATATAAAGCGCACAGAAGATGGCGAGTAAGCTTATGAAAAATAAAACAAAACTGGACATGGCTGGTACATGGAGAGGAATCCTCATGATGCTCCCCTTAGCGGCCTTCACTATCGCGTTTGGTTTAGCCTTTGGTGTAGCTGCTTCACATGAGGGTGTCACTCATTGGGAAGCAATGTTAATGAGTGTGTTTGTCTTTGCTGCTCCGTCGCAATTTGCAGCACTTGAGCTATGGCAGACGCCACTACCCATGCTGGCCCTAGCGGCGACTACCCTCACGATCCATACCCGACATGTCTTAATGAGCGCGTCCTTATACCCTTGGCTCAAGGCATTGCCCTTGCGCCAACAATTCGGCGTTATATTCATGCTGACAGATTCAAATTGGGCTATGGCGTTAGGTGAATATCATCGCGGCGAGCGTAATATTGGCATTCTTTTAGGCGGGGGTATTGCGCTATGGGCTGCCTGGGTCATTGGAACTGGTTTAGGGTTAGCATTCGGAGGTGGCATCAATCAACCAAAGCGCTTCGGCCTTGACGTGATCATGCTATGTTTTCTGCTGGTCATCGTGATAGGTGGAAATCCCAAGGCGTTGATGATTTTACCGTGGCTGGCAGCAGCCATCAGTGCCTTACTGGCGTATTGGTGGCTGCCTCCTTATCTGCATGTAATGGTAGGCGCTTTAACGGGGGGGATGGTCGCCATCTTATTACCTAAACGCTGGTATAAGACGGGGACATCATGAGTTCAATCACAGTGTGGCAATCGTTATCAGCAATTATGTTAATGGCAGCCATCAGCTATGGCTCTCGTGTGCTGGGACTGTTGATTATGGCGCGTTTACCATTAAGCCCTAACATTCAGCTTTTTATTAATGCCATGTCCAGCTCAGTGCTTATTGCGATTATAACGCCAATCATTGTGCATGGTGACGGCGGCACCCGCCTCGCCGCTATCATGGCAGGCATGGTGGCGATTATCTTTAGGAGCCCATTGGCATCAATAGCGATAGGAATCGTATGCGCAGCGGGTTGGCGTTGGTGGTTTATTCCATAAAAACATTTAAGTCAAAGCAATCAACATACCTTTTATCTCTTACTAACAGCCATCTTTTATTAAAAATAACAACATTGAAGTATAGATCACCAACCTTATTTAAAAAGCAGTTTTTTTAACAACACACATTAAACAGAACTAACACTGCCATTTTTATTTCCAGGGGTCAGACGTAAACGTTTTGATTTTTAATTGAAATTACTAAAGAGTGCAAACGTTTCATCGCTACTAACAATAGCCGCATACTCCCCTTCCAGATTCGCCAGTGACATAGCATGCACTTCATCCGCCGTGCGATAAGTGCCTGCGTAGTCCTGCTTGGCAAAGGTAAACGTGGCATCGGCGACGACGTGGGTATCAAAGCCAAGATTACCGGCTGTGCGAGCGGTGGCTTCAACCGAATTGCTGGTACTTACACCGACGATAACCAGCCGCTTGATCTCGCGAGCGTGAAGCCAGCGCTCTAAGCCTGAGTGGGTAAACGCACAGGGTATGTTCTTTTCCACTACGTGCTCTTTAGGTTGCGGGACTAGTGCGGGCTGGAACTCTGCGCCTGGCTGTCCCGGCCAGAACGGCGAGCCGGGGGTCCGAGAGATATGTCGTACATGCACCACCGGCCAGCATGTAC
>NZ_JBQSVY010000031.1:0-4685 GCF_052446175.1 Halomonas sp. AOP43-D1-4
GAAAAGGTGGGTTTAGGGTTCGCTCTATTAAGCATGTATAGACGGTGTTACGCATCTAACGGAGGATAATATGCAATCCAACATTGAGCATCGGGGTAGCTGTCTCTGCGGTGAAGTGCAGCTTTTAACTCATTTAGACAGTCACCATGTGTCGGTTTGCCACTGCAGCCTTTGTCGAAAGTGGGGTGGAGGGCCGCTGTTTGCGGTTGAGTCCCAAAACGAGGTGGATTTCCAGGGGGCTGAGCATATTGCTATCTTCAGTTCCTCAGAGTGGGCCGAGCGCGGTTTCTGCAAGCAGTGTGGGACGCATCTGTTTTATCGGTTAAAAGAGGGCGGGCACTATGCTATCCCTGTGGGGCTTCTGGAGGATAACGGCCAGTGGCAGCTTGAGGAGCAGATATTTATTGAGCAAAAACCAGCGTTTTACTCGTTTTCTCAAGTTACCAGAGAGTTAACCGGCGAGGAGGTTTTTGCTCAGCATACTGGCAATTAAGAGGTTTCGTGGCCACTGCAAACACTGGCTACCTCCTCTGCCCATGCTTCACTTAGGAGAGATATGGCCCCTTCACTACTTCTACTCATGGCGGATGCGATATTAGTCGTTCATGTGCTGTTTGTTGTCTTTGTCGTCTTCGGGTTGCTGGCTATTTATGCCGGTTATTTTTTAAGGTGGCGATGGGTGCGAAATAAGAGATTTCGTATTTTGCATTTGTCCGCTATTGGGTATGTAGTGGTGCAGTCCTGGTTGGGCGCGGTTTGCCCGCTTACTACGTGGGAAATGGCCTTGAGAGCAGAGGCCGGTACAGCAACCTATACGGGGTCCTTCATTCAGTACTGGTTGCAAAGCCTGCTTTACTACACGGCGCCGGAGTGGGTGTTTGTGCTGCTTTATACGGTTTTTGGTAGCTTGGTGTTATGCAGCTGGTTTTTAGTGCGGCCAAACCAACAGAAAGGAAGCGATGATGGCTAATAAATCTAAAAGCAACGGAAGCGAAAGCAACCCCTCTGGCAAGAGTGAATCATTAGCCACAATTTCGTGCGGTGCTGAACAGCTGCTTGTGGCTGCTCTCGAGCGAGGCGTTAATTGTCTTGAAACCGGGCGTTTTCTTATCAGTTATCGTGAAGGGCGAATGGAAGAGGGCATTAAGTCTCTCAAGGCTCAGAAGTTTCGAGTGGCCGACGCGCGTGACTTTGCTGACCAAGCCGTCAGTTTGGAAGACGTCGGTGATGCGGAGGTTGTGGTGTTCCCAGAGCTTGGGGTTGCGCTTGTTGGTAGTGACGCTTTACAGCTGCATGGGATGAGTCTCGAAGACCCTATTTCAGCCGATAGCCCAATAGAAATTATTGAGCCAGAGTATTTTGCCTTTTCCGAAAATTCAGAGTATCTGCGAGGTTTTTTGCGGGCTGCGAGTACGATTGCTCGCGATCTTGGCGCTGATGTTGATCTGGATGAAGCCCAAGACAAGCGTGAGCCAGGCAAGCCAGAAACGACCTGGGGATTGATTCAATGCAATGTGTTGCAAAGCCGGTGGAGTGGGGCTGGGATTAAAGTAGCCGTGCTGGATACCGGGATGGACCTTGGCTATCCTGACTTTGTAGGTAGAGAGTTTATTACCCGCTCATTCGTAGGAGAGCCGGTTCAAGATATCAATGGTCACGGAACACACTGTATCGGCACGGCCTGCGGCCCCAGGATGCCTTTCGAAAATGCTCCTCGCTACGGTATCGCATCCGATTCACAGGTGCTCGTTGGAAAGGTGCTCACCAACTCGGGTAGCAGTACGGGGGCGGGAGTACTTGCGGGAATGAATTGGGCGATCGCCAATCGATGTGACGTCATTTCGATGTCGCTGGGCAGTCAAAGTCCTGTGCAAGCTGCCTACACCCACGCGGGTGCTGCGGCTCTGCGTAAAGGGTGTCTGATTATTGCTGCCGCAGGAAACTCTTCTGCCCATACGGGAGCGCCTGCCAACTCACCTACTATCATGTCGGTTGCATCTATTGACGCCAACTTAAAGCCTTCGAGCTTTTCTAACGCAGGCAAAATCGAAATTGCCGCGCCGGGCGGCGACATTTTTTCGTCCTGGCCCCGGCCGGTACATCATAAAACGATTAGCGGAACTAGTATGGCGACGCCCCACGTTGCAGGCTGCGCC
Source organism: Halomonas sp. AOP43-D1-4 (assembly GCF_052446175.1). Classification (NCBI taxonomy): domain Bacteria; kingdom Pseudomonadati; phylum Pseudomonadota; class Gammaproteobacteria; order Oceanospirillales; family Halomonadaceae; genus Halomonas; species Halomonas sp. AOP43-D1-4. The sequence continues at coordinate 2,157 of NZ_JBQSVY010000031.1, forward strand.
GCTCTTTGGGCTGAGTCAGATGCCTCGCTGCGCGGTATGAAACTCTGGCAACGGCTGTTGGATTCTGCAAAGCCTTTACCATTCTCTGGTTCCCGTGTTGGGGCCGGATTGGTACAGGCACCTTAGATGAGGATGATCGATGCCGACAATAGCGCTTTGGATAATCACGATTTCTGAAGATCAATCGATCAATGACATAGCTTCGCGCCTTAGTGACGAAGGGCTCACCATCAGAGAGGTGTTTGAGGAGATTGGGTGCATCACCGGGGCGGCAGATGACGTTACCGTTGAGCGGCTTAAAAAGGTCAACGGAGTGGTGGATATTGCCCCTGATATGCAGCTCGATATAGGCCCACCAGGTGCTGATAAGACTTGGTGATTCCTCAGCAATCATCTTGGGAGGAGCTGTTAAAGGAGGCTGGGGTGCGCCGCATTAAAGTGTCATACCCATCATTGGCTGTTTCGTTTTGATTGGAGAAGTGTCATGGCAACACCAGCAAAGAATACGGTTTGTCTTTGGTTCGATGGTCGCGCAGAAGAAGCCGCACGCTTTTATGCAGATACCTTTCCTGATTCGTTTGTTAGCACTGTTCACCGCGCGCCGGGAGACTTTCCATACGGTAAGGAAGGGGATGTGTTGACCGTTGAGTTTACCGTGCTGGGCATTCCATGCCTGGGGCTTAACGGTGGGCCTGGGGTTACGCATAGCGAAGCGTTTTCCTTTCAGGTCTCAACCAATGATCAGGCCGAAACGGACCGCTATTGGAACGCGATAGTGGGTAATGGCGGGCAAGAAAGCGCGTGTGGTTGGTGTAAAGATAAATGGGGCGTGTCTTGGCAGGTAACGCCTGTGGCGCTGATTGAAGCGATCACTGCCTCGGACCCTGCCGCTGCTAAGCGCGCGTTTGCAGCGATGATGCAGATGAAAAAAATTGATATCGCCACCATTGAGGCAGCACGTAACGGTTGAATTAGTTAAAAGATGTTCACTCATCGCGCGTTAACGACAGGGCTGAGGCAATGGAGTCAGTGAGTAATATTGTTATTTCTGAATTTTCTGATTTTAATGACCTAAGTGAATTTATTATTGTAGTGACTCGATTGCTAATGGCTGCTTTTCTCGGTGGCCTCTTGGGGCTTGAGCGTGAACAGAGCGGTAAGCCAGCTGGAATACGTACCCACATGCTTGTGTGCATGGGGGCGGCGTTATTTATATTAATCCCGCAGCAAACAGGCATTTCAGATGCAGAGATGAGTCGGGTCATTCAAGGTGTTATTAGCGGCATTGGTTTTTTATGTGCTGGAAGTATTATCACCCGTAAGAATGATCTATTTGCTACCGGGCTTACCACGGCGGCTGGCATTTGGTTTACAGCGGCTATAGGTGTCGCCGTTGGTCTTGGGCGTGAGCAAACGGCCGTTTTGTGTACCGTGCTGGCCTGGACAGTGCTGTATGTGGTGCCTTTCTTCTCACGCGCGATAACCAAGAAAAGGCCTGTGGCTTCAGGATCGAAAGAAGATGATTCTGGTAACAAATAAGCGTGAGACGCACCCCGTTAATTTGCGGCATTCATGGCCTTATGGACCTTCATAAGCTGAACAAACGCAAGGGGCGAAATACGATACGGCTCGGTGCTCTGAAACGCTTGGGAGGCAGCGAGAAATGCCGGACAACCCGGTGAACCAACGGTGGTTGAAAAGAGGCTAATCTGACATTTTATGGCTGAAATTATCACTATCCTTCTTTTATCATTAATGGCAGGTGCCGCAATGCCCATCGGGGCATTATTAGCTAAGTTTGACCTGGTTCATCCCTCCCTTTTAGGGGATTCCTGGCGACATTTCATTATTGCTTTTGGTGGTGGAGCGCTGATGTCAGCGGTCGCTCTGGTATTGGTACCTGAAGGTGCTAGTAAGTTACCGCTTGTACCGGCCGCCTTGTGTTTTGCTGCTGGTGGGGTATGTTTTTACTTCCTTGATGCCTACTTAAAAAAACTCAATAGCTCGGTAGGCCAACTGGTGGCAATGTTATCTGATTTTATCCCTGAAGCGATTGCCTTGGGTGCTGCCTTTGCAGCAGGCGAAGGCACAGGGTTGCTGCTTGCACTATTAATGATTTTACAAAATCTGCCTGAGGGTTTTAACGCTTACGAAGAACTGAGCAATAATAATACTCAACTATCTTCCAATAAAATCATACTGGCATTTAGCGGTTTGGCATTAGTGGGGCCCATCTCAGCAGCAACCGGCTATTACGTATTGGCACAGTACGATGTGTTAATGGGAGCACTAATGCTATTTGCGAGTGCGGGTATTTTGTACCTTGTTTTTCAGGATATTGCCCCCGGGTCCAAGCTCGAACAACAGGGAATGCCGGCAATCGGTGCTGTCGCTGGGTTTCTGCTTGGGTTGATGGGTAACATGGTACTTCTTGCTTCCTGATGGCAAATAACCGCAAGCAGCGCAATGCTATGACTATGCGGTTTAATGGCGAAGAATAAGAGTCTTCGCCTCGCTTTTTCTTTCTTT
>NZ_JBQSVY010000032.1:0-4402 GCF_052446175.1 Halomonas sp. AOP43-D1-4
TATTAAGTCGATTAATCATTCAACGCTTTACACTTGATCTTATAGCGCCTCGCTGGGGGCCGCTAGCTGTTCACGAATCAACTCGCCCAAGCGCCGAGCTGGCTCGGATGGCCGATGAGGCGCACGGTGCAGCGCCAGCTCGATCATGGGCAAGGCGGGCAGGCCGCTACTTTCATCCAGCGGGCGCAGTGAAGGTGTCAACATGCTGCGTGTCACCACGACAACGGCAAGCCCGGCAATGACAATCGGTGCCAACCCCGCCATCGACTGGCTGGTATACGCCACCCGCCAGTTACGCCCGGCGCCATGCAGCGCCTGCTCGGCGACTTCCCGAAACACGTCGGCGCCTGGCGAGTAAAGCGCCAGCGGGATAGGGTCGCTGAGTAACGGCTGTTGGTTAACCCCCACCGCCCAGACCAGCGGCTCACGGCGGATAACATCGCCTCCGGGCGAATTACGTTGGCGCGTCACCAGGGCTAAATCAAGCTCAGCAGCTTTTACCTGGTCAACCAAGTGGGCGCTTGTTCCGCAAATAACCTTTAGCCCCACCGCTGGATAAAGCTGGTGAAAGTAAGCAAATACCGATGGCAACAGCGATGCGTAATCTTCTGGAATTCCCAGCGTCAGATCCCCGGTTACCTGCTGGGCCTGCATATCGCCCCATGCTTCGTCATTAAGCGCCAGAATACGCCGAGCGTGAGTAAGTAATCGCTCACCGTCAGGTGTAAACCGGATACGTCGCCCATCGCGTTCATGCAGGCTGAGCGACAGCTGAGCCTCCAGACGCTGAAGCTGCATACTCACCGTGGACTGCGTGTAATCCAGCCGTTTAGCCGCCGCCGTGACGCTACCGGTATCGGCAATCGCTACTAGCGTACGTAGCAACGTGAGGTCTAACGTTGGCGCCCGCATATATCACCATAATTGATTAAAACAATCATAAAAGATTGATATTGTGATGTGTTATTGGCGAGTATGCTGCGTTGCATATGTTCCAGGCAAGGAGATCATTGATGCAACGTACACACTCCCCTGTGGTGTTTCCTCGTTGGTATAGTGTTGGCGCCGCGCTAGTGGCTGTCATCCTGTGGAGCGTGGCCCCCTTGCTTGCTGAACGTGCTCACTCTTCTTCGCCCTTGCAGCTAACCGCTTTAACACTGCTAGCTGGCGCATTTGCCACACTGCCGCTAAGCCGCCGCGTTACTACCACTCACTGCAAACTGAACTGGCAGTTAGGCATCTGGGTAGGTATTCCGTTGTTGATATTGGGCGCAGTAAGCACTTACTTTATAGGTATGCGCCTTGCGCCTGCGGCCGAGGCTGCGCTTATCACGTACACCTGGCCAGTACTTTTTGTGTTGTTAAGCCAGTGGAGCCGCTTTGGTCGGATACGCTTGGCCGGTATTACCGGGGCGCTGGTTGCCTTTTCAGGGGCTGCCATTCTGCTCGTACCGCAGGCATCAGGTAATGGTTTGGGGGGAGCAACGCTGGGTTATGGGCTCGCCTTGCTTGCCGCCTGCTGCTGGGCACTCTATTCATGGTTAAGCCAGGCCGCACCCGTGTGCATTACGCCACTTCTTCCTCGCCTGCTGCTGATTGCCTGCGCCATCGCGACGCTTGCCAGCATCGGAATGGAAGGCCAGCTGGTTCTACCCAGCAGTGAAGCGCTACTGGCGGGCGTTGCGTTGGGGTTAGGGCCTTACGGAATCGCCATGGTAGCCTGGGATAAAGCCCTGCGCTGGGGGCATGCAAGCCTGGTTGGCAGCCTTGCCTATGGCGTGCCCATTTTAGCGGGCCTTTTGCTGGTACTTGCGGGCGTTAGCGTACTGGATTGGCGCTTACCCACTGCGGCGCTGCTGGTAGTGGTGGGCTGTTTAAACGCTGGCCGGTGAGACTCATCGCCATCCCCATGCCTGCTTATTAATTAATGAATAAGCAGCAGAGCAGGAGCATTGAGATACTGATTAGCTCCTGCCCCGCACGGGCTGTTTACTTCTCCAAACAGCCAATTACCTTACCGATTCTCATTGGCCTAAATAACGAGGCTCAACAATCCCTTTTAATTCCTCAACAGGGATCGTTAACTCAGGCTGCCCCATCACATAGGGAGCAATTTCGTACACGTTGTATTTTACCATCCACTCCTTTTCAAGCGGTGCCACGTTGGTGCTGTCAGTAAATGGCCAGCTGGACGCAAAATCCTCACCAACATCCTGCTCACTCATCCAGCGCTCATGCGCCTCGGCTAACGCTTCATCAAAACCCTCCTGACCGCCAGCCATGAGCATATCATCGAGAGTCACCACCTCATTCAAACGCTCATCAATGACCATGAACTGCGTGGATGGTAAACCGTGGGCCTGGCCTGCATAAATCACATAGCTATCAAGTTCAAGCACCAGAAGGTCGTTCTGACGGGAAAACACGCTGGCACTCAGCTGTGCTTCACTCGCCATCGGGTGAGGCAGCCTGGTATTGTCCTCTTCAGCACGATGAAAAAACTCATCCGCGAAGTGATCCCAGTCGTCAGCGGGCGTGTCGTCGCCATCGGTGATACCCAAGGCAAGCGCAAGCAGGCGTTCTTGCACCTGCTCTGTTAATGCGGAGTTATCAGGAAACGTTAATGCAGAGATCTTTACCGTTGAACAGTGCTCATCCTGACAATCAGGAGATGAATACTGCTTATCCAATGGCTGGTATGCGAGGGCGCTGGTATCGGCCGTTTCAGCATTAGCTGATTGGCAGACACTAAGCAGCAGAACCGCAGCGGGACATACACTCATTTTCCAACGAAGCATATTTTATCTCCATGTAAGGCATTTTGTCGGGCGCCAAGTTGAGTCTAGTCATACTTAAGCGCCCTTGCCCACCAAGAAGAGAAACAACAGCTTAAAATAGCGTAATCAGTTACATATTGGGCTGCATTTGCGCCGGCTCAGCGGTTACGTCAAGTTCAAACAACCCGCTGCTCGCCGTGCTAAAGCCACGTGCAATGACCGTATAGGTACCCGGCAGCAATTGCTGTTGCAGTTGCGCATTGGTACCGGCACCACCATCGTCATCACTAACAGCGACACCTTCGCCCTCAAGTTCCAGATAAGCATCAAAGTCGCTGGAGCGCATACCAATGGTGACTAATGAGCTTTCGGCTAGCTCAAGCTCGTACACCAGTGACTCACCGGTATACCAACCGTTTAACGTTTCACCAAGCGTGATTGCACCGCTGTTACGCAGCTCGACCCCTTCAGGTAGCTCTTGCGGTGCCAAGGTAATTCTGAATAAACCGCTATCACTGCCATAAGCAGTACGCGCCGTTAACTGATAAGTACCGGGCTCAAAAAAATCAGCAATACGGGCATTCAGGTTATCGCCGCCATCGTCATTTTCACGGTAATAGCCATCAGGACCTTCGAGCACTAGATAAGCATCAATATCATCCGACATCATGTCAATCTGGTACATGCCCGCTTCTTCAATTTCAACCTGATAGCTAAGATTCTGGCCGCTATACAAACCATTTAATGAGTCGTTGGGCACAATGCTGCCGTCGTTGCGCAGCTCGCCATCGCCGGGTAACTCGCGCGACTCAGCAGTCAGCGTGAAAAGGCCAGCACCTTCGTCATAAGGTGTGCGCGCCGTTACGGTGTAGTCACCCGGCACTAGGAAGTCTGAAATTCGGGCGTCCAAATTACCCGCGCTATCGTCGTCCTCTCGGAAATAGCCATTTGGCCCGCTAAGCTCAAGATACGCATCAAATTCATCGGAACGCATTTCCAACTGATACATGCCCGCTTCTTCGATGGTCAGCGTATACTCACTAGAAGTGCCATCCAACCAGCTGTCCAGTGGAGCATCAAGGGTCAATACCGTGCTATCGCTTAGTTCAACCACTCGGCTGTTCAACGTATAAGGGCCGTAACTGTTGCTATCAGCACCGCTGACCACCACCATGTAATCGCCCGCTTGCTCAATACGGTGGCGTGCAGTAGGCGCTACGCTCAACAGCTGAAGCTGATCATCATAAAGCGCTACGATGCCATTCAGGGCACCGCGCAAACTAAACTCAACCAGATCACTCTCATCAAGCGTCATCATGTAGCGGTCGTAGCGGCTTCCATCATTGCCATTAAGCAGGTCACTGGCCGTAATTTCCCCACGCAGTTGCTCGCCAAGCGTAATGCTATCCAGCCCCGCCAGTGCAGTTTGTTCGGCGGTTTGAGACGCCACCGAGGAAGAGGAAGATGCATCGGAAGAGAGCGTCTGTGCAGCTAAAAAGCCGACAACAGCTCCCCCTACCGCAACCACGATTAGCGCAAAAGGAGAGGATTTAGCCATTAGGGCGTCCTTGATCAATGACGGAAGGATGGGTCGTTCAGCAAGATTAATAATACGTAATGGTAAG
>NZ_JBQSVY010000033.1:0-3161 GCF_052446175.1 Halomonas sp. AOP43-D1-4
CCAGACTCCTTCGGGTTATAGGGTCAAGCAATGAAGCGCACACGGTGGATGCCTAGGCAGCCAGAGGCGATGAAAGACGTGGAAGCCTGCGATAAGGTTCGGCGAGGTGGCAAACAACCTGTGACCCGGACATCTCTGAATGGGGAAACCCACTGACCACAAGGTCAGTATCCTGTACTGAATACATAGGTGCAGGAGGCGAACCAGGGGAACTGAAACATCTAAGTACCCTGAGGAAAAGAAATCAACCGAGATTCCCCCAGTAGCGGCGAGCGAACGGGGACCAGCCCTTAAGCAGGTGACTGATTAGACGAACGAGCTGGGAAGCTCGGCCATAGCGGGTGATAGCCCCGTAGTCGAAAATCTGATCCTGTGAAATCGAGTAGGTCGGGGCACGAGAAACCTTGACTGAAGACGGGGGGACCATCCTCCAAGGCTAAATACTCCTGGCTGACCGATAGTGAACCAGTACCGTGAGGGAAAGGCGAAAAGAACCCCGGAGAGGGGAGTGAAATAGATCCTGAAACCGTGTGCGTACAAGCAGTAGGAGCAGACTTGTTCTGTGACTGCGTACCTTTTGTATAATGGGTCAGCGACTTATATTCAGTGGCGAGGTTAACCGTATAGGGGAGCCGTAGGGAAACCGAGTCTTAACTGGGCGACACAGTCGCTGGATATAGACCCGAAACCGGGCGATCTATCCATGAGCAGGGTGAAGGTTGAGTAACATCAACTGGAGGCCCGAACCAGGATCTGTTGAAAAAGATTTGGATGACTTGTGGATCGGAGTGAAAGGCTAATCAAGCCCGGAGATAGCTGGTTCTCCTCGAAAGCTATTTAGGTAGCGCCTCACGTATCACCGCCGGGGGTAGAGCACTGTTTCGGCTAGGGGGTCATCCCGACTTACCAACCCGAGGCAAACTCCGAATACCGGTGAGTGCAAGCGTGGGAGACACACGGCGGGTGCTAACGTCCGTCGTGAAAAGGGAAACAACCCAGACCGTCAGCTAAGGTCCCCAAATTCTGGTTAAGTGGGAAACGATGTGGGAAGGCTCAGACAGCTAGGAGGTTGGCTTAGAAGCAGCCATCCTTTAAAGAAAGCGTAATAGCTCACTAGTCGAGTCGGCCTGCGCGGAAGATGTAACGGGGCTAAACCAGATACCGAAGCTACGGGTTCATCCTTAGGATGAGCGGTAGAGGAGCGTCGTGTAAGCCGATGAAGGTGAGTTGAGAAGCTTGCTGGAGGTATCACGAGTGCGAATGCTGACATGAGTAACGATAAGGGGAGTGAAAAACTCCCCCGCCGGAAGACCAAGGTTTTCTGTTCGATGCTAATCAGAGCAGAGTGAGTCGGCCCCTAAGGCGAGGCCGAAAGGCGTAGTCGATGGGAAACGGGCTAATATTCCCGTACCGGACATGATTGCGATGGGGGGACGGAGAAGGCTAGGTGGGCCAGGCGTTGGTTGTCCTGGTGAAAGTCAGTAGGCCTGGGTCTCAGGTAAATCCGGGACCCTTCAAAGCCGAGAGACGAGACGAAGACACCACGGTGTCGAAGTCATTGATGCCACGCTTCCAGGAAAAGCCTCTAAGCTTCAGATCATGTGCGACCGTACCCCAAACCGACACAGGTGGTCAGGGTGAGAATCCCAAGGCGCTTGAGAGAACTCGGGTGAAGGAACTAGGCAAAATGGTGCCGTAACTTCGGGAGAAGGCACGCCGGCGTAGGGTGAGAGGACTTGCTCCTTCAGCCCGAACCGGTCGAAGATACCAGGTGGCTGCAACTGTTTATTAAAAACACAGCACTCTGCCAACTCGCAAGAGGACGTATAGGGTGTGACGCCTGCCCGGTGCCGGAAGGTTAAATGATGGTGTTAGCCCTCGGGCGAAGCTCTTGATTGAAGCCCCGGTAAACGGCGGCCGTAACTATAACGGTCCTAAGGTAGCGAAATTCCTTGTCGGGTAAGTTCCGACCTGCACGAATGGCGTAATGATGGCCACGCTGTCTCCACCCGAGACTCAGTGAAATTGAAATCGCCGTGAAGATGCGGTGTACCCGCGGCTAGACGGAAAGACCCCGTGAACCTTTACTATAGCTTCACACTGGACGCTGATGTTGCCTGTGTAGGATAGCTGGGAGGCTTTGAACTTCGGACGCCAGTTCGAAGGGAGCCAACCTTGAAATACCAGCCTGGCATCATTGGCGTTCTCACTCAGGTCCGTTATCCGGATCGAGGACAGTGTGTGGTGGGTAGTTTGACTGGGGCGGTCTCCTCCCAAAGAGTAACGGAGGAGCACGAAGGTACCCTCAGCACGGTCGGACATCGTGCAATGAGTGCAAGAGCATAAGGGTGCTTGACTGCGAGACAGACACGTCGAGCAGGTGCGAAAGCAGGTTCTAGTGATCCGGTGGTTCTGTATGGAAGGGCCATCGCTCAACGGATAAAAGGTACTCCGGGGATAACAGGCTGATACCGCCCAAGAGTTCACATCGACGGCGGTGTTTGGCACCTCGATGTCGGCTCATCACATCCTGGGGCTGAAGTCGGTCCCAAGGGTATGGCTGTTCGCCATTTAAAGTGGTACGCGAGCTGGGTTTAGAACGTCGTGAGACAGTTCGGTCCCTATCTGCCGTGGGCGTTGGATGTTTGAGAAGAGCTGCTCCTAGTACGAGAGGACCGGAGTGGACGACCCTCTGGTGTTCCGGTTGTCACGCCAGTGGCATTGCCGGGTAGCTATGGTCGGACGGGATAACCGCTGAAAGCATCTAAGCGGGAAGCCCCCTTCAAGATGAGACATCCCCGAGGCCTTGAGCCTCCTGAAGGGCCCAGCGAGACCAGCTGGTTGATAGGCACGGTGTGGACGCACTGCAAGGTGTTGAGCTAACGTGTACTAATGGCCCGTGAGGCTTGACCCTATAACACCCAAGGGGTCTGGTCGCAGTGACAACGATGAAGATACCGGATACGCGCGCTGGGCGAGAAGCCGCCTGGTACGAGAGACGATCACACGACACAGCATGATGTACATTGACAGTTACGCCTGACGACCATAGCGAGCGTGAACCACCTGATCCCTTGCCGAACTCAGTAGTGAAACCGCTTAGCGCCGATGGTAGTGTGGGGTCTCCCCATGCGAGAGTAGGTCATCGTCAGGCACTTATT
>NZ_JBQSVY010000034.1:0-2490 GCF_052446175.1 Halomonas sp. AOP43-D1-4
TTTGTGACAGCGTGGAAAACAGCTTTGAGCTTTACGGGTGGGCGCTGGTCACTGATGTGCAATTGGATAGCAAATGAGCTTTTGATGATAATTCTAAATAAGGTTTTGAGGTTACCCGCTTTTGGTGCTTTGATGATTTCATCATGACTGTATCTAACCAGGAGAATGCTGTCTCATCTCTCAGAATAGCCCTCCAGCGCAAACGGATTTAGAAACTGCCTACCCCATAGAAAGTCACGATCGACCTGGCTTAGGTCAGCCTCATCGCAAACAGCATCCCAATAATCATGGATGATCGCAATCTGGTGATTGATGATTTCACGGGCCTGAGTCCGGCTAAGACCGAGCCGCTCTGCGGCTGCCAAACAGTGGATTAGCTGACTGCGACGTTCCTGGTCATACAACAGCATCGCCTGGGTGGCTTCGCCACCGGTACGTGACTGCGGACAGATATCGTAGGCCGGAGTTAGTCGATAGTGCATACCATCCCAGAAGGCAGCATGATTACGTGCATGGTCGTCGGTATTTCCGCAAAGTACGTTGAAGACGATGCGGCTGAACAACTCGACCAGTGTTTTCCCCGGCTGGTTGAATTTAGATCGGATTCGATGGGCGAGATCTTCATAGCTGGCATAGCGGGCCATCATCTCGTCCAGACCGAGCAGCGTGAGAGCAGAGAGCACAATGTGTCTCCCCCAACCATCAGCTGTCTTCATTCTGTCGAAGCGTTCAATCAGCAGTACATCCTTGCCTAATGAGCGGGCCATCTTGATGGGCGCAACATCCAGCCCCGCCTGCTGGGCGAGCCGCATGGCGACAAATTCCGCCTTCACTACGCTGTAAAGGTCGGTACTAGAAGAGAACTTTGCCACCAATTTGCGATCCTGATCGTTCAACAGAGCCTTAGGGCGGGCACCGCCGATACTGCTGCCATGCTGAATGGCCAGGTCTAAGGCTGGGGGCAGCGGTTCTCCAGCCTCTACATACGCTGAGGCTTCTTGCAATTCATCCAAGGTGGCAACTTGGTTCTCTTGTGGTCGGTAGTCAGTGGGCGATTGCTGTAAATCTAACGCACCGATTCTATCCGAGCCAGATTCGAGCAGATAGACTAACTCATTGAAGTCGACACCATTAGCCTTATCGCCTTTTTGCCCCGTAAGACGGTTGATAATGACGCGTCGCCCCCAAGCGTCTGGTGAGGCGTCACGTAGGCAGGAAGGTAACGCACCGTCTACTTTCTCCTGGTTTCCGGGACGAAGGGGGAGCTCTTCGGGGAATAGGCTGATCGCATCAGGGCGTGTAAGGTAACTACGACCATAGGTAAAGCGATAGTGGTCTTGATCATCGCGTTCGACAAGACCGGCGACCACTGGAAATGTCTGTCTGGGAAGCCAGATCCAAACGTAGGCGCGTCGACTAGAAATCATCATCAATAGGCTCTTGTGGCTGGCGGTGAACCCGCTTGGGGAGCAATGTTAGCCGGTCTCGCTGGATCGTTTGTTCGCGGTTTAGTGTGTCCAGATCATTGGTGAATAGCGAAACGCCGACCAACGCCGCAGCTTCGAAATAAGTTCCAATAGCCACTCGGGATGAGCCTTTGGCGACCTGACGGATAGTGACCACGCCAACACCAACCCGATCAGCGAGCTCGTCGCGGGTCCACCCTTTATTGAGTCTACCCTCTTCGATCAGTCCGGCGAACAGACGCAGGGAGAGGGAGGCTTTAGGGCTGAGGGTAACATGCCGTGTTTTCATATCGACACTATAATATATATATCTTTTATTATCGACAATATAATGTCGATTTATTACATTTTTACCTTAGAGAACAACTTTGAGCCTTACTGGTGGGCGCTGGTCACTGATGGGTAATTGGATGGCAGATGAGGTTTTGAGGTTAACTGCTTTTGGTTCTTTGATGATGTCATCATTTTCTGCCCAGGCAGATGTTGCGATCGTAACCTGTAACATTAAGCACATAGGGTGGATTTACGGTAAGGACTTCGCGACTTTGGGTGAGATAGGCAACAGTTTCGATTTGCTCGCTGTGCAAGAAGTGATGAGGTAACTGCTCCCCGCCCTAATGGGTGGGGCTTCCCTCTTCAACGGCTGCTACCGACAACGTGGCGGATTTACGCGAGCTTCGATGGGCAAGTCCTTCAGCCTTCAACTTCAAGATACCTTGATGCTTGATCGTTGATGTCCCGGTCGTAACGTGTATGGCAGGTGGAGCGACTACTGAGACGCTTAAAACTTATGTTCAGTGGCACCAGGCACCAGACTAGAACTGCGAAGAAGGGGCTGAAAATCTGCATCTTTCGTTGGAGCAGGCATCGGGTGAACCTTGAGGATACGTGATGAGTCACCTGATCGGCCGCAGCAGCTAAAAAGAAGCGTATGTGTTTTTTGGGGTGAGAATCGTAAGTTTAAGCATCCGGTGGAGACGCTGTGTTTTTCGACGGTGCTGGTGTCTTTTCATAGGAGCCGTAC
>NZ_JBQSVY010000035.1:0-2413 GCF_052446175.1 Halomonas sp. AOP43-D1-4
AATAGATTGCGGAACTTCGATTGGGGAGGTTCTTTTGGTAATAGCCTCGAGAAAAACATAGTGAATAACTATGTGAAGAAAATTCAATCTTTTGAAAAGATTAATGAAGAAATCGAGGGAAACCTTCTGAGTAGCATGAGAGGGTATACTTTGAATTCATGGTATAACCATTGGACTTCAATAATCATTGAGGATTTGTTTAAGGATCACCCTTCTGTTCTTCCAACCGTAGGGCTTGTAAAAAAGATCGATTTCTTTATCAATGACATACCTTTTGATCTCAAAGTTACATATTTTCCAGAGCAATTGCTAGCAGATAAGTTGCGAGACAATGGTTACGGAAATGAACTGACGAAACTGAAGCAAATTTGTAGAAGGCTGAGCATCTTCATTCCGAATGACCTGAATCCAAAGGAATTAAAGTTGCACCTACTTAATAAGGTTCGAGAGGATCAACGGAATGATGCTAAAGCTTTTGTTGAAGAATTAAGCAATCAGAAAAAGCAAATAATTGGAGAGGCAGAAAGAAATCCCTCTGAACTAAAGAAATGGTTTTATGAGAATCAAGGCGAAGCTCGTTTTGATGCCTCTAATCGTTTTTTTCTGGTTTTGACGGATGAGAACGATATGGCGGCTAGCTGGAAACTGAAAAGAAACGTTGTTTTTCTTGAAGAAAATATTCGATCCCATTTGGACGCCCTTTCGCAAGATGTTGACGCGTTAGATACTGAGTTTTATTGGTCGAAAGATCAGAGAACATATCGATGTAAGTCTGATGTTTTGTTTTTGAAGTACAGTAATTAATTTTACTGAGTAGTGTATGGCACATAACAATGCCATTAACGCGGACAGTAAAAAGCGCCGCTTCGCTCTGCTTTTTACTGCCGGTTATGGCAGGCGTTATGTGTACAAAGATTCCACCTCGGAGATAGTGAATGGAAGATGATTTTGAAGTCGAAATGAGCCCACTTTGCCAGGAACTGACAGCTGACGGGAAAACCGTCAAAGTGGAAATCTACCGTGGTGATACTGGTGGCTGGATTCTCGAAGTGGTGGATGAATTCAATAACTCCACAGTATGGGATGACGAGTTTGATACAGATGCGGCAGCACTGGATGAGGCCAAAGCGACTATCAGGGATGAAGGCATCGATTCTTTAATCGGCATCGACTCCTGAAACCCCGTGAATCAACCACATAACCAGGCGGTCAACCGGACGCCAAAAGCGTACCGCTTTTGGTTCCCTTCGCTGACGCTCCGGCGCCGGTTACCTCAGCGTTAGGCTCTCGAGGGGAAAATAGATTGGACGCAGTAATTGGGAAAAACGCTGTTGTTTTATTGGGAGCAATGTTTGCTGCTCTAATTGCGGGATATTTCGCGTTCACAAATCTTGTGGCATCAAAAGAAAATAAAATATCGGAATTTAGGCAGGAATGGATTAATTCGCTCAGAAATTCTATCGCGCGGTATATTTCATCACTTACATACCTATCAACACTGTATATCCATCATTCAGCGCGACTGGAAGAAAATCGAGATAAGTTCGAGATGGCCCGAGATGTTGAAGAAATATATGCAAGGGTCAACGAATCATACAACGACATAATCTTTCGAATTAATGACAGTGAAAAAAATGCGAAAGGCAAAAAATTAAATGATGCCTTTTTGTCAGCGCTTTATAAAACGAGAGAGCACTATCATAAAAACGAATTATCAGAGGCGAGAAAGGCTTGTGAGCCTTTGAGAGAGGTAAGTAAACCGCTCCTAAAACATGAATGGAAGCGCGTTAAATCTGGCGAGCTTAATTACAGAGTGGCTAAATATCTTGCCATATTTGTCTTGCTGATCGGGCTATTAGCTGCATTTTTAAATGCCTATTACATATGGAGCGAGGGCAACAAACATCACGCTAGTGTTGTAGAAAAGCCTAGCAAATCAATGCAGCCGACCGCTAACGCGGCGGCTGATTGAGGCGTTGAATGATGGAGAAAGTATGAAGGAACTATTTCCCGGCTACTTCAAAGAGACTGAAGGGCACTTAAGAGAAATATGGGACACATCGTTGTTCGTTTTCGATGCCAATATCCTACTAAATTTGTATCGCTACTCAGACACAACTAGAAGTGAGTTTCTGCGTATCCTTGAGAAGATCAAAAATAGAGTTTGGCTTCCACACAGGGCCGCAGAAGAGTACTTAAACAACCGTTTATCCGTAATTGATCAACAAGAAAAATCTTATGATGACACCACAAAATCAATCATTTCATTGAAGAGTGACTTGGAGAATGCTAGACAGCATCCTTTTGTTAGTTCGGCGACAATGGATAAAGTAAGTCGAGTTTTTGATGAGCTTTGCGAAGAGTTAAAGAAAAATAAGTCTGTTCATACGACAAGAATATCTAATGACGAAAT
>NZ_JBQSVY010000036.1:0-2298 GCF_052446175.1 Halomonas sp. AOP43-D1-4
GGTCATTACTGGCATTGCCAAGAATACAAAAGTTCTAAATTGCAGTGGAATGACCTTCAGTCCTGGATTCAACTAATAAGTGCAGCACCTGCGGTTTCTAGTGCTCCTGAGTATTCACCTAAGAACACCTGGGCTGGGGTTCGGTATCCCAGCCGCTTTCTTGGTCTATCGTTTAGCTTATTGACGACACTTCGTAGCTCGGCATTGGTCACTTTGCGGAAGTCAGTACCTTTAGGAAAATACTGCCTAATCAGACCATTGGTGTTTTCATTAGTACCACGCTGGCATGAGCGGTACGGGTCGCAAAAATAGGTCTTAGCCGAGACGGCCTTGGCAACTTTCCGGTGCTCAGCGAATTCCGACCCATTATCCAAAGTGATGGTGTGCACTGCCCCTCGGCGTGGTGCCAATAACCGCGTCATTGCCTGAGCCGTTCTAGTGGCGGTGATTGTTGGCAGCCGCGCTGCCAAGAGGTAGCCACTGCGTCTTTCGACCAGGGTCACCAGTCCAGATTCTTTGTGGCCCTTAAGCACCGTGTCGCCTTCCCAATGTCCGATATGGCGCCGTTCTTCCACCTTGGCAGGGCGCTGCTCAATGCCTACTCGGTGCGGGATTTTGCCTAACCCCGCCCGCTTAGCCAATTGGCGCTGGTAGCGCCGCTGGCGTGGCAGTCGGAGCCGTTTCCATAATGTTCCACCGTGCTTCTTGTCGTCCCAGATTAACGCATAGATCCATTGATGGCTTACGCAGGCCCCGTTGGCATTGGCCATGAAGCCACTGATTTGCTGAGGGCTCCATTCGTCCATCAATTGGTCAGTGACCCAGCGAATCAGGCTGGGCAGCCGCTTCGTCACTTTCCAGGCAGTGCGTCGGCGCTGATCACTTGCCGATTGAGCCTGTTCAGGCGCATAACCACTGGTCAGACCGTTGCGCTTTATCTCGCGACTAATGGTGCTGCTATGGACACCAATGGCCTTAGCTATCTTTCGCTGGCTAATGCCGGTCTCAAGATAGGCAAAAATTTGGTATCGTTGGATCTGGGTCAGTTGTCGGTATCCCATGCTCTGCTTCACTTTGGTAGGTAAGGCAGAGAGGGTACCGGCGCTGGCCCTCCTGCCTCTACCTTGTGGTCCAAAGTGCTGCGCTTATTCTATGAATCCAGGGTACGTGCTTAATAAGAAAAAGTGACGTGAAAGGTACGACTGGCGTAGGCAGGTTCTTCTGCGCGAACCCGAATTCAAGTAGTCTCTACTATGGATAACGAAAAAAGCGGCTAACTGGGAATGTAAGGCATGGATCGTGGTGCCAATTTTTGGCGTAATGAAGTCGTAGCTTTTCTTGCGCTATCGACTATCAAAGGTGTTGGGTACTGGACGCTATTTCGTCTGATGTTGCCCGGGAAAGGGTTCAAAGACTTTCTCAAAAATTCACCGATTTCTGTTCTTGAAAAAGAGCTGAAGGTATCACTTTTGCTGGACGGTGAAAGTCCTGAAGAGTGGCAGCATAGAGTCTGGGAGGCTGGCCTTCAGCTAGCCAGGGAACTGGCCAAATATAGAGCACGGCTAGTCTTTCGGGATCAGGAGGAGTTCCCAGGCAGGCTTAAAGAAATTGAAGATGGGCCGCGCTGGCTATTTATCCAAGGGGATATTCGAACCCTTTATAATCGTCCAATTGCTGTTGTGGGCACTCGTAAGCCTTCAAAGGATGGTGAGTTCTTGGCTCGCTACGTTGTCGCAACACTTGCACATTCAGAGAGAACGGTAGTATCTGGCCTCGCTTTTGGCATCGACCAAGTTGCTCATCAGGAGTCTCTCAGGTATGGCTTGCCCACAGTGGCGGTTTTAGGAAATGGAATATTCCTTGATTACCCCAAAGGCTCTCAAGAGATCCGTGAGAAAATTTTGATGAATGGCGGGGCAGTCATAACAGAATACCTGCCACATCAATCTTATTCTGGTGAGAACTTTGTGAGGCGAAATCGAATCCAGGCAGGCCTTTCTGAGTTTGTTATTCCAGTTGAATGGAAAATAAAGAGCGGCACAGCTCACACTGTTGAATATGCTTCAAAATACCAAAGAAAAGTGGTCAATATATTCCTGCCAGGAACAGCAAAAGCCCGACCAGAAATGGTTTTTTCGGAGCGTGCACGTGGCGCAACATCGTTTGAGATACCTAGAGAAACCGAGCAGCTTATAGCGCTACTGGATTTGGATACCTCCTCATTGCAAGTGGATTCCGAGCAATCAGAAGATATCGCGACCGAACCAGTGCAACAGAATTTAGAAATTTAGGTAGTTC
>NZ_JBQSVY010000037.1:0-1783 GCF_052446175.1 Halomonas sp. AOP43-D1-4
ATAAGGGCTAACTTGTCTCAAGAGCCCCCCGGCTTTTCCTCCAAGCCTATCGTCAACCAACGAAATACCCCCACACCCCATACAGTATTATCGCTCTATATCAGTGTAGACATTTATTTTTAAACGGTTATTCGTACGCACAACACAAAAGACGATTTACAACCCGCTGACATGAGCCCTATAGTCACTGCTACAACTCCGTATCCTTTCCATTAATCCAACGTAATACAGGGAGTAATTTTATGCTGCAATATCGTCTCACCACCGGGATAGTGGCTTTTCTGGCGTTAATAGCAATGGCGTCGCTAGCGGGATGCACGACGTATACCTGGCCAGATGGCTCAAAAGAAACCGTACTTGGCGTTGTGCCGGACGATGAAAATAAACGCTATGAAGAGCAGCAAGCAGAAAGTGTCAGATACCGCGTACCAGGTGAAATTCCAGAAACTCAGTAGCACCGCATATCGCTAGCCCTCTTCTTATCCCTGTTTGCGGTGCTTCGTTGGGAAGTGGCACAATGCTGTGTCGGCCACGATCTATGCTGCATTTAAAACATACGCAAAAACAACAAGATCATTGAGCAATGATAAATCTCTCGTGTTTAACGGCCTGCTTTACTTGATGCATTATCCCATCGTCATCAATCCAGCCATACCCTACCTGGCCTACACGAGTAGCTGCATAATTGGCAGGCAGCTCAAAACTCTGGCTAGAAAAAGGGCTCAACATGGGCTCGTCAAGGTTTAAAACATCTTGTGTGTCATCGTTTATTTTCATATAAGTTAGCGTAAGGTAATACGGACTAAAGTTACTTAACTCTAGGTGACTGCTGTTGCACGCGCTGTATCGGCCGCATAAGAGTTGCTCGATAGACTTTGTCTCCGATCAGCTAGCGAGAGGGCGATGCTTTCGGGTACTGAGGTCGTTGGTGACTTTTCACGAGAAATGCAGGGTCAGCTGGTTACCGTATCAATTAGCGGATGCCAGGCTGCTCAGTTTCTAGAGCAGCTGTGCGAATCAAGAGGTAAGCTTCGCAAGGTTTATTTTGACAGACGACTAGCTACGGTATCGAGATTACAAGCAAAGCGATGTGCTCACGGCATAGCGTAAGCAAGAAATGCTGGGGCATTACATGCTCTACCGAGCGTGAAACTACGGAAAAAGACTTGCCGACCGACATGCACAGTTTTCCTATGCACCCAAAGATACTTGCATAAGCAACCGCCCGATTTCATCCAACGACCTGGTGGCCATACATTAGCGGGCGCCAGAAGCGATAAGTATTTTTTCGATATCTTGATAGTTAGCACCGCTTGCATGCTGCAGTGGCGTCACGCCGTTTCCATCCGCTAGGTTAACATTAGCGCCTGCCTCAACTAACAACTCTACGATTTGCCGATGGTGGGCGTGCCCGTCGCCCAAGATGATTGCCTCCAGCAACGCGGTCCAGTGAAGATTGTTAACGTGATCTACGTCGACTCCTAACAATGCAACAGTTTCTACAAAAAAGTACGTAAAAACATGAGAGGTCCCCCGCTTACTGTTAATAAGGGTGGGTGATACTCTGGTCGGCGGTATTGGTGTGGGCTGCGCCCCGGCAGGTGATATAGATACCAACTGTGCCGTTGCTAGCCTGAACACGATTAGTGCCGAAGAAACCTACGATGCATCGAAGAGATGCGGAATCAATTGTGTATTGAAAAGCCATGCCTGTCGCTCTGCCTCCAGTGCTCAGCTTTAGCCTGGTGCAAACGCATTGAAATCTCGCTGGGAGACATTCCAG
>NZ_JBQSVY010000038.1:0-1729 GCF_052446175.1 Halomonas sp. AOP43-D1-4
AGCTCTTTAACAATTTGATCAGGTAATTCATGTGGGCGTTTGCCGATGAGGGTGACAAGTCACCAAATA
Organism: Halomonas sp. AOP43-D1-4; assembly: GCF_052446175.1. Classification (NCBI taxonomy): domain Bacteria; kingdom Pseudomonadati; phylum Pseudomonadota; class Gammaproteobacteria; order Oceanospirillales; family Halomonadaceae; genus Halomonas; species Halomonas sp. AOP43-D1-4. The sequence goes on from NZ_JBQSVY010000038.1 coordinate 70, forward strand.
TCAAGGCAAGCGCACAAGAAGAATTTTCGAATTCTTCAAATTCGTTTGAACCTTGAGCCAGGATTGATTCACCTTTGTCACTTTCGAGTGACAAGTAAGAATCACACTGATTTTAAACTGAAGAGTTTGATCATGGCTCAGATTGAACGCTGGCGGCAGGCTTAACACATGCAAGTCGAGCGGTAACAGGGGAAGCTTGCTTCCCGCTGACGAGCGGCGGACGGGTGAGTAATGCATAGGAATCTGCCCGATAGTGGGGGATAACCTGGGGAAACTCAGGCTAATACCGCATACGTCCTACGGGAGAAAGGGGGCTTTGGCTCCCGCTATTGGATGAGCCTATGTCGGATTAGCTGGTTGGTGAGGTAATGGCTCACCAAGGCAACGATCCGTAGCTGGTTTGAGAGGATGATCAGCCACATCGGGACTGAGACACGGCCCGAACTCCTACGGGAGGCAGCAGTGGGGAATATTGGACAATGGGCGCAAGCCTGATCCAGCCATGCCGCGTGTGTGAAGAAGGCCTTCGGGTTGTAAAGCACTTTCAGCGAGGAAGAACGCCTGTCGGTTAATACCCGGCAGGAAAGACATCACTCGCAGAAGAAGCACCGGCTAACTCCGTGCCAGCAGCCGCGGTAATACGGAGGGTGCAAGCGTTAATCGGAATTACTGGGCGTAAAGCGCGCGTAGGTGGCTTGATAAGCCGGTTGTGAAAGCCCCGGGCTCAACCTGGGAACGGCATCCGGAACTGTCAGGCTAGAGTGCAGGAGAGGAAGGTAGAATTCCCGGTGTAGCGGTGAAATGCGTAGAGATCGGGAGGAATACCAGTGGCGAAGGCGGCCTTCTGGACTGACACTGACACTGAGGTGCGAAAGCGTGGGTAGCAAACAGGATTAGATACCCTGGTAGTCCACGCCGTAAACGATGTCGACCAGCCGTTGGGTGCCTAGCGCACTTTGTGGCGAAGTTAACGCGATAAGTCGACCGCCTGGGGAGTACGGCCGCAAGGTTAAAACTCAAATGAATTGACGGGGGCCCGCACAAGCGGTGGAGCATGTGGTTTAATTCGATGCAACGCGAAGAACCTTACCTACCCTTGACATCTACAGAAGCCGGGAGAGATCCTGGTGTGCCTTCGGGAACTGTAAGACAGGTGCTGCATGGCTGTCGTCAGCTCGTGTTGTGAAATGTTGGGTTAAGTCCCGTAACGAGCGCAACCCTTGTCCTTATTTGCCAGCACGTAATGGTGGGAACTCTAAGGAGACTGCCGGTGACAAACCGGAGGAAGGTGGGGACGACGTCAAGTCATCATGGCCCTTACGGGTAGGGCTACACACGTGCTACAATGGCCGGTACAAAGGGTTGCCAACTCGCGAGAGTGCGCCAATCCCGAAAAGCCGGTCTCAGTCCGGATCGGAGTCTGCAACTCGACTCCGTGAAGTCGGAATCGCTAGTAATCGTGAATCAGAATGTCACGGTGAATACGTTCCCGGGCCTTGTACACACCGCCCGTCACACCATGGGAGTGGACTGCACCAGAAGTGGTTAGCCTAACGCAAGAGGGCGATCACCACGGTGTGGTTCATGACTGGGGTGAAGTCGTAACAAGGTAGCCGTAGGGGAACCTGCGGCTGGATCACCTCCTTAAACGATGCGTCAT
>NZ_JBQSVY010000039.1:0-1566 GCF_052446175.1 Halomonas sp. AOP43-D1-4
CTAGCCCGGATTTCTCATAGCACCTCAGCCAGTACCACCTCCAAGCCGTCATACCACTAAAAGCCGATTGGTACGGTTTAAACTGCCTGCTTTTTAGCCTCTTTCCGTCGTTCAGACACACCTCCCCCTTTCCCCCATTGCGTCGGGCCGGGGGCGCCCGCGCATTCAGCTCGGTACTAACCGCCTGATGAGATCGGATAGTTGCGCTTTATAGGGGTAGCTGTCACTCATCAACACCCGGATTCGGCGCGTATTGCGGATGATGACCGCGCCCACTTTGATGAGTTTGAGCCTCAGGTTGCTTGGGCTCATGCGCTCAAAAGGGGTCTTCTTCAGGTAAGTGCGTAAGCGCTCGAACAGCGTATAGGCGAAGCCCGATAAGATCAGCCGCCACTGATTGGCCCACCAGTGCGTACTGGAGGTCCGGTCAGCAAACAGGCTCAGTTGTTGATCCTTGATTCGGTTCTCCATGTCGCCCCGAGCGCAGTACTGCTCGTAGTAGAGTTTGAAGCCATCGTCATAACGGGAACTAATGATAAACCGGGGATTAGAGCCCAGTTCGCCTTCTTCCAGACGGGCCACCACCCAGCGTGGATACTTCCAGGAGTGTGCTTGATATTGGAAGCGGAACGTCTCTGCCACTTTCCCGCCCACCTCCCACTGGGTCTTGCGCACCAGCATCATGGGCACGTCCACTTCCTTGAGCAGCCGACTGTTCTTGCCGATGCCCACGATGTAGTCGATATGATGCCGATCACACCAGTTCAGCATCCGAGGGCGGCAAAAGTGGCTATCACCCCGTAACACGATGCGTGTATCGGGCCAGTACTGGCGGATAAAGCGCACCAGTAACGCCAGAATGGCCCAGCTGTGATGGCTGTCGCTGTGGTCACTGGTGCGCAGATAGCTCACTAGTAGATGGCGGCCACAGAAGACATACAGCGGGAAGTAGCAGTGGTGATCGTAATAGCGGTTAAAGAACTTCCCGGGTTGCTCACCGTGCACAGGGATATCGGTGCCATCAAAGTCCAGCACGATCTCCTTCGGGGGTGCGTCATGCTGTTCAATGAAGTGGTGCCACAGCACCTCATGGGCCTTCACCATCGCTTGTCGATCGGCGTTCTGCTCACTCCGGCACAGCGTAGACTTGCCTGCCAGCGCATTATCTTCACCGAGCGCTGTCTGAAGCGCCTGATCATAGCGTAGGGCCTCATGGTCGTTGAAATCTTCGTAGCCCGCGGCGACACCGAACACTCGCTGACGAACCAGAGTGTCGTGCTTGTGACGAACCTGTTCCGGTGCGCGGGGATCATGAAGCACGGAGGCCAAGCGGTGCGTCAGGCGATGTTGCTTATCGACTTCACGAAGCAGGAGCAATCCAGCATCGGAGGTGATGTGGCCCCCAGAGAAATCGGCTTCAATTTGGCGGCGTGAGAGTGGCGAGAAGGTCAGTTTTTCAGGTACCATTTTGGAAGCGGTTGTTGGTGCTTGATGGATTGGTTAGGCTCTTGAAATCATAGCACTTTCAGCCGCTTTCTTTTATACCCCGTGAGAAATCCAGGCTAG
>NZ_JBQSVY010000040.1:0-1270 GCF_052446175.1 Halomonas sp. AOP43-D1-4
CACGTCGCGTCTAGCCGCTTCCCGTGTCGAATAAATCTGTCGCTTGATCCGGTAATCCCCCCATTTATAACCGGGGCGATAAGTAGAGTTGGTTAGGCAGCCATTGTCACCTTCTGTTTCGGTGTTATCCCGCCCAATGCCATATTCGGTCGCTCGTGGTTGTACGTCCAGAGCCAGCGTGTGGCAAAATCCTGTACTTCAGCGATCGAGCCGAAAAGATAATGGCTCAGCCAATCATAACGGACTGTTCGGTTGTAGCGTTCGATGTAGGCATTCTGCTGTGGCTTGCCAGGTTGAATGTGCAGCAACTCAATGCCGTTCTGCTTCGCCCAACGGGTTAGTTTGCCACTGATGTATTCCGGGCCGTTGTCGCATCGAATGGCCTTGGGTCGGCCACGCCATTCGATCAACTGGTTTAAGGAGCGTATCACGCGCTCTGCTGGCAGTGAGAAGTCAGCATCGATGATCAGGCCTTCTCGATTGTAATCATCGATCACGTTGAACAACCGGTACTTTCGGCCATTGGCCAACTGATCATGCATGAAGTCCATCGACCAGCAGGTATTCAGCGCAGTGGGTACAACCAGTGGCGCTGGCTTTTCACGCACCAATCGCTTTTTTGGCTTGATGCGCAAGTTCAGCTCCAATGCCCGATAAATTCGGTAGATCCGCTTATGGTTCCAACCAAAGCCCTTCACGTTGCGCAGATACAAATAACACAGTCCAAAGCCCCAGTTACGCTGATTGTGGGTCAGGCGCACCAGCCAGTCAGCGATAACGGCGTTCTCATGGCCAAGCTTCGCCTGATAGCGGTAACAGGTTTCACTGATCCCAAAAACCTGGCAAGCCAGCCGAATACTGCAGCAACCGGCCTCAACGACATTCTTTGCCATCTCGCGGCGTTGAGATGGCTTTACCACTTTCCCTCAAGGGCTTCCTGGCGCAACTCTGCCTTCAACCGCTCTTCGGCATACATCTTCTTGAGGCGCTGGTTCTCATCTTCCAATTCCTTGAGGCGCTTCATCATGGACGTGTCCATGCCACCGTACCTGGAGCGCCATTTATAAAATGAGGCACTGCTCATGCCGTGCTCGCGACACAGTTCAGGGACAGGCACACCAGACTCAGCCTGCTTCAAAATCGCCATGATCTGGCTGTCAGTAAAACGTGACTTGCGCATGTGAAATCTCCTGTTTTTTCAGGTTACAAAATTCCACTTATCAACGCGATTATTTTTCGGGAGGATTACCATCCGCTCTCGCTTGAGGAG
>NZ_JBQSVY010000041.1:0-1258 GCF_052446175.1 Halomonas sp. AOP43-D1-4
TGATCTTACCCAGCAACAGTGGACACTCGTTTAAGCGATCATTCGGACTTCAAACGCCTCTGGGCTGATCATCCCTATAGCACTGTGCCGTCGTTGCTTGTTGTAGTCCAGTTCGATGTATTCAAACACCTGGCGTCTCATCATATCTCGCGTTTTAAAGTTCTCGCCGTGGATCGCTTCCACCTTGAGGCTGTGAAAGAAGCTTTCGGCACAGGCGTTATCATAACAGTTGCCTTTCGCGCTCATACTGCACTTGAGTTCATGTCGCGTCAGTAGCGACTGATACAGCGTCGAACAGTACTGACCACCTCGATCTGAATGGACGATCACGCCTGTTGGCATTTTACGTTTCCATAGCGCCATTTGTAGTGCATCACAGACAAGATCTGCCGTCATACGCTCGCTCATTGCCCAACCAACGACTTTGCGAGAGTAAAGATCAATTAGCACAGCAAGATAAAGCCAACCTTCACCCGTCGCCAAGTAGGTGATATCACCCACCCACTTTTGATTAGGGGCTGAAGCCCTGAAGTCTTGCTCTAGCAGGTTTGGCGCAACAGGTAGCGAATGTCGAGAGTTTGTGGTGGCCTTGAACTTACGGGCAGCTTTAGCACGCAGGCCTTGTCGCTGTAAGCTGGCAGCCACGGTCTTGCGATTCACCGGTATTCCGTCATCTTGCAGGTCTAGAGCTAATCTCGGGGCGCCTGAGCGGCCTTTACGTTGGTGAAACGCCGCAGCCACACGCTTATCGAGAACGGCTTGCTGGCTGCGCTTTAGAGACAGACCTCCTTCGCGCTGTCGCCAAGCGTAGTAGCCGCTTCGAGCGACCCCAACAACATGGCACATGCGCTGAACACTGAAAGCCTGGCGATGACGATGGATAAAGGCGTACTTCACTTCAGGCTCTTCGCAAAGTACACCGCGGCCTTTTTTGTGATAGCCAGCTCCTCATTGGCTTCGGCTAATTGCCGCTTCAGACGAACGTTTTCTTCTGCCAGCGACCGCTCTCGCTCAGATGTATCTTGCTGTTGCTGAACCTTAGAACGCCACTGATAAAGCTGACTCGAGTGTATGCCCAGTTCACGAGCCGCTGCGGCAACGCCTATGCGATCAGCAAGCGCTAACGCTTCTTGCCGATAGGTATCTGAGTAACGGGTATAGGATTTTTTCTTCATTGATGTCGTCGATCTTGCCATGGTTCACCTCGTTGCAGTGTATTACATTCTTGAGGTGTCCATCGTTACTGGGCAAGATCACA
>NZ_JBQSVY010000042.1:0-1155 GCF_052446175.1 Halomonas sp. AOP43-D1-4
GAAGGGCGTCAGTAATAGCATCTAAGCAAGTTGCTGCTTAAAGGGGAGTGTACAGAGGCCTTCAATACTTAACTAAACGCGATCGGATATTTCATTTGATAGGCTCGCAAGGAAGCGCTTTGTTTAGAAGGAACCGTTAGTAATGAGGCTGGTACTGCGTAACGTTTAAGTCTGCTGCCAGGAAGTTTTCTTCCTGGCAGTTAATCCAGGAGGCTGTACTATGTTCCACCATTCAGCAAAGCTGCAATATCCGGTTAAAGTCGATAAACCTAATCCTGAATTTGCCATGTTGCTCCAACAGGCTATCGGTGGGGTAGAAGGGGAAATCCGGGTAGCAATGCAATATTTCTTCCAGGCAATGGGAGCGCGGGGCGATGATCGCATTCGCGATCTTCTTATGTCGACGGCTACAGAAGAGCTTGCGCATGTCGAAATGCTTGGTCATGCGGTTGCGCTTAACCTGGAAGGTGCGCCCGTCTCTTACCAGGAGGCTACCGCAGAAGATCCCGTCATGAATGCCATTCTAGGCGGAGCGAACCCACGCCACCTGTTGTCATCTGGGCTTTCTGCCATGCCGGTCAATGCTAATGGCGTGCCATTCGATATGAGCCACATCTATGCCACGGGTAATGTGGCGGCAGATATGCTCGCTAACGTGACCGCGGAGGCAAGTGGTCGAGTATTGGCATCGCGTCTTTATAATTGGACGGACGACCATGGCATGAAAGACTTCCTCTCTTTTCTGATTGCGCGTGATACCTACCACCAGCAGCAGTGGTTAGCCGTCATTGAAGAGTTAGGCGGACTTGGAGCACACCTTCCGATACCGAACGCTACCCCTGAAGATCACGAAGCCATGCAGCATTCGTACTACTACCTCAATACCTTGCTGGATAAAGAAGCGCCGAAAGGCCGCTGGGCGGAAGGCCCCTCATTTGACGGTCGTAGCGAATTCACGGCACGCCAACAGCCAGAGCCGGAAGGCCAGGCGCCTACGCTCGGCATGGCAAAGGAGAAATCGGGCGCTCAGAAAGAGCAGATTGATCCGTCAAAATAAGTCGTTATACATAACTCAGTTATTTAAAAGGAGTCAGCACGATGGAAACCCTGTCTCTGGAAACCCAGTATTTGGAAAACTGGTTACGTGATGCGCAT
>NZ_JBQSVY010000043.1:0-1031 GCF_052446175.1 Halomonas sp. AOP43-D1-4
TAAGTGGTTACGCAAAAGTTATTGAGTAATCAGTGCCGTAACCATTGCATACGTTTTTGACCGCGTCACAAAGCTTATCGAACGAACTGTAGGCTGTTAACGGTAGCCACCGGTATTTGATTTCGCGCCAAAGGATTTCGATCAGGTTCAGCTCCGGCGAATACGGCGACAAATAGACCAAGTGAATGCGATGTGCCATCCAATCAAGAAGTTTGCGCTGAAATGCCCTGGAACGGTGCATTCTGGCATTATCCAGTATCACGACGGTGAAGGAGTCAGGGTCTTTATGTGCCGCAAACTGATCAAAGGCTTCTATAACGGTCTCAGTGGTCACAGAGTCGGTGGTCATGTGGTGAAAAAACTCACCTTTTCTGGTGAGAAAGCCCAGTACATTCAGCCGTTTGCTATGTGGGTAGGCAGTGACTTCCCAAGGCTTGGCTATCGGGCTCCATGCATAAGGTAGTGACGATGATTGCGAGAAACCGGCCTCATCAAAGAAATAGAGATCGCACTTACCATCATCTTCCCACTCCTTCAATACATTGATCATCTCTTGCGTATGGCGGAAATCTGTTTCGTCACGCGGTGCCCTCAATGAGCGGCGTATCCGCTTACAGCTATAGCCTTTTTTTTAACGCGCGCCGCAACGTGTCCTGGCTGACGACGTTACCTGTCTTCTCTTGAAACCTGGCATGGAGGACAGGCAGTTGATGGGGATACTCTTCAACCAATTGCTCTAACACAGCAAGATCACTCTCGCTGAGAAGATGGGGGCGTCCTTCGCGAGGCTTGTCTTGAAGACCTTCAATACCGTCTGCTTCCCATTGGGATAACCACGTCGATACCGTATCGCGCTTAACCCCGATAATATCGCGAACCTGGTTAATCGTATGGCCTTTGTGGTTGAGCAGAATGGCGTGAGCCCGACGACGTAACGCTCTCTTTTCGCCGTACTGGTAGGCTTCATTTAAGAGACGTTGCTGGTCAGGTGTTAAAGAAACGAAACGTAAGCGCCGAGACATGGTTCTGTG
>NZ_JBQSVY010000044.1:0-1006 GCF_052446175.1 Halomonas sp. AOP43-D1-4
GTTTAAGCGATCATTCGAGATTCAAAGACCTCAGGACTGATCATCCCTATAGCACTGTGCCGCCGTTGCTTGTTGTAGTCGAGTTCGATGTATTCAAACACCTGACGTCTCATATCGCTTCGCGTTTTAAATTGCTCTCCATGGATCGCTTCAACCTTGAGGCTATGGAAGAAGCTTTCGGCACAGGCATTATCATAACAGTTACCTTTGGCGCTCATGCTGCACTTAAGCTCATGCCGAGTAAGCAGCGATCGGTAAAGCGTGGAACAGTACTGACTGCCTCGATCCGAGTGGACAATGACGCCTTTGGGCATTTTGCGTTTCCATAGTGCCATCTGTAGCGCGTCACAGACAAGATCGGCCGTCATGCGCTCACTCATTGCCCAACCGACCACTTTACGAGAGTAAAGATCAATGAGTACTGCTAGGTAAAGCCAGCCTTCGCTCGTCGCCAGATAGGTGATATCACCCACCCACTTTTGATTGGGAGTTGAGGCCGTGAAGTTTTGCGCTAGTAGATTAGGAGCCACCGGCAGCGAATGCCGAGAGTTGGTGGTGGCCTTAAACTTACGGGCTGCTTTAGCGCGCAAGCCCTGACGCTGTAAGCTGGCGGCGACCGTCTTACGGTTGATTAGCACTCCATCATCGTGCAGGTCTAGGGTTAATCTCGGGGCGCCTGAGCGGCCTTTACGCTGGTGAAAAGCATCAGCTACACGCTGATCGAGAATGGCTTGCTCGCTGCGTCTTGGAGACGGGACTCCTTCGCGCTGCTGCCAAGCGTAGTAGCCACTTCGGGCGACCCCCATAACATGGCACATGCGTTGAACGCTGAATGCCTGACGATGACGATGGATAAAGGCGTACTTCACTTCAGGCTCTTCGCAAAGTACACCGCGGCCTTTTTTGTGATGGCCAGCTCTTCATTTGCCTCGGCTAATTGGCGCTTCAATCGGGCGTTTTCTTCTGCTAACGACCGCTCCCGTTCAGATGTGTCTTGCTGAAGCTG
>NZ_JBQSVY010000045.1:0-997 GCF_052446175.1 Halomonas sp. AOP43-D1-4
ACCAGTTGGGAAAGCAAACTCTCTCTGATGCACAACAATTCAAGCCGCCATGCCAAGAACCAACGCATTGCATGGCGAGGGGACTCAGTTGACTGGTGCTTTACAACTCGCAACTGCTTTGAAGGCGGGGTGGGCAATCTTAATCAAACACAAACGGACTATACGTGGAAAACAGATTTTTCTACCTACCTGCAAAGCGGTACACTTAATTATGGGAGCGAATTAAACTATTCCAACGCACAGAAGAGTCGTGATGAAGAAGCTCGCTACTATTATTTATCCCGCTCTGCCGGTAGTGAAGAGTTTAGCTGTGCACCCGGTGACCCTGCTTGTAATGGCCTAAATGCCGCCTCAAGAGATTTGGTCTATCAACCGTTTAATGCTGAGGTAAGTGTTTATAATCATTCGCTTTGGGGTGAATATCTAAACACTTACGGAAATATAGATATTCGCGCAGGCACGCGTTACTCCTATGACGATTTTCTGGGCAACCATAACGTGGCGCCCCGCCTGACGGGCACTTGGCAGTTTGTTCCTGATACATTTTTAACGCTAGGCGCTAACCGCTACTTTGGAAGAAACATGGTAGGGTATGCGATTAATGAGCAAGTTCCAGTCCACACCTGCTACGAGCGCCAGTTGAAAAACGCCCCCGATAACAGCTATGGTGGAGTACCAGGCAAATGGGATGCCTGTAACTTTCAACCCTCGGTTACCAACTACTCTTCCTCTAACCTGCAGACCCCTTATAGTGACGAGTTGACGGCGTCACTGACGATTCCAACGTCACTGAATGGCCACTTTCGCCCTAAAGTCGTGTATCGTGAAAACCGCGATCAGTTCTCTCGCAGCGAAAAACTTACGGATCGTGATGGCAATGATTACTATACGATGTCTAACGATGGAGAGACGGATTACCTTGGTTATGCGTTGGAGTGGTCTGGTAGCTATAAAAGCCATTTTTTCAATGCAAACGTGGTTTGGTCAGAAACTCGGA
>NZ_JBQSVY010000046.1:0-865 GCF_052446175.1 Halomonas sp. AOP43-D1-4
TAGGTTTTGTACGAAAAGTGATATCTGCTAAGTTTTCCCATGCAATAGAAGCATAGGGGGAAATGAATTATGGTTGGCCGGTACGAGATATCCAATGAGAACTGGGCGCAGATTACAGATATTGTGTCGCCAACTCAGGTGATGGGCAGGCCCCGGCGGGATGACCGGCAGGTCCTCAATGGTATTTTCTGGGTGCTCTGTTCTGGTGCCAAATGGCGAGATCTACCCGAGCGGTATGGTCCCTGGTCAACTGCCTATGAGCGCTTTCGAAAATGGCGGGATGATGGCACGTTTGAAGCTATCCTTTCTCGCTTACAGCTCAGGCTGCGTGAAGATGGACTGATGGATCTGGATACGTGGATGATTGATTCGACCTCGATACGTGCCACCCGCGCTGCCGCAGGAGGCGGCAAAAAGGGGGCTCAGAAGAACCGGTAGATCACGCATTGGGGCGTAGTCGTGGTGGTTTAACGACAAAAATCCACCTGGTATGTGATTCCCATGGTTGGCCGCTGGCATTTACCCTGTCTCCAGGACAGCAGGCTGATTCTCGACATTTCATCTCGACGCTGGAGAGTGTTTATCTACCAGGCCGTGTTGGAAGGCCTCGCAAACGTAGCCGCTACGTGGTCGCTGATAAAGGATATGACAGTGATGAACTGCGCCGTTACTGTGACAGGCACGGTATAAAACCCGTTATTGCGCAACGTCAAATGCATCGCAAGACACGCCCTGGTTTGCCGAGGCGTTTTGATCAGCACAGATACCGCCAGAGAAACGCGGTAGAACGCTGCTTTGGATGGCTTAAAGAGTTACGTCGATTTGCAACGCGCTACGAAAAATTAGCGAGCAGTTTCAGAGCGAT
>NZ_JBQSVY010000047.1:0-794 GCF_052446175.1 Halomonas sp. AOP43-D1-4
TATCGCTTTTTATTTCATACCCCAATTTATTTTCAAAACCAGTAAAAATAATTTCTATAGCTTTGAGTATGTTAGTTTTACCACTGCTATTCGGCCCAACAATAGTAAGCCCCTTGGCAAGATCAATTGTTTGTTCTTTCCCAATAGTTCTAAAGTTTCTTATCCGCAAGTTATCTATTTTCATTATCTAAACTTAACCCTACAGTCTGTGGCTGATTGAAATAACATTGACCATACACTTAGCTACATATCCCCAATGAATGTAACGACACATCCGGCGAGATCATGCAGCCATCAAATTAACTCTACCTATTGATTCCATTAGAAGCAAATAGAAACTTAACTACACGTTAAAAATTCGTGTACTTTATCAATTTTCTTGCATCGCATGTAGGGTAATCGCCAGTAACAAAACCTGATACTCATACATCTCGATACATACTTGATTAATAAATATTTTAATCAAACGCTTATATCACTCTCTATGTTATTTATTCTTACCAATGAGGAAGGGAATGGCCAAAACCGCATTAACGATAGAATTAGAGTATGCAGTCAGCGTTTTTCCTCCGATAAGTGTACAGGCAGCCTCTAATGAGCTAGTGCCTTATTGATTAACTGTGCGATCTGCTCAATAAGTAGTTGAGATGCGCGCGCACTTCTGACCACTCCCCCGTGTGCACGCTGTATAACCGTGTCGCAGATAGTGCCATCGCAGCGTAGTTTGTGCCCACGTATAACACCATCATTTTTAGCCCCCAGCCGCTCAAAGGCACGTTGGCTTGCAAGTTGAA
>NZ_JBQSVY010000048.1:0-780 GCF_052446175.1 Halomonas sp. AOP43-D1-4
CTAACTCCGTCGTCATACGAGACTTCATCGACCAGCCAACCACTTGACGGGAAAACAGGTCGATCACCACCGCTAAGTAAAGCCAGCCTTCGTACGTTCGGATGTACGTAATATCTGTCACCCAAGCAACATTGGGCGCTGTTACTTCAAACTGACGGTCTAAATGGTTGGGTGATACAACAGCCGGTTTTCCGCCGCCATAGCAGCCAGGGCGTCGTCGATAGCCCGTCTGAGAGCGTAAACCTTCCCTACGCATCAGGCGGGCCACTCGGTGCTTACCGCAGGCTTCGCCAGCCTCACGCAAATCCTGATAGACCTTGCGATAGCCATATACACCGCCACTTTCAAGCCACGCATGCTTGATCAATCCCAATAGACGCTGATCATCCCGGTCTCGATTAGACAGTGCTTTTTTACACCATGCATAGTAGCCACTAGGATGCACGGCCATCATGCGGCACAAGCGCCGTACCGGATATTGACTCGCATGCTTTTGAATAAACGCGTACCTCAGTCGGACTCTCTGGCGAAGTACGCGGTGGCCTTTTTTAATATATCTCGCTCTTCTGACACGCGTTTTAATTCAGCCTTTAAACGACGGTTTTCAGCTTGGAGATCATCGTCTTCTTGCCGTTGTTCTACCGGCTTATCGTAGCGCTTGATCCAGTGGTACAAGCTGTGGCCTGACACGCCCAAACGCTCAGCGACCTCGGCAACTCGATGGCCACGCTCTACCACCTGTTTAACGGCTTCGATTTTGAATTCTTCAGTGTAACGGGG
>NZ_JBQSVY010000049.1:0-754 GCF_052446175.1 Halomonas sp. AOP43-D1-4
CCTGAATTCATAGAATAACTGCAGCACTTTGGATCATACGGTAGAGGCAGGAGGGCCAGCAGCGGTACCCTCTCCGCCTTACCGACCAAAGTGAAGCAGAGTATGGGATACCGACAACTGACCCAGGCACAACGATATCAAATTTTTGCCCATAGGGATGTAGGATTGAGCCAACGTCAGATTGCTCAACAGCTTGGCATTCACAGCAGTACCGTGAGCCGTGAGCTGAGACGTAATTCGGGTGCCAAGGGATATGAACCCGCACAAGCGCAGCGTTACAGCGATCAGAGACGCCGCTCCGCCTGGAAGTGGACAAAGCAACTCCCTAGCCTGATCAATGCCGTAGCTGACAGGCTTAGAGAAGAGTGGAGTCCAGAGCAGATTAGCGGTTTTATGGCGCCGTTGACGGGGATAGGAGTTAGTCATCAATGGGTCTATTCGCTGATCTGGGACGATAAGGCCAAGGGTGGCGATTTGTGGCGACACCTCCGCCAGCCCAAGCGTCGCAGTAAACATCGTGCCCATGCCAAAAGTGCAGGACTAGGCAAGATTCCTAAGCGTGTGGGGATAGAGCATCGGCCACCTGCTATCGAAAAACGCCTCACCATCGGTCACTGGGAAGGCGACACGGTGCTTTATGGGCACAAGCAAGCGGGGATAGTGACGTTGGTAGAGCGACGAAGCGGCTACTTGTTGGCGGCACGTCTGCCAAAGGTAACGGCAGAACTAACGCAGAGAGCCATGGTCCGTTTAC
>NZ_JBQSVY010000050.1:0-569 GCF_052446175.1 Halomonas sp. AOP43-D1-4
CGCCTGCTTTACTTCGTCAACGGTAGAAAACTGAGAAAGCGCCCAAGCGCCGAGGTCGATAGCTGCCAGCACCGCCTGCGTATTGTTAACCATATCGGCGGGGCCTTCGGTGCTGGCATACGCCAGCAAGCCAAACGTCAATCCCTTGTCGTTAACGCCTTCAGCTACTTTTAAATCTTTTGATACGGGGTCCGGCACCGTAACGGCAACAAAGGCGTTTTGGCCGGTAAAATCCAGCACGTGATGTTTATCAGCCTGCGAGCCAAAGCTAGTGCCTGCTGGAAAGTAGGACACTTTATAAGGTAGCTCCATGGGCAGTTCCATGGTGCGGCCCGCATAAAATTTATCATTTGCGTCGCTATAAAGAAGGGAGGTACATGCGGCCACTGTGGGCGCGAGGGCAATACTGATCGCCGATAGGCAAAAACCTGCTAAACAAGGCTTGGAAAAACGTCGCATACTACTCTTCCTCATCTTATTAATAGTTAAACCACACTTCAGGCAAACTATAGCTTATTTATTATCAAATCAACTTACATAAACGTCCCCTTCATAAAAAGAAACAGTAT
>NZ_JBQSVY010000051.1:0-533 GCF_052446175.1 Halomonas sp. AOP43-D1-4
GGTTCGCAATGACAACGATTGCCGGATACGCTTGAGACGTATCACACAACAATTACGTATCAACGTTTTAAAAAAACGTTAATGTCAGCATGATATACATTGTTAAAGAGCGACTGTTCAATGAACAGTGATAAAGCGACGTCTAAAAACGTGCGACTTATCAATGGTCACAAAACAAACAAACGGCGTTGGATAAAAACCAACATAATGGTGGAGCCAAGCGGGATCGAACCGCTGACCTCCTGCGTGCAAGGCAGGCGCTCTCCCAGCTGAGCTATGGCCCCATTTTAGACACTTACCTCTCGGAATTTTATTCATCACAAGGCATTTTATGGCGAAGCATAGCCTGCTATGCGAGTCATAAAATAACGCAAATATGGATAAAATTTGGTGGGTCTGGGCAGACTTGAACTGCCGACCTCACCCTTATCAGGGGTGCGCTCTAACCAACTGAGCTACAGACCCAAGAGGGGATCGTGCTTAAACCGTTTGCTCTATGATCTGATCAGGTAATTCATTGTGGACGTTTACCG
>NZ_JBQSVY010000052.1:0-435 GCF_052446175.1 Halomonas sp. AOP43-D1-4
TTCTGGTTCTGGTTCTGGTTCTGGTTCTGGTTCTGGTTCTGGTTCTGGTTCTGGTTCTGGCTCTGGCTCTGGTTCTGGTTCTGGTACGGGCTTATCAGCCTTAGCCTCTGGGCTTCTGCGCTCAACAGGAGGGGGCGCCTTATCTTCTGCTGGCTCTGGAAGCTCTGACAAAGGCTCATCGACAACCTCTTGAAGAGCCTCCTTAGGGGCCGAGTCCGACGTTGTGACTGAAGGTACTTTCGCTTGAGCCGTGTCGGGCTGGGTAGCCTCACTCTTTTGCTCTTCCCCCGCCATAGCGGCCTGCAACCCTACGCTCATGGAAACGCTTTCGGTAGCTTTGGTCGCCACGACAAAATCAGCATCCTGCCTTAACCAGAGAGCGCCCACTATTAAGTGCAAAAAGACCGAAAAACCTACATAAAAACCAATGCGGTG
>NZ_JBQSVY010000053.1:0-348 GCF_052446175.1 Halomonas sp. AOP43-D1-4
CCTGAATTCAACTAATAAGTGCAGCACCTGCGGTTTCTAGTGCTCCTGAATATTCTCCTAAAAACACCTGGGCTGGGGTTCGATATCCCAGCCGCTTTCTGGGTCTATCGTTCAGCTTGTGAACAACGCGTCGCAGCTCTGCATTAGTCACCTTCCGGAAGTCTGTACCTTTCGGAAAATACTGCCTGATCAGGCCGTTGGTGTTCTCGTTTGTCCCACGCTGGCCTGAACAGTAAGGATCACAGAAATACACGGAGGCGCTAACCGCTTTTGCGACCGTCTCGTGGTCTGCAAACTCCGAGCCATTGTCTAGCGTGATCGTCTTCACCGCGCCCCGACGAGGCTTAA
>NZ_JBQSVY010000054.1:0-348 GCF_052446175.1 Halomonas sp. AOP43-D1-4
CTCCGCATCAATTTCGCCTCGTAGCTCAAAAAAAATTGCTCCCACAGTCCTTTGGTGGCCCAGCGGTTGAAGCGATTATAGGCCGTTTTCCAGGGGCAAAACTCACTTGGAACATCGCGCCAGGGAGCGCCGGTTCGGAGTTTCCAGAGTATTGCTTCCATCACATTTCGATCATTGGGCCAGCGGTGGCAACCCTTTGCTTTCATGGTGACTTGAAGCTGTTCCCAAATGTCATCGGTCAAAACATATCGTGTCATGGCTGTACTCCCCTTCTGTTAAGAAGAGTCGCATAACCCCACAGAAAATCAATGAGGGACAGCCTTTCTTTCAAAATGAGGACACGCCCTA
>NZ_JBQSVY010000055.1:0-300 GCF_052446175.1 Halomonas sp. AOP43-D1-4
TAGGGCGTGTCCTCATTTCATTTTCAACCAAATGAAGGTGCACGCCAGGTAAACCATGGATTTGAAATTTCGTGCCAGTTTCTCAAAGCGAGTGGCAATGCTGCGAAAGTGTTTCAGCCGAGCAAAGAGGTTTTCTACCAAATGGCGATGCCTGTAGAGAAAGGCGTCAAACTCCGGATTTGGCGTCTTGTTGTTTGATCTTTTGGGGATGATCGGGTTGATGCCCCCTGCCCTGGCATGGTCACGGATGCCCTCTGAATCATAGCCCTTGTCAGCAATGAAGTGGTCGGCTTGATCGAC
>NZ_JBQSVY010000056.1:0-242 GCF_052446175.1 Halomonas sp. AOP43-D1-4
GAGTGTCCACTGTTGCTGGGTAAGATCAGTTAACGCATGAAATAGCCCCCTGTGTTGCGGTTGGCGCAGGGGGCTTTCTCTTACTTAATAAAGCCAAGAGATAGACAAAACTGCGGTTAGCTTGTTCGATTGTTGTGATTAATACTAAAGTAATGGCGGCTGGTACCGATATTAAATTAAGCACACCTATTTACTGATCGCTGCCCAGAGTTATCCATGCCAAAAATCGTGATCTGTTTCAT
>NZ_JBQSVY010000057.1:0-225 GCF_052446175.1 Halomonas sp. AOP43-D1-4
AGCTTTAGAGCGCCATTGATAGAGCTGACTGGCGTGTATTCCCAGTTCACGAGCCGCTGCGGCAACGCCTATGCGATCAGCGAGTGCTAACGCTTCTTGACGGTAGGCATCTGAGTAACGGGTATAAGATTTTTTCTTCATCGATGTCGTCGATCTTGCCATGGTTCACCTCATCGTAGCGCATTACATTCTAGAGGTGTCCACAGTTACTGGGCAGGATCAAAC